>CALBGG010000092.1 GCA_937893605.1 uncultured Clostridia bacterium
ATTTTTAAATTCTGACGGCACTATCGGCACCGGGTCTGCGCAGAAAATGCAGCAGCGGTGTCAATGCGCTTAAGGAAGCGCGTATTTTTCGGAATAGCGGCGGTACTGATCGGAGAATTCGGGCACATCCTCGCGCTCATGCTGAGTCTCGTGGACGCTGAGGGTGTGCTTTTTCATGTCCAAAACGCACAGCGCGATATTCGAGCAGTGGTCGGAGGCACGCTCGAGGTCTGTCAGAAGATCGGACCACACAAAGCCCGCCTCGATGCTGCACTCGCCCTTTTTCATGCGCAGGATGTGCCGCGTGCGCAGCTCGTTTTTCAGATCGTCTACGACCTGCTCGAGCGGCTCGACGGCCTTTGCCGCCTGCGTGTCGTTATCCGTGAAGGCCTTCACAGCAAGGTCGAGCGCCTCGCACACGGCGGCTGTCATGACCGACAGCTCATACCTTGCGCTGCGCGTGAATTCGAGCTTCTTTTCGTGCATTTCCTCGGCCGACTCGACGATGTTCACGGCGTGGTCGCCGATGCGCTCAAAGTCGCCGATGAGCTTCAAAAGCTCCGTGACCTCCTCGCTGTCCCCGTCGCTCAGAGGCTCTGCGCCGAGTTTGAGCAGATACGTTCCGAGCATGTCCTCGTATTTATCCGTCTCGTCCTCGCTCTCGCGCACCTCCTGCGCGGCCCTGGAGTCGAAGTCCGTGACGCAGCCGATGGCCTTTTTCATCGCGCCCACGGCGTAGTAGGCCATGTCCTCGGTCACGACGCTGCACTGTTCAAGCGCCAGCGGCGGCGCTGCGAGCAGGCGCTCGTCGAGCGTGACCTCGGTATCCTTCTTTTTGCCGTCCGGCACAAGGCGTACAGCAAGCTTCTCGAGCAGACCCGAGGCCGGGAGCAGAATCGCGGTGCAGGCGATGTTGAAGGCCGAGTGCGCTATCGCAATGCCGTACATCGTCGCACTCTCGCCGAGTATCGCAGGGGCGGCCACGGCGCGCACGATGCAGAACACCGTCAGCCACACGACCGTGCCGATGACGTTAAACGCCAGGTGCACGACGGCGGCGCGCTTTGCGTTGCGGCTCGTGCCGACGGAGGAGATCATCGCCGTGACGCAGGTGCCGATGTTCTGCCCCATGATAATTGGGATGGCCGCACCGTAGCTGACCTGGCCGGAGAGAGCCAGTGCCTGGAGTATGCCGACCGAGGCAGAGCTCGACTGGATTATCGCCGTGAGCGCCGCGCCCGCGAGCACGCCGAGCAGGGGATTTGTGAAGGCGATGAACATCTGACGGAATGCGGGGACCTCGCGCAGACCGGACACCGCGCCGGACATGGTGTCCATGCCGAACATGAGCGTGGCAAAGCCCAGCAGGATCATGCCGGTGTCGTTTTTGCGGCTGTCCCTGCTGAACATATACATTATAATACCGATAAGCGCCAGCACCGGCGTGAATGATGTGGGCTTGAGAAGCTGCACCCAGACAGCGTCGCCGCTGATGCCGCCGAGGCTTAAGAGCCACGCTGTCACGGTCGTGCCGATGTTCGCGCCCATGATGACGCCGATGGCCTGCTTTAAGGTCATAAGCCCCGAATTTACAAAGCCGACGACCATGACGGTCGTTGCCGACGAGCTTTGGATAATGGCGGTGACGACAAGGCCGGTGAGAAAGCCGGTCATTGTATTGCCGGTCATTTTGCTGAGCGTCGTGCGCAGCCTGCCGCCCGCGCGGCGCTCGAGCGCCTGCCCCATTATGTTCATGCCGAAAAGAAACAGGCACAGGCCGCCTATCATCTCCAGCGCGTCGAATATATCCATCAAATGTTCCTCTCTTTACAATTTACAATCCATTTTACAATTATCATTTTATCTGTGCTTTATAAAATCAATAATCATGCCGTTGTAAAGTTGACGTAAAATCGACCGATAGATGGCAGCGGGCGGCTATCGGTTGCCGGCTGTCCGCTTTCCGCAGCTTTGACACCGGGCGCCGGCGGGATCGGCACCGGCCGCCGCGGAATTCAAGCAGTGGCGCAAATCCGGCAAGGAGATAACATTTTAACAGCGCTTTGACATTGTACCGATACGCCTATTGCGTCAGCCCGGTATCGAAGGAGCGGACAAAACCGTAAAACCGCCGCTTCCCGTGAGTGCAGCGCAAAGTTTACGCCGCTTTTTCGGACTGCGAAACATTATGGTTTATACCGTTGCTCCGATACCGGGCACCGGCAGAATGTGTATCGGTACAGCCTCAATGCGCCTCTTAAAAATAAAAAACGGATGGCGTCCGGGGAAGACGCCATCCGTTTAATGGGGTGGAGAAAGGAGATCTTCATAATGTTGAACGGGCAGCATGCCGCGCGTGATGGGGGGGACTGCGCGGAGCTCCGTCCATTTATAAAGACGCAAAATCGCCGCAAGTCTTGCACAAAACGTCAAAAAAGCTCCCATCTCAACGAGACGGGAGCTTTGATCTTATAATCAGTCGGTCACATAGGGCAGGAGAGCGATCTGACGGGCTCTCTTGATAGCCTCGGTGAGCTGGCGCTGATGCATTGCGCAGGTACCGGTGGTACGACGGGGAAGGATCTTGCTGCGCTCGGACATGAAGCGGCGGAGCTTAGCGGTATCCTTATAGTCGATGCTGGTGGCCTTATCTACGCAAAACTGGCAGACTTTTCTGCGCTTGCGGTTCTTGGGATTGTTCTTATCGAAAGCCATTAGCTGTATCCTCCTATATTATTTTTAAAACGGCAGTTCGCCGTCATCGTCGCCAAGCTCGGAAAACGCCGACGCGCCCGTCGAAGGGCTCGGAGCGTCGTAGCTTGAAGCATGACGGGGCTCACCGCGCATGTCGCCGCCTTCGCGGCGCTTGCTTTCGCCGAAATACACATTGTCGACAACGACCTCCGCGCTGCGGCGCTTGCCGCCCTCGCGGTCGGTCCAGTCGCGGATCTGCAGTCTGCCGGAAACGACAGCCATGCTGCCCTTGGCGAAATACTTGCTGACAAACTCAGCGGTAGAGCGCCATGCGACGCAGTCGATAAAATCGGTCTGCTTTTCGCCGCCGTCGCGGCCGCCGAAATCGCGGTCAACGGCAAGGGTGAACGATGCGACGGGAGTCTGCGACTGAGTGTATCTCAGCTCGGGGTCACGGGTCAGGCGACCCATGATCGTGATGTGATTAAGCATAACTCGTCTCCTTACTCAGCACGCAGGGTGATCAGGCGACGCATGATGCCGTCGGTGATGCCGAGGATACGGTCCAGCTCTGCGGGGAAATCCGCGCCGCTGGTGAACTTCATCAGCACATAGTAGCCTTCCGAAATGTAGTTGATCTCGTAAGCGAGCTTGCGCTTACCCATCTCCTCCAGTTCGTCCAGGGTACCATGAGCCTCAACGAGCGCCTTGAACTTCTCGACGACGGCAGCGGTCTGCTCCTCGGTGAAGTTCGGGTTGATGATGTACATTACTTCGTACTTCTCTGTTGCTTTTGCCATGGTTTGCACCTCCTTCTGGTCTTTTGGCCCCCGACCGCGTCGGGAGCAAGGATAGTCTGCGCATACCGGCAGACCATAACATTATATATGATTTTGCCAAAATGTCAAGCCCTTTTGCACGGCTTTCACATGCGGCCTTCCCCCGTTATATGTGTATTGACAAATCTGTGTTAATGTAATACAATTGCTCTGTCTAATATGTTAATAATTAATCATTCCGGTGCAAAAAAGTCAA
The DNA here is from genome assembly GCA_937893605.1 of uncultured Clostridia bacterium. Classification (GTDB taxonomy): domain Bacteria; phylum Bacillota; class Clostridia; order Oscillospirales; family Oscillospiraceae; genus F23-B02. Next base: position 3,730 of record CALBGG010000092.1, read on the forward strand.
TATGTAGGCGAAAATGACTTGCGTTTTCGGCAGCTTATTTGGTCTGCCGCCCACTGATGCATGTAATTTGTACACAGCCTCGGCACTTTGGTTTTGGTCGCACCAATTCATAAACAGAGTTATCCACGGATAACTCTGAAAAACTCACGTCGCTGTCATTAAAGGAAGAGGAGAATTAGATTATGGCACAACTCAGACCCAAGATAGTCAAGCTTGCCAAGGTCATCGGCGGTGTTTCCGGCATGGTCGTGAAGATCGACGAGAACGCCCCCGAGTACTACTGCATGGCCGACATCGTTTCCGACGACGAGGCCGATATCGCCATCGCCGCCGGACTGCGCAAGGAGCGCACGGCGGAGTACCTTGCAAAAAAAGTCGGAAAGACCGTCGATGAGATAAAGCCCGCGCTGGACAATCTCGTCTACTACGGCATTTTCCGCCGCACCTATGACAAGGAGCGCGGCGAGGATGTCTACTTCATGCAGATCTTCGCGCCCGGCATACTCGAAATGATGGTCAACAACAAGGAGCTCATGGCAGCCCACCCCGAGGTCGGCAGAGCCTTCGAGGAGTACACCCGCGTGCGCATGGAGCTTTTAGGCCCCGTACTGCCGCAGGGCTACGGCCTGATGCGCGTCATCCCCGTCGAGAGCGCAATAAAGGATATTCCCGGTGTCAGCGATGACGAAAGGCTGTCGTATTACCTGAATAAGTACGACACCTTCTCCGTTTCGTCCTGCTCCTGCCGTGCGTCGCGCACCAGCATCGGCGACGGCTGCGGACATCTGGACGAGGACATGTGCGTGCAGATGGGCAAGGGCGCGGAGCATTACATCCGCTCCGGCCGCGCACGTAGGATCACGCGCGAGGAGGCCATGGAGATCATCCTGCGCGCCGAGGAAAACGGCCTCATGCACGATATTCCCAACATTGAGGAGGTCGGCGACAGCGCCGCTGTCTGCAACTGCTGCGCATGCGCCTGCTTCGGTCTGCGTGCGGGCCTCATGTTCGGCGCGAGAGACGCCATACGTTCGAACTTCGTCGCCGAGGTCGACGAGGCAAAGTGCGTCGCCTGCGCCCAGTGTGTCGAGACCTGCCCCGGCAACGCGCTCAGACTCGGCCAGAAGCTGTGCTCGTCCGATGATCTGACCCCTCCGGGCTATGCAAAGCTCACGAACACCGTTTTCGTAAAGAAGACCTTCAATCCCGATTACCGCGAGAATTTCAAGGACACCGTCGACACCGGCACCGCCCCCTGCAAGGCCGCGTGCCCGGCGCATGTTCCCGTTCAGGGCTACCTCAAGCTCGCCGCTCAGGGCAGATACACCGACGCACTTGAGCTCATAAAGAAGGAAAACCCCTTCCCCGCCGTCTGCGGACGCATCTGCAACAAGCGCTGCGAGGAAGAGTGCACCCGCGCGAGTGTCGACGAGGCCGTCGCCATCGACGAGGTCAAGCGCTTCATCGCCGATCATGATCTGCATGAGGCTACGCGCTTCGTGCCCAAAATGGTCAATCAGATAGGCCGCCCCTACACCGAGAAGATCGCCGTCATCGGCGCAGGCCCCGCAGGCATGAGCTGCGCATACTATCTTGCAAACAAGGGCTACCCCGTCACCGTTTTCGACCGCAATCCCGTTCCCGGCGGCATGCTGACCCTCGGCATCCCGTCCTTCCGCCTTGAAAAGGACGTTCTCAACGCCGAGATCGACATTCTCAAGGAGATGGGCGTTGAGTTTAAATGCGGCGTTGAGGTCGGCAGGGATATCACCATTCAGCAGCTGCGCGACGAGGGCTACAAGGGCTTTTATCTCGCCATCGGCGCTCAGAAGTCGGCAAAGCTCGGCGTCGAGGGCGAGGATCTCACCGGCGTATTCGGCGGCATTGACTTCCTGCGCGAGGTAAATCTCGGCAGCAAGCCCGAGATCGGCAAGAGCTGCGCCGTCATCGGCGGCGGCAACGTCGCAATGGACGTGTGCCGTGCGGCTGTCCGTCTCGGCGCGAAGAATACCTACATAATCTACCGCCGCTCGGCCGATGAGCTCCCGGCAGACCCCGAGGAGGTCAGGGAAGCCGTCGAGGAGGGCGTGAAGTTCCGTTATCTCAACGCTCCCGTCGCCATCGAGGGCAAGGACGGAAAAGTCACCGCACTCAAGGTCGAGCTCATGGAACTCGGCGAGCCGGATGAAAAGGGCAGAAGAAAGCCCGTCGGCACAGGCAGGTTCGAGACTATCAAGGTCGATTCCGTCATCGCGGCCATAGGCCAGGTCATCGACTGGGGCAAGCTCGATGTCGGAGCGCTCAAGACAACTGAGAAGGGCACCGCCGTTGCGGATGCGCTGACCTATCAGACCGCCCAGCCGGACATTTTCGTCGGCGGCGACTGCTACACCGGCCCGAAATTCGCCATCGACGCGATAGCCGCCGGCAAGGAGGCGGCCATAAGCCTGCACCGCTATGTCCACCCCGGTCAGACCCTCACCATGGGGCGCGACAGGCGCGTGTACAAATCGCTCGACAAGCAGCACACGCTGCTGGATATATCGCACTTCGACCACGGCAAGCGTCAGATGCCCGGCTATAACAAGGCAAAGGCCAAGACCTTCGCCGACGCGCGCGTGACATTCACCGAGGAGCAGGTGCGCAAGGAGACCGCACGCTGCCTCGGCTGCGGCGCGACGAAGGTCGACGAGTATATGTGCATCGGCTGCGGCCTGTGCACGACAAAGTGCAAGTTTGACGCGATACACCTCAAGAAGGTGCGCGACTGGCACGCCGGCACCTTCGAGACCATGCCCATCAAGGTCGCCGAGGGGCTCGTCAAGCGTGCGGGCGGACTTATAAAGAACGCGGTAAAAAAATAATGCATGAGCTTGGAATTTGCGATGCGCTGCTGAAAATGCTGCGCAATATCGCCGAGGAAGAGAAGCTTGAAAACGTGCAAAGCATCACCGTCGAGGTGGGGACGCTCTCCGGAGTTGTCCCCCGCTTCCTCACGGATTGCTGGCAGGCGGTAATCGACGGAACTGAGTTTGAAAGCACCGATATGCTTGTCGAGACCGTCGAGGGCAGGGCGCAGTGCATGGAATGCGGCGAGCAGTTCGTCGCCGATCTCGAGCGCCTCAAATGTCCCAGCTGCGGCGGAAATAAGCTTACCCCCATCTCCGGCACAGACCTGACCCTCAAAGAAATTTTAGAGGGTATTTAAAGGCGCACTAAGGCCGGGCCGATACGCATATTGCCGGTGTCCGTTATCGGAACATCGGCAGAAACCGCGGCGTTTCGCTTCCCGTGGCAGGTCTCCAAGCGCCGCTGAAAAAGAGTGCAGATTTTTGATCTGCACTCTTTTTTGCTTTTTTGCTTGAATAACATCTAATCCGTCGGCAGCGCCGACACCTTCCCTCGGAGGAGAAGACAAGGCTGTCGGCGAAATTTTGCACCAAATCGGCACAATTTCGTGCTGTGCGAAACGCTGCGGCTTGCTCCGCTGCTCCGAATCGGTCATCCGCAATGTGCGTGTCGGCCCGGCCTTAATGCGCCGCTGAAGACGCCATGCGCAGCATGTCTCCTATACTCACACCGTAGCCCGAGGTCGGGTCGTTTACGAAAACGTGCGTGACGGCGCCGACGAGCCTGCCGTTCTGGATTATGGGACTGCCGGACATGCCCTGAACGATGCCGCCCGTGAGCGCTATGAGCTCGGGGTCTGTGACCGTCAGCATTACGGTTGTGCCTTCGGATGAGGGATACACCTTTTTGATCTCAATGCCGTACTCGTGCGTTTCGCTCCCCTCGAGCGTGCAGCGGATGGTCGCCGGACCTGTCTCAAATTCGCCGGTCTCCATTGTGACGCCGTCGAAATCGGCCGTTCCGAAGATGCCGCAGCCGCAGTTTATGCGGATATCCCCGAGAAAGGCCGCGGCGTCGGTCCTGCCGTCAAGCTGTCCCGGAGCGCCGGCCTCGCCCGGAACTATGCCGACTATCTCCGCGCCGTAGATGCCGCCGTCGCCGAGCGGCAGCACCTCGCCGTCGTCGCCGCTGATGCTGTGGCCGAGCGCACCGTAAACGCCGGTAGCGGGGTCGAAAAACGTCAGCGTGCCCACGCCGCTTATGCCGTCGCGCAGCCGGAGCCCGAGCTTCCACGCGCCGTCCGTGTCCTGCGCGGGCGTGATGTTCTGCTGCTTCTGTTTTCCGCCGCGCTCAAAGGTCACGGTCGTTTTGCTGCCGTCGAGAGCACTGAGCGCGTCCTTGAAGTCCTGCGCCGTTGCGATGTCGCTGCCGCCCAGCCGCGTGATGACGTCGCCCTTTTTAAGCCCCGCGTCCGCTGCCGGACTGCGTTTGCCGTCTGCGGTCTCGACCTCGGAAATCCCCGCGACGACAACGCCGTCGGTCGTCATGCGTATGCCCACCGCGCCGCCGCCGGGTACGAGCGACTCCGCAAGCGCCGCCGCCGACAGCATAAAGCACAGCACCGCCGCCGTTATCGCCGCCATGATTTTTTTGATCGTCATATCTCACCTCCACACATAAAGCATGCGCCGCCGGGCATAAAATATATAAGCCTTTTTTCAGCAGCGAATTGAGATTTTACCTATACATTTTTTTGCGTCAGCCCGGTGTCGAATTTTCCGACGAAACCGTGAAACTGCCGCTTTCCATTGGCTCCCCTGCGTAAGGGGAGCTGTCGACGCAGTCGACTGAGGGGTCGCTGTACGCAGTTGTTGTTCTGATTTAGTGCAAAACTTTCGCCTGCACATTGCCTTCCCCTTGAGGGGAAGGTGCCGCCATCGGCGGCGGATGAGGTGTTATTGAAAAATCATTTTCATTTTGTGTATATGGAGGTCATATATGAAGCTTTTAAAATACGGCGCTGTCGGGCCGTCGGTCGAGCTTTTGCAGCTGGCGCTGCGCCGTGCGGGAGCGCAGACGCTTGTTATCGACGGCGTTTTCGGCAGCGCAACAAGGGACGCGCTGCGGATTTTTCAGGCCGATAACGGGCTTGCGGCCGACGGCATCGCAGGTCCTGCGACGCATCGTGCGCTGACGCCTTACTGCACCGGCTTTGCCGAGCACCGCATCCACCGAGGTGACACGCTGTTTTCGCTTGCGCGGCAGTATAATGTGCCGCTGTCGGCGATACTGACGGCAAATCCCGGCATCGCGGCCGAAAATCTTAACGTCGGCGGCAGTCTTGTAATTCCGCTCCCGTTTGATATTGTGCCCACAAACTTAAGATTTACTTCATCGCTCGTGTCGTTTTGCGTGCGCGGGATCGCGGCGCGATATCCGTTTGTCAAAACCGGGCAGCTCGGCAAGTCGGTCATGGGAAAGCCGCTGTGGTATCTCGCGCTCGGCAAGGGCGAAAAGCGCGTTTTTTATAACGCCGCTCACCATGCCAACGAGTGGATAACCATTCCCGTGCTGCTGAAATTTGCCGAGCAGCTTGCGCGCGCATATGCGGAAAACGGCAAAATTTTCGGCCGAAGCGCACGGGAGCTTTTCGGCACTGCGACCGTTTACATAGCGCCCTGCGTCGACCCGGACGGCGTTGACCTTGTGACGGGCGAGCTAACGGGCGGCGAGTACTACGATGCAGCGGTGCGCATCGCGCAAAGCTACCCCGACGTGCCGTTTCCCTCGGGCTGGAAGGCGAATATCCGCGGCGTAGACCTCAATTTGCAGTATCCGGCCGGATGGGAGCAGGCGAGGGAGAACAAATTTGCTCTCGGCGTTGTCAGTCCCGCCCCGGCCGATTACGTCGGCCCGTCGCCGCTGTCCGCGCCGGAAAGCCGCGCGATGTACGATTTTACGCTCGCGCTGTCGCCGAGCCTGACTCTTGCCTACCACACGCAGGGCGAGGTCATCTACTGGCGCTATCTCGACCTTGAGCCAACCGGCGCGCGCGATATCGCCGACACCTTTGCCGCCGTCTCGGGCTACGCCGTGGAAGATACGCCTTTTGCCTCGGGCTTTGCCGGGTACAAGGACTGGTTCATCAGCGATTTCGACCGCCCCGGCTACACGATCGAGGCCGGTCTCGGCCGCAACCCCCTGCCTTTGAGCCAATTCGACAAAATTTACGCCGACAATTTGGGCATTCTGACCCTTTCTATGGCGCTTTTTTAGAGGCGCATTGAGACTGCACCTATACTGTGATTGCGCTTGTCCGGTGTCGAAGGTGCCGACAAAACCGGTTTTGCATCGCCCTACGGTAGTGCACCCTTGCCTTCCCCTCGAAGGGAAAGGCAGGGTGCAGTGTTCTATATTGGTGCAAAATTTTTGTCTGCACCCCTGTAGGGAACTTATCTTGCCTGTTCCGCTTGTTGAACTTTGGTCAGCACTAAAATCCATATCGTAGGGGCGGGCATTGCCCGCCCGTTTTTTGCGGTTTAGTCAGCAGGTGCGATACCGGGCTGCGCAAAATTTGCAGCGTACCCGCGGGATGAAAAACAATATGGTTTGTTCCGCGGTTTCGATACCGGGTTCACGCAATATACGTATCAATAGGTGCGCTAAAGCGCCTCTAAAAAGTAAACATTCTCTTAAATTCCTTGATTGATGAGGGCTCTTGGGCTATAATTACAACGTTGTGTCTGTTTCGACAGGCGCGGCTCAGGCAAAAACTCAGAAGGGAAAAACAAAAGAAGAATGAAAAAACGTATACTTAG
>CALBGG010000093.1 GCA_937893605.1 uncultured Clostridia bacterium
ACCCTGTTTTCCTTCCTGCCGTTGGGCATTTCGAGCTTCTTTACGCAGTTTGGCTCGACTATAGTCGTTATCTGCATGAACAATCTCACCGTCAAATACGGTCTGCAGAGCGTTTACGGTCCGGATATCCCGCTTGCAGCCTTCGGCATAGTCATGAAGGTAAACTCAATTATCGTCAGCGTCATGGTCGGCCTCGGCATAGGCAGTCAGCCCATTGTAGGCTATAACTACGGCGCAAAGAACTTCCACCGTGTAAAGGCGACATATCTCAGGACCATCATCGTCGGTCTCACGGTCGGCCTCATCGGCTGGGGCTGTTTCCAGCTGTTCACGCAGGAGATAATAAATATCTTCGGTCAGGAAAACGAGCTGTATAACGACTTTGCGCTCAAGTGCTTCCACATCTTCCTCGGCGTTATTTTCCTCGTCGGCTTCCTCATCCCCTCGGGCATCTTCTTCCAGTCGATCGGCAAGCCCACGAAGGCTATGATCTGTACACTGACAAGACAGCTTATCTACTTCCTGCCCTGTGCTTATATTCTTTCAGGCATTATGGGCATCGACGGTCTGCTGTATGCAGGTCCCGTCGGCGACTGCCTGGCCGCAATAACCGTTGCAATCCTCATAATCGGGGAAATGCGCATAATAAACGGCAAGATAAAAGAGCAAAACGCTTAAAGCTGAAGGCTTCCCGTCTGGGAAGCCTTTTTCGCGCCGATATATTGACATATTTTACTTGCAGATATATTATATCCATATGAAAATAATTTTTGTTATAATTTCAATTACAGCTATTGCCGCAGCAACGGTCTTTGCCGTGCTCGCGATCAGGAGCAGAAGTAAGCTTCAGATCGTCCGTGCGGTGGCATGCTGCTGCATACTCGCCGCTTCGGCTGTGGGCTTTATACTTTCCTCTCCGAGTGAGAGTTCTGAGAAGACCAGTTCCGTACACGTCACCGTAAGCCCTTTGGCCGATGCCGCTGCTCCCACGGAGGCAAGTACTCCGTCCGCCGAGCCATCGGCTCCTGCGCAGGCTCAGGGGGAATATACGGCAAGCAGCAAGTCGGAAAAGTTCCACATTTCCTCCTGCCCGTCGGCAGCGAGGATATCGGACGATAACCGTCTGTGGTTTTCAACGCGCGACGAAGCCGTCGCTGCCGGGTATTCGCCCTGCGGCCGCTGCAAACCTTGATCTGCGGCTTTCTAAAAAATCAAAAATAGGTATTGACAAATTCCGATTTTACGGTATAATATCTCTTGCGCTTAGCGGATTTGTGTAATGGTAGCACACCGGACTCTGACTCCGTTTGTGAGGGTTCGAATCCTTCATCCGCTGCCAAAGGCAGCTTGCCGGTTCAGGTAGGCTGCCTTTTTTATTTTATCAATTTTATCAAATAGCATAACGTAGAAAAGCGGCTCACCGTTTTGAACAGCACCCCATTTGTTAGACAGATATGATATAATATCTAACAGATGGGGTGCTGTTCATTTTGGCGAGCCGCTTTGATTTAAGTCTGTATTCTTATCGTACGATGAAGTTGACGGAGGTATCGCCCTGCTCGTCAACGCCGAACTCGTAGTCCTTGCCGGGGAGTATCGCGTTTACGATGATACCGACGAGGGATGCGACCGCGAGGCCGGAGAGGGATACGATGCCGATCTTGATGCTGCCGACGGAGTAGTTGATGCCGATGGCGAGAACGAGGATGAGCGCTGCGACAATGACGTTGCGGCTGTTGGTGAAGTCGACCTTATTCTCAACGACGTTGCGGACGCCGACTGCGGAGATCATACCGTAGAGGATCAGAGAGATGCCGCCGATGGTAGCGGTGGGCATTGCGGTGATGAGGGCTGCAAACTTCGGGCAGAAGGAGAATATTATCGCAAAGCATGCCGCGATGCGGATGACGCGGGGGTCGTAGACCTTACTGAGCGCAAGGACACCGGTATTCTCGCCGTAGGTGGTGTTTGCAGGTGCACCGAATACAGATGCGAGAGTGGTCGCAAGGCCGTCTCCCAAAAGGGTACGGTGCAGTCCGGGGTCAGCAACGAAGTTCTTGCCTACAGTGGAGGATATCGCGCAAATATCGCCGATGTGCTCGACCATGGTTGCCAGGGACAGAGGAACGATGGTGAAGATAGCGCTCAGGAGCATTCCGGTGTCAACATCCATGCTGAACAGGTGGAACACACTGTTTTCCCACACGATGGGAAGGCCGACCCACTTGGCCTCTGCGACCTTTTCCACGACGGCAGCGCGGGATGCGGGATCAACGAGCATGGAGATCACATAGGAACCGAGAACACCGATGAGGATGGGAATGATCTTTGCCATACCCTTACCCCAGATGTTGAAGTAGATAACAATGACTATCGCCGCTGCCGCTACGAGCCAGTTTGCGTTGCAGTTTGTGATTGCCGAGGATGACAGTATCAGGCCGATGGAGATGATAATGGGGCCCGTTACTATCGGCGGGAAGAATTTCATGACCTTCTTTACTCCGAAAGCCTTGAACAGAGCCGACAGGATAACATACATAAGTCCCGCACAGGCGACGCCGAAGCAGGCGTAAACGAGCAGCTCGTTATTGTAGATGGGCTCTCCGGCTGCGTCTATGCCGACCTGGCGAATGGCATTGTAGCCGCCTATGAATGCGAAGGACGAGCCGAGGAAAGCGGGAACCTTGCGCCGGGTAAGGAAATGGAACAGCAGCGTACCGAGGCCGGCAAACAGCAGAGTCGTTGCGATATCAAGTCCCGTAAGCAAGGGGACGAGAACAGTCGCGCCGAACATTGCGAACATGTGCTGAAGTCCGAGAACCAGCATTTTGGGAGTACCAAGGGTGCGTGCGTCGTACACGGGTCCATTAATCACGTTTTTTTCTTTCATCAGTGATTGTACCTCTCTTTGTGTAGTTTTAATATATTGATGGTATTTGCTGACTTATTTATCCGTCTCCATAAGGTATACGCCCGTTTCGCCGTCAAACTCCGGCAGGCGAACCTCAATAAGCTCGGCTCGCGAGGTCGGGACGTTTTTGCCGACATAGTCGGCTCTTATGGGGAGCTCGCGGTGGCCGCGGTCTATCAGCACCGCAAACTGGATGCTGCGCGGACGCCCAGCCGTGAATACGGCATCTATGGCGGCTCGTGCCGTGCGGCCGGTGTAGAGAACATCGTCAACGAGAACAACGTTTTTGTCATTCACATCCGCGCCGATATCGGCTTTTATTATGACAGGCTGCTCACTTTCATGCGTAAGGTCGTCGCGGTAAAAGCGGATATCCACGCTGCCGCAGGGAACCGATGTGTTCTCTATCTTCATAATGTTATCGCGGATGCGTTCGGATATGGGTACTCCCCTTCTGCGGATGCCTACAAGCACAACATCGTCTACGCCCTTGTTCTTTTCGGTTATCTCATGGGATATTCTCATAAGTGCGCGGCCCATTGCCGCCTCGTCCATAAGTCTTGCCTTGAGCTTCACATTATCACCCCGAACAAAAGAAAATCGCCCTGCCGAAAACCGACAAGACGCACAAGAACATGACTCTCCCTTCGGAGAGATGCACAATATCTGCGATTTTGCCGGCTTCTCTGAACCGTCTTAAAAATCTTTTCTATGCGATTATACTTGCTCATTCATTATTTTGCAACACCTTTTTTACTTTTCGGCCAATATAACAAAACCCGAGGCATTTTGCCCCGGGTTTTCTGCTTATTTAGCTACATTGTACACATCTTCCCTGAGATGCAGAAAGGTGGGCAGCTGCTCACGGACGGAATCGACCTCGTTTAGATCGATATCGCAATAAAGTATCTGCTCTGTTTCATCGCACGAGGCTCTGACCATACCGAAGGGATCGGCAACGGTCGAGTGGCCCCAGCATTCATAGTCAAAGCCCTCGTATCGCGCAGCCGAAGCGCCGACAAAGAAAAGCTCGTTATCCATGGCGCGGGCGCGAACGCTCAGCTCCCAGTGCCTCGGCCCGGTGGTCATGTTAAACTGCGCAGGGCACAGTATAACCTCCGCTCCCCTCTTTGCCATCGCACGCGTGAGCTCGGGAAAGCGAATGTCGAAGCAGATCTCGACGCCCATTTTGCCAAAGCGCGTGTCAAACACCGTGATATCCTCACCCGGCGCAAAGCTGTTGGATTCCTTGAATCTTACGCCGCCCTTAATATCGACATCGAACAAATGTATCTTGCGGTGACGTGCTGTCTCCCGCCCCGCTTCGTCGAAAACATAGCAGGTGTTGTACAGCTTATCGCCGCACTTTTCTGGCACCGAGCCGCCGACGAGTATGACACTGTTTTCCTTTGCCCAGCGCGACATGGCAGCTCTCGTTTCGCCGTTGTCATTATCGGCAATGGCATGAAAGTATTTTTTTGAATACGGGCAGTTCCACATTTCGGGCAGCACGACGAGCTCAGCACCGTTTGAAGCGGCTTCGGCTATCATGCGCCCGGCTTTGCCGAGAGTCTGTGACTTATCCGTTTCCGTGCGTATCTGAACGACGGCGAGCTTGAATTTCGGCTTCAATTACAACACCTCACAGACAGTTTTCAAGATAGCTGACTATGTCAAATTCCTCGGTGGGTGCGTCCTTGCGCAGGTACAGCGGGTGGTGCGGATGCCCCTTGACGGATCGTTTTCCCGCGCTGTACCATTTTGCATTGTATTCACGCCCGAGGCGCACCATGTCGAGAACGCAGTCTTTAAGGTACGGGCGTTTTTCTATTATCGTGCCCCAGGCCGCCCATATTGCGGGCGATACGCCCTCGCCCACATTTTTTAATATGTACTCAAACGCACGCATATTCTCGCGGTGCAGCTTTTCGTTTAAAGCCTCGTCCATATCGTCGGGATCGGTGGCTCGCTGGGCATAGACATTGAACATTATCCAGCTGTCGTAGCCGTTACCGGCTGCGATGCGCGCGACACTTTTGAGCGTATTGTCAAGATCATCGGGCGCTGCGGTGGAGGGATTTATCCCGATGCAGATAAGCGGATTATTTCCGCGTGTTCCGAGGATGTATCGGTAATCGGTGTAGTAATCGGGAACGTAAAGCCACTTGTCCGAATCATAGTCTCCCCTGCCGCCCGAGGCCGCAAGAGCTTCGTCAAAGCCGACGATATCGAGAAGGCTGCTTTCGCAGGTCGGGATATGCATTACTTAACAGCCTCAAGCAGCGCGTCGACCCTGTCGGTATCCTCCCAGCGGACGCCGAGGTCGGTGCGTCCCATATGACCATAGGCAGCGAGCTTTCTGTATATGGGCTTTGTGAGCTCAAGGTCGCGGATAATGGCTGTCGGGCGCAGGTCGAATACCTTGTTTACCGCCCGAGCCAGCTTCTCATCGGAGACCTTGCCGGTGCCGTAGGTATCGACCATGACGGAAACGGGACGGGCAATGCCGATTGCATAGGCAAGCTGAACAAGGCACTTGTCTGCAAGGCCTGCCGCGACGATGTTCTTTGCGACATAGCGGGACGCGTAGGCCGCACTGCGGTCGACCTTGGTGGGATCCTTTCCGGAGAATGCGCCGCCGCCGTGGGGTGCGCTGCCGCCATAGGTATCGACTATGATCTTTCTGCCGGTCAGGCCGGAGTCGCCCTGCGGTCCGCCGATAACGAAGCGGCCGGTCGGGTTTACATAATATCTGGTGCTCTCATCGATGAGCTCTGCGGGAACGCTTGGCTTTATGACGAGCTCTACCATATCATTGCGGATCTGCTCAAGGTCCACATCGGGAGAATGCTGGGTAGATAGAACGACGGTGTCGACACGCGTGGGCTTGCCCGCATCGTCATACTCAACAGTGACCTGAGTTTTGCCGTCGGGGCGCAGATAATTGACAAGGCCGGTCTTTCTGACCTCGGCAAGGCGTTTTGCTATCTTATGTGAAAGGCTTATTGCCAGAGGCATGAACTCCTTGGTCTCACGGCATGCGTAGCCGAACATCATGCCCTGATCTCCCGCGCCGTTATCGAGTTCGGCGTCGCCTCTCTCCTTTGCCTCGAGTGACTTATCAACGCCCAAAGCGATATCGGCTGACTGCTCGTCGATGTTGGTGATGATTCCGCAGGTGTCGCAGTCAAAGCCGTACTTTGCTCTGTCGTAGCCTATATCGCGGATAACGCCGCGCGCTATCTTGGCAATGTCAATATAGCACTCGGTGCTGATCTCGCCCATGATGTGGACAAGGCCGGTGGAAACTGTCGTTTCGCACGCTACGCGGCCGTTGGGATCTTTTTCGAGTATTGCGTCAAGTATTGCGTCCGAGATCTGGTCGCAGATCTTATCGGGATGTCCCTCAGTTACCGATTCCGATGTAAACAGTCTTTTGCTCATTTTCATTTCCTCCGAAAAATAATATCTCCGAACACTCAGGCAATTAAAAAACTCCGTCGAACCGACGGAGCAGCAAGTTTGGTCATAAGCCTCATCTTTCGATAATCACCGCCGGATTTGGCACCTTGCCTTCGCAGGTTGCCGGGTTTCACAGGGCCGTTCCCTCCACCACTCTTGATAAGGTGTTCAGTTTTCGTATGAATTATAGCAGATAGACGCGCGTTGTCAAGTATAAATTGAAAATTATCTTATTATGTTGTATACTGGCAGATAATACAGCATTTTCGGAGGTATACATCATGATAATCGTACTAAAGCACGACGCATCCCCCGAGCAGGCAGAGGAGCTCAGATGCTGGATACGCTGCCACGATCTTGAGGTGCAGACGACGCGCGGCGAAAATCAGACAGTGCTCGTCGTCATCGGCGACGCAGACAGGCTCGACGAGGCTTACATCGAGGATATGGATATCGTAGAATACGTCAGAGCCATCACTCAGCCGTACAAGCTCGCAGGGCGCAATTCCCCCGACGACAGGAGCGTTATAGACGTCGGCGGCGTGAAGATCGGCGGCGGAACGTTTACGATGATAGCCGGCCCCTGCTCGGTCGAGAGCACCGAACAGATAACAAGCATCGCACGTGAGATAAAATCAGCAGGAGCTCAGCTGCTTCGCGGCGGCGCGTTCAAGCCGCGCACATCGCCATACAGCTTTCAGGGCATGCGCGCAGACGGTCTGCCGCACCTCATAGCCGCAGGGCGCGAGTACGGTATGCCGACAGTCAGCGAGGTGACCGACAAGGAGCAGCTGCCGCTGTTTGATAAGGTTGACATAATACAAGTCGGCGCACGCAATATGCAGAATTTCGAGCTTTTAAAGGCGCTCGGCAGGCTCAGCAAACCTATACTTTTAAAACGCGGCTGGGCGAACACCGTAAAGGAGCTTCTTACCTCGGCAGAGTATATAATGAGCGGCGGAAACGAGCGCGTGATCCTCTGTGAACGCGGCATTCGCACATTTGAGACGGCAACGCGCAACACGCTCGATCTGTCGGCGGTAGCCGTTATAAAGGATCTGAGCCGTCTGCCGGTCATCGTCGATCCGAGCCACGCGACGGGGCACGCAAAATACGTTGAGCCCATGGCTCTGGCCGCCGCGGCCGCGGGAGCGGACGGGCTTATGATCGAGGTGCATGACGATCCCGCGCAGTCAAAATGCGACGCGGCGCAGGCCATAACTCCGGCGCAGTTTGCGTCCATCGCCGAAAAGGTGAACGCACTGCGTAAGGCGATATTCCGAATATGATTCCGGAGAATAAACTTCTTGACATAGGCGGTGGGCTATGCTATTATATTTCAGCGGCTATGTGCAGAAGTACCCAAGAGGCCGAAGGGGCTCCCCTGCTAAGGGAGTAGGCGTGTAAAAAGCGCGCGAGGGTTCAAATCCCTCCTTCTGCGCCACAAAAAGAGCACACATATGTGTGCTCTTTTCAATAATCGAATATTCGGAGAGTTATCGAAGTGGTCATAACGAGGCGGTCTTGAAAACCGTTTGGGCTCACGCCCACGTGGGTTCGAATCCCACACTCTCCGCCAAGTATAACAAATCCCGTAGTCATTGAAACTGCG
>CALBGG010000094.1 GCA_937893605.1 uncultured Clostridia bacterium
AAATTTTCAGCGAAAAAATTTTGTTTTGGGGCTTGACAAGCGAAAATCAGGTGCTATAATTGCAGCATCAAACCTGTGACGAAGAGTAGTAGCTTCGGAAAACCGGCGTTAAGAGAACCGTGGGTGGTGAGATCACGGTCGGCGGCGCGAAGTGAATGGACTTCGGAGGGCGGCTTGAAAAGGCAGAAAGCCTGAGTAGATGCCGACGGGATCCCTCCCGTTATCAATCGGGGTGCGTATGATGGTACGCATAAGCGAGCGGACGAATTTTTCGTCAATTTGGGTGGTATCGCAGGAGCGCAGCTCTTGTCCCATTGTTGGGATAGGAGGCTGCTTTTTTTATTTTACAAGCAAGCTCCCCTCCATCTGCACCCAAGCTACAAAAAACATTTTTGGAGGAAAAAACAATGAAAAACAGCATCATCAAAAAGGCACTCGCGCTTGTATGCGCACTGGCAATGGTATTTACCCTGTGCGCCTGCGGCAGTCAGACCAATGGCGGCGACAATGACAACGACAGCGCCAAGGTCTATAAGGTCGGCATCTGCAACTATGTCGATGACGCATCCCTCAATCAGATAGTCGAGAACATCCAGGCTCAGCTCAAGGCCATCGGCGAGGAAAAGGGCGTTACCTTTGAGGTAAGCTATGATAACTGCAATGCCGACGCGACCGTTATGGAGCAGATAATCTCCAACTTCATAGCAGAGGACGTTGATCTCATGATCGGCGTTGCGACCCCCGTTGCGATGCGCATGCAGGCTCTGACTGAGGATAACGAGATCCCCGTTGTGTTCTCCGCAGTTTCCGACCCCGTCGGCGCAGAGCTCGTCGAGAGCCTCGATAAGCCGGGCGCTAATGTCACCGGCACCAGCGATTACCTCGACGCAGACGCCATTATGAACCTCATCTTCGCAAACGACCCCGATGCAAAGAAGATCGGCCTGCTGTACGACGTCGGCCAGGACTCCTCCACCGCATCCATTGAGGCAGCAAAGAAATACCTCGCCGATAAGGGCGTTGAGGTAGTCGAGCACACCGGCTCCACCGCAGATGAGGTCATGCTCGCAGCCGAAGCTATGGTAGCAGACGGCGTTGACGCAGTATTCACCCCGACAGATAACTCCATCATGAAGGCAGAGCTTGCAATCTACGAGACTTTCGCAAAGGCAGGCATCCCCCACTATGCCGGCGCTGACTCCTTCGCACTCAACGGCGCGTTTCTCGGCTACGGCGTCGACTACGCAAACCTCGGCGTCGAGACCGCGAACATGGCAGCCGATATCCTTCTCAACGGCGCCGATCCCGCAACCATGGCAGTCAAAACCTTCGATAACGGCACTGCGACAATCAACACCGAGATCTGCACCGAGCTCGGTTACGATTACGACACCGTAGTAAAGGCCTTCGAGCCCTACTGCACCAAGATAAACACCATCACCACCGCCGAAAGCTTCAGCGACGTTCAGCAGTGATAGAGTAATAAACAGACATCGCACAGGAAAGAGGAAACGACATGGATATTGCAACGATACTGAGTCTTGGGCAGACAGCGCTTGAGCTTGGACTTATCTGCTCGCTGACGGTGCTCGCACTGTATTTGAGCTACAGTATGCTCAACGTCTGCGACCTGTCCACCGACGGCTGCTTCACCCTCGGTGCCGCGGTCGGCGCGATAGTCGTGCTCTCGGGGCATCCGTATCTTGCGATACCCGCCGCGATGGCCGCCGGCGTGTGCTCGGGCTTTGTGACCGGAATATTGCAGACAAAGCTCGGCGTTGACAGTCTGCTCGCCGGCATCATAGTAAACACCGGACTTTACTCGATAAACATTGCCATCATGGGCGGCTCATCGCTTCTGAACATGAACAAGGCCGACACCGTGTTTTCGCTCATGAAAGAGCTTCTCAAGGGCACTGTTTTCGCAAAGCAGTATAAGCTCGCGGTCGCTCTCATTGCGGTGATCGTCATACTCACTCTATTGACCCTGTTTCTCAAGACCCGCCTCGGTCTTGCGATACGCGCAACGGGCAACAATCCCGACATGGTGCGCTCATCGTCCATAAACACAGCGTTCACGACCATAATCGGTCTGTGCATCGCAGGCTCGTTCACGGCGCTGTCCGGCTGTTTGCTGGCGCAGTCGCAGAAAGCCGTCGATATAAACATCGGCACCGGCATGGTCACCATCGCGCTGGCTTCCCTGCTCATCGGCGGCGTTATCATGGGCAAGGGCGGTATCTTCACCCGAGCCGTGGGCGTTGTGCTCGGCTCCGTGCTGTTCAGGCTGGTATATACCATCGCGCTGCGCTTTGATATGCCGGCATTCATGCTAAAGCTGATCTCCTCGGTAATTGTTGTGCTTGCGATATCTATACCTTATCT
>CALBGG010000095.1 GCA_937893605.1 uncultured Clostridia bacterium
CGCGCTGCGGCAGGCTGTGGCAGCGCGAGTGCGAGGAGCATATTGAGTATGCCCATTCGCCCGAAGCGCTCGGAGCGGCGCTTGAAGAGGCGGGCTTTGAACAGGTACGCTTTTTTACCGACTGTCCGCAGGGCGGCCGGGGCAGGATATTTATATCGGCAAAGAATACAAATATTTATTGAGGTTTTACTATGGACAGAATACTCAGAGCGACGGCCGGAGACGGCTTTATAAAAATGTCGGCAGTCAGTGCAAGGGAAACGGTTCAGCGCGCAAAGGATATCCACCATTGCACGCCGACTACGGCAGCTGCACTCGGCAGAACGCTGTGCGCAGCGTCCATGCTGGGCAACATGATGAAGGAGGACGACGGCAGCCTCACGATACGCATAAACGGCGGCGGTCCCATAGGCAGCGTGATCGCCGTGTCCGACAGTGCGGGATTTGTCCGCGGCTATGTGACAAACCCCGGCGTCGAGCTCCCGCTCAGGCCGGACGGAAAGCTCAATGTCGGCGGAGCTGTGGGCAGAGACGGCATGATAACAGTCAGCCGCGACATAGGCCTCAAGGAGCCGTACATCGGATCAACGCAGCTCGTTTCCGGTGAGATAGCCGAGGATCTGACTGCATACATGCTTGAAAGCGAGCAGATACCGGCGGCCTGCGGTCTCGGCGTTCTGGTCGACACGGATATGAGCATAAAATCCGCGGGCGGATTTATCGTGCAGCTCATGCCCGGCGCGCCGGACGAGCTTATCGACAAGCTTGAAGAGAACATCACCATGATGGACGCGCTGACGACCGTTTTGGCCGAGGACGGACTCGAGACCGTGCTTGAGCAGGTTCTCAAGGGGCTGGAACATCACATTGTCGGTGAGGATGAGGTCGGCTACCGCTGTAAGTGCAGCCGCGAACGCGTGGCAAGCGCCATACTCGGCATCGGCGCCGAGGAGCTTAAAAAGATGATCGACGAGGGCAAGGATGTTGATGTAAGCTGTCAGTTCTGCGATACGGTATATACCTTCACGCCAGATGATATTTCGAAGCTTTTGGAGCAGGCAAAAAACGATTAAAAACTTCAAAATTGTTGTTGACAATTGGGGTCAGCTTTAGTATAATAAACAAGCCGCTGATGAGGGAGCATAGCTCAGCTGGTTAGAGCACCTGCCTTACAAGCAGGGGGTCACTGGTTCGAGTCCAGTTGTTCCCACCATTTTATCAGCACATGCCTCTGTAGCTCAGTAGGTAGAGCAGCGGACTGAAAATCCGCGTGTCGTTGGTTCAACTCCGACCGGAGGCACCATTTGCGGGCATAGCTCATCCGGTAGAGCGCCACCTTGCCAAGGTGGAGGTAGCGAGTTCGAGTCTCGTTGCCCGCTCCAAAAAGCGTTTGCAGGCTGCTGTTTCAAAAGCCTGCAAACTAATATGGCGTCATAGCCAAGTGGTAAGGCAGCGGACTGCAAATCCGCGATTCCCCGGTTCAAATCCGGGTGACGCCTCCAAAAAAGTCCGAACACTTTGTGTTCGGACTTTTTGCTTATTACCTGTTACTTCTTCACTGTTACATGCACACTTATAAAAAGTCTCCGCCGGCATTGATCGCTACACAAATTTCGCTGTGATTTTGTTTTGCGCAGAAATATCTTGACATTATTACGGCAATAATTATAATAGCCTTGTATAGTTGTTAATAAAATAACCATACATTATTCATTAAAACGAGGAGGCAATTATAATGGATCGGAAAATAAGAGTTGTTCAGTACGGTGCCGGCAAAATGAGCCGCTATCTTATGCGCTATGTCATCGAGCATGACGGCGAGCTCGTCGGAGCATTCTGCCGCAACAAAGGCCATATCGGCAAAGATGTCTCCGAGATAATCGGCGGAGGCTTCTCCCATGTCGGAGTTACCGTTGAAAATTCCGCGGACGCCGACAAGCGCATGAGCGAGCTCAAGCCGGACGTCTGCATAATCGCAACACGAAGCACGGTCGCCGAGCTTGAGGACATTTTTACAATCTGTGCAAAGCACGGCGTGAACGCCATAACCACCTGTGAGGAGGCACTGTATCCCTGGAACTCCTCCCCCGCCCTGACAGCGAAGCTCGATAAGCTTGCCAAGGAGGGCGGCTGCACACTCACCGGCGTCGGCTACTGTGACCTGTACTGGGGCACAATGGTCACCAACCTGGCAGGCTCTTCGCACAAGATCACAGAGATTGAGGGCAGCAGCTGGTACAATATCGAGGACTACGGCGTGGCGCTCGCCGAGGGGCACGGCGCCGGTCTTACGGTAGATGAATTCAACAAGACCATCGGCTGCTATAACGAAACTCCGTCGGATGAAATGAAGGAGCTTGTCGAAAGCGGCAAATACGTCCCCTCATATATGTGGAATCAAAACGGCTGGCTGTGCAGCAAAATGAACCTGCACATCACCTCACAGACGCAAAAGTGCATTCCATGCGTAGACAAGGAGGATCTCAAGTCCGAAACGCTCGGAATTGTTGTAAAGGCCGGCGACGTTACAGGCATGCGCGCCGTCGTTACCACCGAGACCGAGGAGGGCATCACCCTTGTGACCGAGTGCGTCGGCAAGATATATAACCATGAGGAGACCGACAAAAACGTATGGACGCTGCACGGCGAGCCCGAGACGACCTGCATCGTCAATCAGCCTGCAACGGTCGAGCTTACCTGCGCAACGCTCGTAAACCGCATCCCGCAGCTCATAGACGCACCTGCCGGCTATGTCACAACCGACCGGTTCCCGTACAACGAATATATGGTTCATCCGATGAACTGCTATGTTAAGACGAAATAAGGTTAAATATACAAAAGGGCAGCCGAGAGGCTGTCCTTTTGTGTTTATTCAATTTATCCGAGCACTGAGGCAAGGAACATGGTATTGGCGACAGTCATCATGGTATAGAGCATTGCGATAGCGAACGAACCTGCATAGATGCTGCCGGTCTCTTTGTAGAAGCGACGGGTTATTATAGTGCCGATCGGAATAAGGAAGATCAGCGGGAAAAGATTTACGATACGCATGGAGTTGAAGGTGAACACTCCGCTGGAAATGAGCGTTGCATACTGGATTATGATGAGCGCTGCAATGCCCGCAATGTTACTCACGCAGCTTAAGAGCGTTACGAGCCACGAGGGCATGCCCTCAACTCTGTTTCCTCCGTTGACGAGCATAGAGTTAACGAGGTAGAAAATCGCAAAGGCCGGGAAGTATGCAAGAGCATAAATAACCTTCTGAACATTGAATACACGCATGTCGATTACCCAGATACGGTAGTCAACATTGAAAATAAGGTCAGAGGCAAACAATATCACATATGCCGCCGTGACCGTAACAAGAGCAAGCAGAAAGCTCTTCCATATCACACGGATGCCTCCCTTGAGACCCCAGCGCTCGGGGATTCCCTTCTCGCTCTTGTCCTTCGTCAGCGCCCAGGAGATGAGGAACACGGCAAGCAGCGCGACGGCAACGACGAGCGTCCATGCCGCCAACTCATTTGTGTTCGGCTCGCCGAACCATTTGCTGAAGGTATAAGGCACGGATATCTCCTTGCCGACCCACTTGAACATAACCGGAACGACAAGCAGTGCGGGAATGACAAGATTTACAGCATAGGTTATCCAGTAGGCAGCTTTTCGTTTACCGGTGGTCAGCGCCGGTGCGGCAGCAGGCTCTGCGTGAGCAAGCTCGCCGAAGAAGCTTGTGCCATGGATGAGCATGGATGCAAACGGGAACAGGAACAGGAATATGCCAATCAGACCAATGAGGTTGAACAGCTCCTTGAACTGCCATATCTGATCGTTGGAGTCAAGCATCTCATAGCCCGAGGGCACACCGAATGCAGCATAGAAAAACTCTATTTCATTGGCACAGCTGGCCTTCGAGAAGTGATTCAGGGGATGAATCTCGTTATTTTGATTTATGACGCGGATATACTCTTCGCCATCAATTGTGCCGGTGTAGATCTTGTGGTTTTCGACCTCTCCGCTGACGTCAACACCGTCGAGCTGGTTGACGAATTTTATGGCGTCTGAGCTGGTCAGATAGTCTGCCGGATTTCCGGTATCGCCTTTGAAGAACCACTCGTCGTACTTTGCGCACACTACGCCCCAGTCGATCGCAAGGTCGACCGGCTCGTCAACGCCGTCGATCGTATAGGGCTCAAGCTGCGGGTCATAGCCGACGTCCAGGACGGCCGATACCTTGTTTTCGCCAAGGCCGAGAGCCTCCTGGGCAAAGTAATATGCAACGGTAGCGTTGGAGATTATGCCGCCCATCGAGTGGCCGGCGACGCCGATCTTGTCAGTGTCGATGAAAGTGTAGGACGCGCAGGCATAATCTATGAGCTGACGCATGGCCTGCGAGGCGAAGATGCTCGCATCTGCGACCTCCAAGTCAGATGAGCCGTGGTTGTACTCGTCGAGCGAGATGACAGCAAAGCCTCTGCGCGACAACTCTATCATGTTCTGATCCTGATGATCAAGGTTGTTATAGCTGCCGTGAGATACCACGATAAGTGGAACCTTATTTTCGGTTGTTGCCTTCTTGGGGATGTAGATCTGCGCATTCACTGACTTGCCCTCAGCAACGACAATATTCATATCCTTGACCGTCACGCTGTTAAACGACGACTGGAACAGGGATGCAAAA
>CALBGG010000096.1 GCA_937893605.1 uncultured Clostridia bacterium
CGCCCTCGTTGTATTTGCCGACATAGGAGTATATCTCCTCCGATTGCAGGCTTCCGTCGTTGTGTAGCCATGAGGTTTTCAGCCCGTCGCACTCGCCGGGAGTTCTGAACTGCGGGATATCGGCAAAGCCCTCCTTGAGTCCTGCGTTTATCTCAGCAAAATGCTGTCTGCCCTCGGCAAGAGTTGTCGTGCCGGTATCAACGGTGTAGTCGCCAAGAAAGCAGCAGAAGTCGATATTCGGCAGGATATAGCCGAGCGCCTTCATGGCCATGAACGCATGCTTATTGCCGCTTACGATGTATTCGTCGGCATCGAGCTCATGCGCGTCTGACGCGGCGATAAAGGTTATGCTGTCCGTCGTCTGGACGGCCTTGACCTTTTTTGCGACCTCAAGCGCCGCGGCCTTCACATAGTCGGGCACCTCCGTCTGAACAAAGCTTTCTCCCGTTTTGAGCCCCTCTATCGCCGAGGCCATCTCCGAGAGCTTATAGCTCGTGCTCGTGCCGTTTTTAAGGCGTATGGCCGTGGCAACGGCCTGAACATCGGTTTCCTCATAAAGCTTTTTTGCCATCAGTAGCTCACCTCGCTTCCGTCCTTCACTTCGATGGTCTTGTCGCTAAGGCCGGTGTATTCGTACTTCTCCACTCTGTCGCCGAGAATGACCGTAAGCACCTTGTAGGGTGATACCTCGGGCTTGTCGATGGGCTCGTCATCCCTGTCGGTTATGCACTCTGCGCAGCGAAACACCGCCGGGGTCGAGGTGTGCAGCTGACCGGCATACAGGCCGACGGCTATCCATGGGCGTTTATTTATAACCGGCAGCTGGCAGCTCGTTCCGTTGAATTCAACGTCTTTGTACTTGCCGTTGCGGTAGCCTATGCGCATGGTCTTTTTGTCGTAGGCATCCCACTCTGCGTCAAGCTCGAAATTAACGGTGTAGTCGCTGTTGCCGCAGACTATGAGCGTCTCATCCCCAACCGCAATCTTGTCTTTAACTTTGATATTTATGTCCATGCAATTCTCCTTATCGTTGATCCGGAACCCAAAGCTCGAGGCCGCTTTCGGTTCCGGCATTTTTGATAGTAGCAAAATTGCATGATTTGTCAATGCAAGCGCCCTGCCATTGCGCAAATTTTGTTTCGTGGACAAGCTAAGCGATGTGTGGTATGATAAAGAAAAAACTCAGCGAGGTGAAAATACATGTCCAATTCCGAACTCAGCCGGCAGCAGATAGATCAGATATCCCGCATGGGAATAAAGAAGCTCATCGAAAACTACAGCAAGTCACAGGGCAAGGATCAGCAGTCGCTGTCGATGCTGCTCGAGCAGCTTGCAAAAACGCCGATGTACTTCGCCGTGCAGAAAAACAGCGCATCCTCCGCTATGCTCAATTTCATCACCCTCACGGTGAACAACCAGGTGTTCATCCCCATTTTCACCGACCCAGATGAATTCGGCAAGCTCAAGGATCAGTGTGACTGCGTGTGCTTAAAGCCCATGGATTACTTCCAGATGCTCGTTGACAACAAGCGCCACGCCGTTGTCAATCCCTTCGGCACCTATTTTCTCATGTGGCCGGAGCTCGTGCGCGACCACATGCTGCCGTACATGAAGCAGGCCGAGGACTTCGACCGCCGGCAGAGCGAGCAAAAGGCCGATTTCAAACCTATATCGTAAGCATAAGAACCTTAATGTTAACGCCCGTTGCTTGCGGCAACGGGCGTTTTTGCGTACAATTGGACTCGAAAGAAGGTGGCACAATGCTCAGTGAAAACATAAAAACGATCAGAAAAGCCAAAGGCCTTTCGCAGGAGGAGCTTGCCGTCAGGCTCAATGTCGTGCGGCAGACGGTGTCAAAGTGGGAACAGGGGCTGTCGGTGCCCGATGCCGATATGCTCATTTCGCTGTCCGAGACGCTCGAAACACAGGTCGGCACACTGCTCGGCGAAACAATAAGCGAGCCTCAGGCCGATGATCTCAAGGCCATATCCGAAAAGCTCGAAACGATAAACTTGCAGCTCGCGCGGCAAAAAGAATCGCGGCGAAAAGTTTTCCACGGATTATTTATCGCCCTGTGCGCGATAAATGTCATAATTTTCGCGCTGCTCGCATCAATGGGAAGCCCCTACCTCGGCTGGGACTACGCAGACCCCGAGACCGCCGTTTTCGGCGCGGTGTTTCATACGTTCGAGTTTGCGTTCGTAAGAGCCGCTCCGCTCGTTCTCATCGCCTGCATCGTCGGCGCGGTGCTGACGCGAAAGAAGAATTAAAAAACTCCCGCTCAGATGAGCGGGAGTTTTTGGTATTTATTATTCGCACACGAGCTCGCCGTCGCGCACGTCGACCTTTATGACGTGGCCCGCAGGCATATCGCCTGCGAGTATTGCGCGGGCAATGAGCGTTTCGACGGTGCTCTGGAGATATCTCTTGAGAGGACGTGCGCCGAACACGGGGTCAAAGCCGCGGTCGATGATGAGCTGCTTTGCGGCATCCGTTATCTCAAGGCCGAGGCTCTTATCCTCAAGACGCTGCCTGAGCGCCGCGGTGAGAATATCGATAATTCCGTTAAGCTCTGTCTTGGTCAGAGGCTTGAAGCAGATTATCTCGTCAAGGCGGTTGAGGAATTCAGGCCTGAACTGCTGATGCAGCGCAGCCATGACCTGCTGCCTTGCGCTGTCTTCAATCTCACCCTTATCGTTTATGCCGTCGAGCAGGAACTGGCTGCCGAGGTTCGAGGTCATGATGATAATGGTGTTCTTGAAGTCTACGGTACGGCCCTGAGAATCGGTCACGCGGCCGTCGTCGAGAATTTGCAGCAGGATGTTGAA
>CALBGG010000097.1 GCA_937893605.1 uncultured Clostridia bacterium
ACGGAAATAATAAGCGGCGTTGCGCCGGTCTGTTTGGCAACGCGGGAAAGAATCTTTTCTGCTTCCTTCTGCGTGATCAGCCCGTTGTTCCGCAGCTCTCTGAGGATCGTCGCCGTTACCCACAGGTCTATATCTACTGTCATATTAAACCTCCATATAATCTGAGCCGGGCAGAAACCCGGCTCTTAGTCTATTCACTTACCCTCTCGCAAAATACAAGAAGTCTCTGCCTCCCGCCGGTGTTCGGTGGATGGCAGGTCAGGAGCGTCACAAGGTCGCGTCCCTCCTGTATTTTTATTGCGTCAACATCGTCCGGGGAGATGACCTGTATATCCACCACCTCGTACTTCATCAGCGTCCATACGTTATCTATGTACACAAGGTCGCCGATCTGAAGCTCATCGAGGTTCAGGAAATACGGGTATCCGTTCCAGCCGCGATGACCTGCGATCACGGGGTTGGTGTTGACGCCGCCGATAGGGACGCTCGTCTGTCCCAGCACTGCCGCTCCGTTTGCCATGTTCTCATCGTTCGCTCCGAGATACAGCGGCAGTGTTACCTCAAGCTTTGGGATATAGATTATCCCGAATGTCTCATCCTGCAAGCCGTACTGCGTGAGGATGAATGCGGGCTGCTCGCATGCCGCCGCGTTTGTGAGCGCTATTTGCTTGCCCTCGTACAGCCAAGTATTATATTGCTCTATCTGCTCGCGGAGCTGCGCGTATGATGTTGCCTCCGGTTCTGCATCCTTTACAGATTGTATCTGCTCTAACTGCTGGATAAAGCTGTCGTTGGCTTCGTCCACCTGCTTCTGTCGAGAAGCACGCTCCATGAGCGGCTTGAAGGTAACAAAGAGTCCAACTGTGGCAAGGAGTGCCATAAGAATAAGAAGGATTATTTTAGCCCTTTTCATGCAGACCTCGCTTTCTCCGCCTTGGACGGATGCGGTTTATCTCAAAGACTATCCCGATGGCGGCTATGCAGATAACGCCAAGCCCTATGCCTTTGAAATATTCCTGCTGCCATGTGGACTGTGTGATGCCATCACGCTCATTCCTCTCAGCCTTGAGATTTTCTACATACTCCGCTTGATCGTTTCGGATCCTTGTGCCGCGTACCATGAGCCGGTGAGTGTTGACGCCGTATGGTGTGCAGGTCACCAGCGTACAGACATCGTGCTCCGGCAGGATCACGAGCTTTGACGTGTCCTCCGGAAGCACAGTGTTTATCTCCAGTACCATGTATGCCATAGTCTCATTGAGCGTGTGAACATAGAACGTATCGCCGCACTCCAGCTTGTCTAAATCCGAGAACAGCCGCTGTCCTGCAAGTCCTGAGTGCGCTGTCAGCACCGCGTGTGAAGTTTCGCCGCCGACCGGAAGAGAGCTGCCGAGCAGATGCCCGACACCGCGGTCAAGGCTGTCATCTCCTGTGCCGTGGTAGATGGGCAGGTTTATGTCTATCTTCGGGATCTCGACATACCCCATTATCCCGTCGCCGCGGATATTCAGCAGATTCTCGTAATTCTCTGCGGCAGATTTGAGCGCCTCTTCCGAGAACGAGAGATTATCTGCAACGCCGGGGATCAGCGTCCGGTTATATGCCAGCGCCTCTTCTTTTGTTTTTTTCAAAGTCTCATCGTCCATATTGCTGACAGCTTTTTCATATCTGGTTTGAACTATGGATTGGTACTTGACGGCGGTGAAGTTGCTTATGACCGGGTACAAGCAGACGAGCAGAGCAATTGAGAGAAGTATAATGCCAAGGATCATTTTTGTTTTTCTGCTCATACGCAAAAATGGGAGGCAGGTTTCTCAGCCTGCCTCCCTGACCTTTACTTAGAAGTTTTCTTCTTGTCTCTGAACGCGAAGTAGATTACCACCACAGCCACAGCTACAAGGCTCAGCCCAATAGCCGGGAACATCCAGTTGCCGTAACCGCCCGTCTTGGGCAGGTCAAAGCCCTTGGTATTCACAACGGTCAGAGGCACAAATGCATTTGCCGAACCGTTGTCCGAGCCGAGTGTGACCTGCTTGTTGTCCACCTTTGCAGACGCAGTCAGGAGCTTGTGCTCCAGATGCTTCTGCGGCATATTGTGGAACAGGCCCTCTTCAACATCTGCATAACGGGGATCGTTCTGGATAAGACCGAGGACGTCAGAAAGGTAAATGTCGCAGACCGTACTGCTCTCGCCGACGCTTATCACGAGGCCGATGCCGTCCTTGAGGAGCGTATACGCTCCGTCCGTCTTGAGCTCGGTTATGGTGTACGCGTCATCTTCGATGCCGTAGATGAGCATGCGCCCATCAGAGCGCGGAGTGAAGCGTGTGGCTTTGGATTTGTCGTCAGTGCTACCGGTCACATAGTAAGCCTTCGCAGTCTCGTCATACTTGGCAACTACGTAGTAATCGTCCGCATCGTTCTGGAGGCAGAACTCGACCTTGCTGAAGTCTCCCTTGCCATCGGAGAACTTCTTCGTGAGGTCAAGCCCGAACACGTACACAT
>CALBGG010000098.1 GCA_937893605.1 uncultured Clostridia bacterium
GCGCAGCAGAGTATGCTCGTCAGAAGGGTCTTGCAAAGGCAAAGTAATTTTACAGGTGCTTTTTTAGAGACGAATTAAAGCTTCAATGAGTCATTATTCCGGAGTCACGACCGGTGACACAGTACCGGTGTTCAGTGCATCGCCCTGAATAAGGTTTGTAGAAGCCGCGCTCTGAAGAGTATTTCTTTGACCTACACAGGCGCCAACAGCTCCGATACATCGAACTGTTTGGCATCAATAACAGCTCAAAAAGGAGAAACGCTAATGTGCAATTTCTGCAAAAAATCTGTTAAGCTGTTCAGCATGGTAGTCGGCGTTCTGTTCGTAGTTTATTTCTGGAACCTCGATCAGAAGGTGCTCGGCTGGGCATATAAGCAGGTTAACGCTATGTTCGACAGAAAGCCTGTTGACATTAAGTTCTGATTTTTAAAACAGTACCGGCGCATGCCCCACATCATGCGCCGGTATTTTCACACTCAAAGCTGAAACAGAGGCAAGCATTTTTTGCTTGCCTCTGTTTTTTATAATATGTTGTGTTTAAGCTCAACGCTGTCTGCCGGAGTTATCCTTCTGATAACGCGGCAGGGATTGCCCGCCGCCAAATATCCGGGAGGAATATCCCTCGTCACGATGCTGCCTGCGCCGATAACGCAGCCGACGCCGATCGTAACGCCGCCGCAGACAGTGACGCTTCCGCCGAGCCAGCAGCTATTGCCTATCACTATCGGCTTTGCGTACTCGAGATCGTACATGCTGCCGTCGGGCTTAAAGCGAATGTTGCGCTCTGCGGGGAGCATGGCATGCATAGGTGTGAGCAGGCTGCAATTCGGCCCGAAGAAAACATCGTCGCCTATCGTAACAGGGCAGCAGTCGAGCACTGTGAAGTTGAAATTTGCGTAGCAGTTTTTGCCGAAACTGGTAAAGATACCATAGTCAAAATAAACGGGGCCTTGCAAAAACAGCCCCGACTGCGCATTTGGCGTAAGCTCGGCCAATATCTCGCCGCGTAGCTCGACCTCATCCTCGTCGGTGTTATTATATCTGCGGCTGAGCTTGTGCGCCTTGAGCCGCAGCTCGGCTAACTCGGCGTCCGAGGGATCATAGAGCATGCCGGCGAGCATGCGCTCAAGCTGTGTTTTTATCACAGCTCGGCAATGACCTCGCACTCGACGAGAACATCCTTGGGCAAACGTGCGACCTCGACGCAGCTTCTTGCAGGGTAAGGCTCGGTGAAATACTGAGCATATATGCCGTTTACGAGGCCGAAGTCGTTCATATCTTTAATGAAAACTGTGGTTTTCACGACCTTGGACATGTCGCTTCCGGCGGCCTTGAGAAGCTCGGAGAGGTTTTTGAACACCTGATGTGCCTGAGCCTCAACGCCTTCGGGAACAAGGCCGGTGGCGGGGTCAAGGCCGATCTGGCCTGAGGTATATACCATGCCTCCGACTATCTGGGCTTGGGAATAGGGGCCGATTGCTGCGGGGGCCTTTGTTGTGGATACGGTTTTCATTTCTTTTCCTCCTTAGTTATTTAAGCTTACTATAAAGCCCTTGTCGCCGAGCGCACGAAGAAGCTTTTCACCATGCTCCTTGCCGCCGACTTCGCAGGCGATATGTACGTTGGTTTGATTGGGGGTGAGCCCCGCGCTGAGCCTGTCGTGCTCAACGGTGAGGATATTCGCGCCCTGTGCCGCTATATCGTTTAAAAGCTTCACGAGGCTGCCCGGCTTATCGAGCAGCGTAACGGTAAACCTGAGACGGCGATTTCGCGCAACGAGACCCTGTGCGATAATGCACTGAATAAAGCTCACATCGATATTGCCTCCGGAGAGCAGGCAAACTACTTTCTTACCCTTGACATCGACTTTGCCCTTGAGTACTGCCGCAACCGGTGTTGCGCCGGATGGCTCGACTATCTGCTTGCAGCGCTCCATGAGCAGCAGTATCGCCTCGGATATTTCGTTATCGTTTACCGTGACAACATCGTCGGCGTAATGATTTATGAGTTCGACCGTAATATCGCCGGGCGCTTTGACCGCGATGCCGTCGGCGATTGTTGATACCGAGTCTGTGCATATGTATTTTTTCTCGCGGAAGGACTGCGCGATCGCGCTTGCGCCCTCGGCCTGAACACCGATGACCTGAACGCGTGGATTTATCTGCTTTATGCAGGCCGCGACTCCGGACAGAAGCCCGCCGCCGCCCGCGGGAACTAAGACCATATCCGCAGTCGGAAGATCGCCGAGTATCTCAAGGCCGAGTGTACCCTGACCGGCAATGACCTCAAGATCGTTGTATGGATGAATGAATGTTGAACCCTCTGTTTCGCAGACCTTGCAGGCCATCGCATACGCATCGTCGTAGCAGTCGCCGTGCAGCACGACCTTGGCGCCGTAGTTCTCGGTAGCCTGAACCTTGGCTATCGGGGCGCTTGCCGGCATGACTATCGTTGCGGGGATGCCGAATTTATGTGCCGCGTAGGCAACGCCCTGCGCGTGATTTCCGGCGGAGGAGGCGACAACGCTTTTTACATCGCCGCGCTCGACGAGAGCAGCTATCTTATTGCTTGCGCCGCGGATCTTGAATGAGCCCGTTTTTTGGCGGTTTTCACACTTGAGATATATCTCTCCGCCGGTCATTGCGGAAAAGGTGGAGGACATATCGAGCTCCGTGTGATGCAGTATGGGCCTGAGCCTATCGGCCGCAAGCTCAATGTCTTTAAGCTGTAATTCCATCCGATTCACCTCTCATGTTTTATATATGAATTTTACTTCATTCGGCCGGAATATACAAGAGCTTTGCTCAAAAAATGTCCGCAAGACGGGCACAAAATCAAGTTGTGTCCTCCCTGCAAGAACGAATGCTTTTTTCAGCCGCTTGCCTTTAAATTATCAACAAAGCATTTCATCTCCTTGCGGCTTTTGAGTTGCCTGCTCTGCTCGATGATTTGATTTTGCCGCTGCGTATCGAGGGCGGAAAAATATAAAAAAGCGTCTGCATTCTGCATAAGCGCCATACCGAGACCGAGCGGGAGATCGGTGTTTTTCCCTGCGTTCATAATATCACCTCGAATGTATTTTCCCGCAGACGGCATAAAAAATACGCTGCATAGCAGCGTATTTTGAAATATCAGTTTTTATACGGCAGGGAGGTAAAATAGCTCGTGTCGGGCTGCCCGCCTATCGTCCAGCCTGAGCCTGAGCTTGCGATAGGTATAGAGCCTGTGAAGCCGCCATCTGTGACAAAGTTTATAACGGAGCTTCCGTCGGTCGAGGTAAAGCGCAGCTTTGTTCCCGATGATAGGAGGCTGCCGTTCGAGAGCGTGATGCTCTTTGAGGTGGTCACATAATTTGTGTTGTTATCAAAAACAATGTCGCCGGAGGTCTTGGCAAAGCTTTTATCCGACAGCGCATATACGCTCTTGACTTTATATGTGCCGAGAATGTTCATCTCGGTGTCCAAAACGAGCTTTCCGTTCTCAAAGTCCTTTATAAGGCCGGCAGCAAAGCTTTGGCTGTCAAACAGCGCAAGGTGCAGCGGCTGACTTTCATCTGCCGAGTAAAGCACGGTGCAGGTGATGCCCTTGCCGTTTGCGTCCTTACCGTCGAGGTATATCTCGCGCACGCCGTCGCCGTCAAGGTCAAAAAGGCGGATGCTGCCGAGCTCCTTTATACCTGTCGTGGCACCTGAGGTGCTGCCGTTAGCTTCGATGTTCAGTATGGTCAGACCCTGCTCGTCGGCAGCAGTGCTTATTGTTTCGTCTTTATTGTCTCCGTCAATGTCGCCGGCGTAGGGCAGACGCGAGGTGATCACGGTGCCGGAGCTTGCATTGGGGTCTGTTACTTTAACTGCGCCGTTTTCATCCAGCGAGAGGAGGCGGATCTCCTGAGTCCCATCAGCAAGCTTGAAGCGCACTACCATAGTGGGAGCCGTACCCTCAAGCTGAGCGTTCACGGCAAGCGCGGCGCCGTCGGACATGTCGCTGCATGCAAGTATCTGCTTTACGATATTGTATGTTTTCGCAGCTTCGTTGTAGCTTATCGTGTAAACGTCCAGATCATAGATGCTGCCGCTTGCGGACAGGAGCAGAGACTTCATATCCTCCGCAGCGGGGCTGCCGAGGAATGTGAGATCCGTCGCCGCGTTATCGGCGGCAAACTCAACGCTTATATCGCCTTCGGTCCCATCAAGATCCGACGAGGGAATATAGTCTTTTTTTATGACATCGCCGAGCTCGGAGTAGGGCACGGTGAACTCAAAAAATCCGGCTGCCGCGTCGGCTATCTCGCCGGGATTTGCGATTATGACCATGCCGTCAGCCGACAGATACCAATGCCCGTCGGATACCAGCGACTTTATCGTATCGGAATAGCCCTCATTGAAGAATACGCCCTGATACTTGGGATCCTCGCTAAAGGACACAAGTATTTTCTCCGAAACGGTGTTAACTATCTTTTCACTGCTGTCGCCGAGGTCTGCAAGCTTCAGCTCCTCGCCGGTCTGAGAATCGTAATTGACCCCGCTTATCTTAAGGGTGCTCGTCGTGCCAAGAGAGGCTCTGTCAACCACGCGAAGAGAGATAATGCCGCTGTCGGCCCGCTGAGACCTTATCGTGCGCTCCATTCCGAAGGCGCTGAGTCCCTCGGCCGTACCGTCGCCGATGTTCTGCGTGTAATGCCCGTAATTATCCTGATAGGTCCTGGTGGTATATTCGGTCGCCAGGGCATCGAGACTTTCGTTTATCTTTTCGGCCGCATCGCTGCGCTCGGGCATGAAAACGGTGGGGGACATGTATGAAACATTGTCGTCGCCTGTTTCCGTCGCCATCTCGATAACGACGTCGCCGCCGCAGCTTCCGGCGTTTGCGTTTATGATCTTGTGATCCTCCGTCACTGTGATGTCGATGCGCGCATTATTTGAAAAGTCATCGACGAATGACTTGGTCGCAAGAATGTTGAGCTCCTTGTCGTAGATGCATATGCTGTATTCGATATCGGCGCGCTCCGTGCTCTCTGCCTTGTCTCCGGCAAAGTCAAAGTGTATGACAGTTCCGGCCTCAATGGCGGACTTGTCCGCATTTCCAAATGAATCCGAACCGGCATCCGTACCGCAGGAAACGGTGAAAACGTCGTTAGCCTGCATTGTTATATATACGCCGCACTCGCGTTCGGCCTCGCCCGCATCCTTCTTTCCGCATGCGCAAAGGGATAAAACGCAGCAGAACGCCAGTGCCATAGCTATAAATTTTCGCATGTTATCAACTCCGTTCCGAGTCATTATAGCATGGCCGCGCCGCAAAATCCACCGATTGCGAAATTGTTTATAAAAACGTAAAAAATCCCCCCATCTAGCAAGATGGGGGATAGATGTGAGCTTATTCGTGACCGTGGCCGGGGTAGTGAACGTGCAGAAGCTCATGAGCTCGGCCGCGCAGCATGGCGTAAACTGCGTCGAGCGCGGTGTTCTGCTCGGAGGAGCGCAGAGTGCAGTCCTCATCTGCGATGAACATGCCGCGATTGCGCACCTGCTTCTGAGCAAGACAGGCTTCCGGCTGACCGCCGCCGCCGATACAGCCGCCGGGGCAGGCCATGATCTCGACAAAGTGGAAGAATTCCTCGCCGCTTTCGATCTTTTCGATGAGCTTATCGGCATTGCCGAGGCCGCTTGCAACGGCTATCTTCAGCGTCAGATCGCCGGCCTTGACTTCAAATGCCTTGATGCCCTCCAGTCCGCGTACGCCGCACTCGGCAACGTTTGCTATCTGCTCGGTGGTGACTGTTCCGAGAACGTGGCGGATAACGGCCTCCGTTACGCCTCCGGTGACACCGAAGATGACGCCCGCGCCGGTGTATTCGGCGAAGGGATCGTCGGGCAGTGAATCGGGAAGCTCGGCAAAGTCTATGCCTGCCTCCTTTATCATCCTCGCGAGCTCCTGAGTGGTGAGCACAAGGTCTATTAGCCTCTCGCCGTCCTTTACAAGCTCGGGACGTGCGGCCTCGGCTTTCTTCGCCGTGCAGGGCATGACAGCGACCGAATACAGCTCATCGTCGGTGTAATATTGCCTGAGGATAGCGCCGAACATCTCCATCGGCGAGCCGCAGGTCGACACCTGAGGCATGAGCTCGGGATGCATGTTTTCGACGTGCTTTATCCATCCGGGGCAGCAGGAGGTGAACATGGGAAGCTTTGCGCCGGACTTGAGCTTTTCCATGAACTCCGCCGACTCCTCCATAATTGTGAGATCTGCCGTCAGCGAGGTATCGAAAACGTAGTCTGCGCCGAGCATTTTGAGCGCGGTGACTATCTTGCCCATGACAGGCTGCGAGGCCGGAAGGCCGAATTCCTCGCCTATGCCGACACGCACGGCCGGCGCGACCTGGACTGCGACCTTCTTCGTGGGGTCGTATATCGCTGACCAGAGCTTTGAGACCTCGTTTTTTATAACGATAGCGCCCGTGGGGCACACTGCCGCGCACTGGCCGCAGCTTACGCATTTTGTATCCGCAAGCTTATTTGCAAAGCCGCAGGAGATATAGGTCTCTATGCCGCGCTCGGCAAAATCGACGGCGTGGATGTTCTGAACCTCCGAGCACATCCTCACGCATTTTCCGCAGAGTATGCACTTTGAAGGATCGCGCACGAGGGCGGGGGAGGAGTCGTCGATAGGGAGCTTGCAGTAGTCGTTTGCAAAGCGGATGTTCGTGACGTTATAGCGGCGGGCGTAGGCCTGAAGCTTGCACCTGCCGGATTTTTCGCAGGTCGTGCATTCTGCTCTGTGCCCCGCGAGCAGAAGCTCGAGGATCATCTGGCGGTGCTTTCTCAGTCGAGCGGTGTTGGTCCTGATGACAAGGCCGTCCCTCGGCTGCATGGAGCAAGCCGCCTCAACACCGCCGCGGTCGTTTTCGACAACGCACAGGCGGCAGCCGCCGTATATCGAGAGGCTTTCGCAGTAGCAGAGGTTGGGAATGTCGATATGGTGCTTGAAGGCTACCTCAAGTACGTTGCGTTCATTTTCAAATTCGCAGCTTAAGCCGTCTATGATCATGTGCTTCATATCATCATACCTCCTTTATCGCGTGCTTCGGGCAGCCGTTCTTACATTCGCGGCACTTGATGCACTTTTCGGGGTCGATTTTGTGCGGCTTGCGCAGCTCGCCGGTGATAGCGCCGACGGGGCAGTTGCGCGCACATTTTGTACAGCCGATACACTTGAGCGGGTCGATCCACATCGTGCACAGGCTGCGGCATGCGCCGGCCGGGCACTTCTTATCGACAATATGTGCAACGTATTCATTTTTGAAGTATTTGAGCGTGCTCAGAACGGGGTTCGTGGCGGTCTTTCCCAGGCCGCACAGTGAACAGGTTTTTACGACGCTCGAGAGCTCCTGAAGCATGTCGATATCCTCGATCTTGCCGTCGCCGTGGGTTATGCGCTCGAGTATTGCCTGTATCTTGGGTATGCCCTCACGGCAGGTAGCGCACTTGCCGCAGGACTCTTTTTTCGTGAAGTTCATGAAGAAGCGGGCTATCTCGACCATGCAGGTATCATCGCCCATTACGACAAGCCCGCCGGAGCCGATGATCGCGCCTATCTTCTTTGTAGACTCAAAGTCAAGCGGCAGATCAAGATGCTCCTCGGTCAGGCAGCCTCCGGAGGGGCCGCCTATCTGAACGGCCTTGAACTTGCCGTTTTTGACGCCGCCGCCGATGTTGAAGACTATCTCGCGCAGGGTCGTACCCATGGGGACCTCAATAAGACCCGTGTGCTTTATATTGCCCGTCAGAGCGAAGGCTTTCGTGCCGGTGCTGGTCTCGGTGCCTATGCTGCGGTACCATGCCGCGCCGCGCTCGATGATGGGCGGAACGTTTGCAAAGGTCTCGACGTTGTTGAGCGAGGTAGGCGCATCGAACAGACCACGGTCGACGCTTCTGGGCGGTTTCGTTCTCGGCATGCCGCGCTCGCCCTCGATGGAGGCCGTCAGCGCCGAGCCCTCGCCGCAGACGAACGCGCCCGCGCCGCGGTTTATGTGCAGTCTGAAATTCTTACCGGAGCCGAGTATGTTTTTGCCCAATATGCCGTGAGCCTCATCGTCGGCTATTGCCATTTTAAGACGCTCTACAGCGAGGGGATACTCTGCGCGAACGTAGATATAGCCCTCCTCGGAGCCTGTTGCTATACCTGCGATTATCATGCCCTCGATCATCCTGTGCGGGTCGCCTTCCATGATGGAGCGATCCATGAACGCGCCGGGGTCGCCCTCGTCGCCGTTGCAGACGATGTATTTGACGGGAGCGTCCTTGTGAGCGGCGACCTGCGCCCACTTCTTGCCGGTCGGGAAACCGGCGCCGCCTCTGCCGCGCAGACCGGACTCTGAGACCTCGGCGATTATCTCGTCGGGAGTCATGTCAAACAGCGCCTTTTCAAGGGCACAGTAGCCGCCGACGGCTATGTATTCCTCAACGCTTTCGGCGTTTATATGTCCGCAATGCTCAAGAGCAATGCGGGTCTGCTGCTTGTAGAATGGGATATCCTCCTGACGAACATAGCTCTCGCCGTCCTCGTGATAAACAAGGCGGTCGATGACCTCATCGTTGAGAACCGTTTTTTCGATGATCTCCTCACAGTCGTCGACTGTGACCTTTATGTACAAAAGTCCCATGGGTTCAATGCGCATCAAAGGTCCCATCTGGCAGAAGCCGTGACAGCCGCTGTGCTTTAAGCCGACCGATTCATCGTGGCTTTCGTGCTGCAAAACCACATCGACGCGCAGTCCGCGCTCCTGCATGAGCTGCTTCATCCTGTCGTAGACATTCAGCGAGCCGCCGGCGACGCAGCCGGAGCCGCCGCAGATGACCACCTGCTTATACTGACAGTCGAGAGCCTTTTTAAATTCCTTGCGGCATTCGATGAGCTGCTGTCTGCTTTCTATCCTCATACCGTCTCAGCCTCCCTTAATTCCTGGATTAGAGCATGCGCCTTCTCGGGGGTCATGGAAGCGTGAACAACATCGTTAACGGTGCACACCGGAGCAAGGCCGCAGGCACCGAGGCAGGAAACGCGCTCGATGGTAAACAGTCCGTCCTGCGACATATGATCGTCGGGCTTAAGGCCGGTAGCGGCATAAAGCGCTTCCTGAACATCGTCGGATTTCCTGACGTGGCAGGCAGTGCCGTTGCATACCTTTATGATGTATTTGCCCTTTTCGTTCATAGAGAAGTTTTCATAAAACGTTGCTACGCCGTAAAGCTCTGCTTCGCTCTCGCCGATCTTCTCGGCGACGTACTTCAGCGCATCCTTCGGAAGGAATTTGTACTCGTTTTGGATCTCCTGCATGATAGCAATAACCCTGGTCTTATCACAGCCGTACTTCCCCAATATGCTGTCGATAAAGCCGAAATCAACCTTTACCAATTCAATCATCCTTTCTATGGCTTCACTGTAACACTTTAATGCTTTGCTGATTTTAATTATAAGTAATAATAATTTTTGTGTAAAGAATAGTTAGAAAATTGTTAATATCAGACGCGTGAAAAAGTGCACCTGTTTTTTGAGCAAATAGACAGAAAGAGTGCCGAATGTTCGAGCTTTAAAGTGCAAATTTAGAGATAATGACGATGAAACCGATAAAACTTAATGCACTTTTACCAAAAATGCGGACGAATTTTGGGCAATATCAGGCTTTTGTCCGGTTCAAAAATAAATTGCCCTTTCAGGGGAGAAATACTTGACAATTCAGGCGCTTAGGTTATAATAAAAATAAAAAGTGTCTCATATGAGACAAAATGCGGAGGGCTAAATGAAACTGAGCGCGGCACAGCTTGAACTGCTCCAGCAGACGGACATTTTTTATGCTGTCCCTTTATTGACGATAAAAAAGATTGCCGCCTCACCGGACTGCGAAGTGAAATACTATAAAAAGGGGCAGCTGATATACAGCAGAACCGAGTTTTCCCGCAGCCTCGGAGTCGTTCTTTCGGGAAGTCTAAGAGTCACCAAGGGCAATGCGGGCGGACATGCCATGATAATGAGTATGCTGACTCCGCCGGCTTTGTTCGGCGCGGCTGCGCTTTTTAACGACGAGTCAGAATACGCAACGGATATATGCGCCCTGAGCGATGCGAACATAGTGTTCTTTGCTCAGCGCCTTGTGCAGCGCATGATGCGATTTGAGCCGCAGATTGCGGAGAACTATATAAAATATCTGTCCGAAAGAATACTGTTTTTGAACAAAAAGCTGTACCTTCTGAGCTCAGGTACCGCCGAGCAGAGACTTGCGAGCTTTATTTCGGATAATCTGCCTGCCGGACAGGCTGCCGAGCTTCCGATGCCGCTCAGCAAGCTGTCGCTTGTGCTGAATGTCTCGCGTGCCTCGCTGTATCGTGCCTTTGACGCGCTTACGGAGAGCGGCGCTATAGTAAAAGAAGGCAGAAAAATTTGCATCAATGATGCCGAAAGGCTCAAAAAATATATGAGGTGAAA
Organism: uncultured Clostridia bacterium; assembly: GCA_937893605.1. GTDB lineage: Bacteria > Bacillota > Clostridia > Oscillospirales > Oscillospiraceae > F23-B02. Next base: position 10,483 of record CALBGG010000098.1, read on the forward strand.
AAATGAAAAGACTTATATCACTTATCATGGCAGTGCTTATGCTTGCATGCCTGTTTACCGGCTGCGCTAACAATGATCCGGCTCCCTCGGAGACTCCGGCAGCCTCGGAGGAATCCACGACCATTCGCGTCGGCGCGATGACGGGTCCTACAGCCATGGGCATGGTAAAGCTCATGGACGAAAGCGATAAGGGCGAAAGCGCGAATAAATACGAGTTCTCGCTCCAGACCGAGGCAACGGCGTTTTCCCCGGCGCTGACAAAGGGAGAGATAGATATTGCGGCCGTTCCCGCAAATCTTGCGTCCGTTATCTATAACAACACCGAAGGAGGCATAAAGGTTCTTTCCGTCTGTGCCACCGGTGTTCTTTACATCGTCGAGCGCGGCGACAGCGTAAATAGCTTTGCCGACCTTGCCGGAAAGAAACTCTATGCCACCGGCGAGGGTGCGACTCCCGAATTTGCGCTGCGTTACCTGCTCAAGGCAAACGGCCTTGAGGGCGACAAGGCTCCAACCATTCAGTGGTGTGCAGATACTACCGAGGCGCTGTCATATATAAGCCGGGACGAGAGCGCCATAGCAATGCTGCCGCAGCCCTTTGTCACCGCGGCACAGACCAAGGTCGAGGGGCTGAAGGTCGCTATTGATCTGAACGATGAGTGGCAGAAGGTAAACGACGGCGCGTCCATGGCGACAGGCGTTATCGTCGTGCGCACCGAGTTTGCCGAAAAGTACCCTCAGCAGCTTGAAAAGTTCATGCAGGAGTATGCCGAGAGCGTAAAGTTTGTAAACGAAAATAATGAGCAGGCGGCCGAACTCATAGGAAACTACGAGATAGTCAAGGCGCCTATCGCGCTCAAGGCTTTGCCCTACTGCAACATCTGCTGCCTCACCGGCGATGAGCTCAAGCAGTGCCTCAACGCTTATCTGTCGGCGCTTTATGATATGAATCCGCAGTCGGTCGGCGGCAAGCTGCCCGACGACGGGCTGTATTATGCAGCGGAGTAATAAGCTCGGAAAGGCGATATCCGTGGCCTTCGCACTGCTGCTGTGGCAGATTGCCGCGGCGGCAGTCGACCAGAGCATATTGCTCGTATCGCCTGTCGATGTTGCCTTGCGCATGACGACAATATGGCAAGTCGAGGGCTTTCTGTCGTCGATATGGTTCAGCTTCTATCACATCGCGGGCGGTTTTCTGCTCGCGCTTGTGACGGGTGTTGTGCTTGCGGCGCTGTCCTGGCGCTTTCCGTGGATAGAAACTGCGCTTTGGCCGTTTATGATAACGGTAAAGACCGTGCCGGTCGCGTCGTTCGTGGTCATATGCCTTATATGGCTATCGGCGCAGAACCTGTCCGTTTTCATATCATTTCTCATCGTGCTGCCGGTCGTTTACGGCAATGTGCTCGAGGGCATAAAAAGCGAGGACAGGAAAATGCTCGAGGTCGGGCAGGTGTTCGCAATGTCCGCCGTAAAGCGCATACTGTATATCCATATGCCGCAGCTCAAGCCGTTTATTCTTTCCGCGTGCGCAACGTCGCTGGGCATGTCATGGAAAGCCGGCGTCGCGGCCGAGATCATCGGAACGCCCGACGGCTCCATCGGCAAGCAGCTTTATTACGCGAAAATATACCTCGATACGGACGATCTTCTGTGCTGGACAGTAATAATCGTTATCATAAGTGTTATGTTCGAAAAGCTGTTCCTGCTGCTCGTGCGCAAATTTTATACAAGATTGGAGCGTGCGTGATGGAGCTTAAAGGCATATGCAAAAGCTTCGGTGAAAACGAGGTGCTGCGCGATATCAGTCTCATTATCCCGAAGGGCAGCCGCGTCCTTATCTCCGCGCCCTCCGGGCGAGGGAAAACAACGCTCCTGCGTATCATGATGGGTCTTGAAAAGCCCGATTCGGGCGAGATCGTAAATCGACCTCGGAGTCAGGCTGCCGTGTTCCAGGAGGACAGACTACCGGAGGAGTTCACGCCCGTAAACTGCGTGAAAATGACCGCCGCACGCGGCGTAACTAAGGAAAATATCCGTGAGCATTTGGGTCTTGTCGGCCTTGAAGGGCATTTAGATAAACCTGTATCGCAACTGTCGGGCGGTATGCGCCGCCGTGTCGCTATAGTCAGAGCGGTCATGAGCGGAGCGGAGACCTTGTATTTCGATGAGCCCTTCACCGGCCTTGACGAGGACACGAAAAAGCTCGTCATAGATTACATCTTAACTGGCTGCGAGGGCAGAACGCTCATATTTGTCAGCCACTGCCCTGACGACGCGGCATTATTAAATGCAAAAGAGATCCGCATTTAACGGATCTCTTTAAATTTATTACGGGCGGAGCCGGTATCGGCTCCGCCCGCTTTGAAGGGGGTGTAGCATATGTTCGTTAGCTCGGAAATAGTTAGGAAGGGAGAATTACAAAACATGTGCCTGTTTTGATAACGAGCAGAGGACACTTATATGTGGCATAGCAAATAACGAACACAGTTATAAACGCGTTCAGAGCCGCTATATGCGTGAGAGACCTGAAGCGCGAAAGTCTACGCGACTGATTATAGCATATTTTCAGCTATTGTCAATACAAAAAATAAATAATTATTTTTACATACATTTAACTATGTCACAAATATATCAAATATTTTAAACAATCACTGTTTCTCGTGCCTGCCGCATATGTGCCTGTATATCAGAAGTCCGATAAGGCTTATCACCATCGTCACGGCAAAAACGCCAACGGCGAACCAGTAGTTCGATGTACCGAGTGCGTCGCCGCCGACGGTAGAGGTGATAATGGCCGGAAGCCTGCCAAGCGAGCATATAAGCAGCCAAAGCGTGAATTTGATGTCGGTGAGCCCGGCGAAGTAGCACAGAAGATCCTTCGGCGTTCCGGGTATCATGAAGATTATGAAAAATATTATATCCCGCTTTGGCGTCGTTTTCAGAAATTTAAGCTTTTTGAGCTTTTCCTCGGGGAAGAATACCTCAACAAGCGGCACTCCGAAATACCGCACGAGCAGAAAGACCATAACGCTGCCCAGAGTCGATGCGATGATGCAAAGGATTGTGCCCTCTATAGCGCCGAAGGCGTAGCCGGCTGCAATCTCAAAGGGCTCTCCCGGCAAAACGGCGATGATGACCTGAAGAATCACCATGCCGATGTAGGCAAAGCGGCTCCAAATGCCGCTGTCGTTTACCCATTGGCGGAATTTTTCGGGCTCGGACGCGAATTTGACGAGCGGAACGCCTGCAAGCCATATTATGAGTGCCGTTGCTATGGCGGCGATAGCTATCGCAGCGATACCGACGCGCTTCTGCTGTTTTTCTGTAAGCTGTTTTTTCTTCATTGCCTGTAAACGAATAAGCCCGGCCGCGGCTTCATATATTAAATGCGGTGATGAATGTGAAAATAGAGTGGAAAAAGCTTATAGTGAGCCTTGCCGCGCCGCTTGCGGCGGGCTTTCTTTCGGCGCTTATAACAAAGGACAACATGGTGATGTTCGAGCTTGTAAAGAAGCCGCCGCTTGCGCCGCCGGGCTGGCTGTTTCCGGTGGCGTGGACGGTGCTGTATATCCTCATGGGGCTTGCGTCATATTGGCTGTGGATCTCCGGCGCGCAGCCGAGGGTAAAGAAGGCGGGTGCCGTTTACTATGCGCTTTCGCTCGTTTTCAACTTTGCCTGGCCGATAATTTTCTTTAACCTCGATAAATTTCTTGCGGCGTTTGTCTGGCTGTGCCTGCTGTGGGTATTCATACTTTTGGCGGCCGTGCAGTTTCTCAAGGCCGACCGCAGAGCCGGGCTTGCCATGCTGCCGTATCTTTTGTGGGTCGCCTTTGCAGGCTATTTGAATTTAGGAATTTATTTGCTCAACTGACGTGCTTTATCAACGCACTCCTTAAGTGCGTCGATGAATATGGCGGCGTCGAGGCTGTATGCCATACCGTCAAAGCCGCGGGCAAAGCCGGCCGCGATGCCTTCGACGGTGCCTGTAAATAATATGCACTTCTTGCCTGCTTTTCGGCAGGCATTTATTATGCGGTCAAGCGCCGCCCGGAACACGGGGTTATTGAAGTCTCCCGGTATTCCCATGGAAATGGACAGATCGAAGGGTCCGACGAAGACACCGTCAACGCCGTCAAGCGCGCATATCTCCTCGATCGATTCGAGCGCGCCGACCGTTTCGCACTGCGGGATTATAAGCGTCTCGGCATTAAAATGCGCCATCGTGTCCGGCACGCTGCCCAAACCGTCAAAGCCCCAGCCGTCCTTGCGCGAGGGGCAAAAGCCGCGCTGACCGATGGGGTAGTAGCGGGCATAGGATATTATGTCCTTTACCTGATTGACATTATGCACATTGGGAATAATAAGTCCCTGCGCGCCGACATCGAGAAGCTTGAGTATCGCCGGACGGCTTATCTCGCGCACGCGGCACATGGGAGTGACGCCGGCGTTTTCCGCAGCGCGGATGAGTCTTGCACTCGTCTCGGCTTCAATCGGGGAGTGCTCGTTGTCGATGATGACGAAGTCAATCCCGGTGCGGCCGGTGCATTCCATGAGGTATTCACTTGCCGTATCGAAAAATATTCCTATCGGCTGCTCGGCGTTATCAAGCTTCTGCTTGAGTATGTTATTCATAAAAACAGTCCTTTTTATATTTAATAATGACATTATACGCAGATTTTACACGATTTCAAGTTGTAAATTGTTAATTATGATGTTATCATCAAAACATAAAGACGAATACAAAGATTAATACGAGAGGTCTTACATATGAGTGAGTTTTCGAGAGAATATCTTGAGCTTCTGGCGGAAAAATATCCCGACGAGGCGGCCGTATGCTCGGAGATAATAAATCTGCGTGCGATACTGGCTCTGCCGATGGGCACCGAGCATTTCATAAGTGACCTGCACGGCGAGTACGCTGCCGTGCGGCACATACTCAACAATTGCTCCGGCGTTATATCGGAGAAGGTCATGCGCCTGTTCGAGGACGAGATAGGCGAGGAGCGCTGCCGCAGCCTGTGCACGCTTATATACTATCCGCACGAAAAGCTCAACGCCATGCGCGAGTCGGGTGAATATACGCATGACAGGCTCAAAAGCGTCCTGACCATGCTGCGCACCCTTGCCGAGACGCTTTCGAGCAAATATACACGCAGCTATGTGCGCAAGCAGATGCCGCATAAGTGGAGCTTTGTGCTCGATGAGCTCCTGCATATGCAGCGCGACGAGTACTCAAATCAGGTGCGCTATCACGATACTATTCTGGAGTCCATCATATCCACCGGCGCTGCCGACGATGTTATAACTGCGCTTTCTGATATCATAAAGCGGCTTGCCGTCGATAAGCTGCACATAGTCGGCGATATATTCGACCGCGGCCCCGAGCCTGCACGTCTGCTCGATGCTCTCATGGAGCACCCGAATATAGATATTCAGTGGGGCAACCACGATATCCTCTGGCTGGGCGCGGCCTCCGGCAGTCCCGCATGCATATTCACGGTGCTCAGGATATCGCTCGACTACGGCAACGCGAATCTTCTCGAGCGCCGCTACGGCATAACGCTCCAGCCGCTGTACGATTTTACGCGCAAATACTACGGCGAGGCGACGAAGGAGAACGTAAGCGTCGCGCTCAATACCCTTGGCTTCAAGCTCGAGGGAAGGGTCATACTGCGACACCCCGGCTACGGGATGAACTCGCGGCTTATGCTCAAGCGCTGCGATTTCGAAAATAACACCGTCATTCTCGATGACGGCGTTTACCCCCTCAATACCGACAAGTGGCCGACTATTGACCGCAAGGATCCATACAGTCTCAATGACGACGAGTTTGATCTAGTCAACGAATACATAAATCTCTTCCGCGACAGCCAGTCGCTTCGCCGCCACATGGATTTTATCTACCGTGTCGGCAGCACATATCTGTGCTGCAACGGGAACCTCCTGTATCACGGCTGTATACCAATGACCGAGGACGGCGAATTTGCACGCGTGCGCCACGGCGGAGTGTGGTATTCCGGCAAGAGCCTTATGGATTACTCCGACATGGTCGTCAAAAACGCCTGGGCAAAGCACGATGAGTCGGCGCTGGATATGATGTGGTACCTCTGGTGCGGCAACGACAGCCCCTTCTCCGGCCGTGTGTTCCACACCTTTGAGCGCGGCGTCGTGGACGATCAGAGCACTTGGGAAGAGCCGAAAAACCCCTATTTCAGTTTTTGGGAGGATGAGCAGGTCGCAGGTATGATCCTAACTGAGTTCGGCCTAAATCCCGAGAACGGGCACATCATAAACGGACACACGCCCGTCAAGGCCAAAAAGGGCGAGAGTCCCGTTAAGGCCGGCGGCAAACTGTTTATCATCGACGGCGGCTTCTGCGAGGCGTATCAGAAAACGACGGGCATCGCGGGATACACGCTGGTATTTAACTCTCACGGCCTGAAGATCAAGGCTCACAAGCCGTTTGAGGGCGTCGCCGCCGCGATCGATGACAATGCCGACATCGAATCCGAAGCAGTGCAGGTCGAGCGCTTTGAGCGCCGCCGCTATATCTCCGACTGCGATGCCGGAGTCGGCCTGCGCCGCAGGATCCAGGCGCTTGAGAGCCTGCTTTCAGCCTATCGCTCCGGCGAGATACAGGAAAAAGAATAAACCATATAATATAATAGACAGCACCCCTGAAGGCATGTTGCCTTCGGGGGTGCTGTCTATTATTTAATCAGATTCGCTTCCACTTTGCGCCGTTTGGGATATCGGTGACCTCGATGCCCTGAGCCTTTAGCTCTTCGCGAATGCGGTCGGCCTCGGCGAAGTTTTTGGCTTTCTTCGCGTCGGCGCGCGCTTTAAGCAGCGCCTCGATCTCGGCATTGCTTTCGCCGGATTCGGATATGACGGTGAATTCGTTCGTGCCGGAAACTGCCTGCTTTTTGAGCTCTTCACGTCTTGCATCGGCTTTTTCGATGAGGCTGAGGCTAAGCACGCGGTCAAAGTCCGCTATGACGGCAAGCTTTGTATCATCGTTGGTGCTATATTTGAGCACATCGTACAGTGCGGTGACAGCAAGCGAGGTGTTCAGGTCATTATCCAGCGCCGCAGTGAATTTGGACTTGAGAGCCGCAACGGCGTCCGTGTCGATTTCCTCGCCAGCGGGCTTGAGAGCCGCGATGCGATTTATGAGCTTGTTATATGTGCCCTGCGCGTTGTCGAGGTTTTCCCAGCTGAATACGAGCGACTTGCGGTAGTGGCTCTGCAGGCAGAACAGACGGTATGCGAGGGGGTCATAGCCCTTTTCCTCAAGGAGAGAGACGGTCAGGAACTCGCCCTTACTCTTGCTCATCTTGCCGGAGCTTGTATTCAGGTGCAGAACATGCATCCAGTAGTTGCACCATTTGTGGCCGAGATATGACTCGGACTGCGCGATCTCGTTTGTGTGATGAGGGAAAGCGTTGTCGATGCCGCCGCAGTGTATATCGAGATCATCGCCGAGGTGCTTTATGCATATACCGGAGCACTCGATGTGCCAGCCGGGGTAGCCAACGCCCCAGGGGGAGTCCCACTTGAGTGCCTGATCCTCAAACTTGGACTTTGTAAACCACAGGACGAAGTCATTTTTGTTGCGCTTGTTTACGTCCTCTTCGACGCCTTCGCGCACGCCGACGTCGAGATCATCGGCGTTGAAGTCGTTGAAGATGTAGTAGCGCTCAAGCTTGGAGGTGTCGAAATAAACATTGCCGCCTGCAAAGTAGGCGTAGCCTGTGTCCATGAGCTTTGTGATTATCTTAATGTATTCATCGATACAGTTCGTAGCTGGCTCGACTACGTCGGGGGTCTTGATGTTGAGCTTTTTGCAGTCGGAGAAGAACGCGTCGGTGTAGAACTTTGCGATCTCCATAACGGATTTGTGCTCGCGCTTTGCGCCCTTGAGCATCTTATCCTCGCCCTCGTCGGCATCACTGGTGAGGTGGCCGACATCGGTGATGTTCATAACGCGCTTGACGTTATATCCGATATAGCGCAGATATTTTTCCAGCACGTCCTCCATGATGTACGAACGCAGATTGCCTATGTGCGCGAAGTGATACACCGTGGGGCCGCAGGTGTACATCTTGACTATGTCGGGATGATTAGGAACAAATTCCTCTTTTTTTCTTGTTGCAGAATTATAAAGTTTCATATATTTTCTCCTTCACGTTCAGGCGCAGTGCTTGAACACGCCGATATTTTTAACAAAGTATTCAATGCCGGAGTACAGCGTCGTTGCAAGGATCAGAACCCAGCAGATGACGGCGATAACGTCGGGAGCGGGGAACCAGGGCTGAGTTGCAATTATGAGTATGCCCAGAGCAACCATTGTAACGCCGGTCTTTATCTTGCCCGACCACGCGGCGGCGATGACGATGCCCTGCTCGACAGCGAGAAGCCGCAGGCCGGAAACGCCGAACTCGCGCAGCAGAACGACCGCGACGACCCAGCCGGGCATGAGCCCTATCTCGACAAAATAGCACATTGCCGACAGAACGAGCATTTTATCGGCCAAAGGATCCATAAACTTGCCGAAATCGGTGATCAGATTATATTTTCTTGCGATATTTCCATCGATAAAGTCGCTCAGACATGCGATTATGTAAACCGCAAGTGCCCAGTACGGAAGCTCACAGTACAAAAGTACCATGAAAACGGGAACAAGAATTATTCTGCCTATGGTTATCTTGTTGGGTGTGTTCATTGATTATTCCTCCTCGCCGATAAGGTTGCCGTCGTCGGAAACGGCTGTTATGCGCACATTTAATATCTGCCCCTCGCCGCCGCGGCCTTCGAAAAACACAAGACCGTCAATATCGGGCGAATCATAGCAGCTGCGGCCGATCCAGTTGCCGTCCCCGTCATGGTCGGTGCATATCACGGGAAGCACCTTGCCGACGAGCGAGGCCGCGAAATCGTCCATAATGCGCGCCTGGATATCCATGATGAGGTCTGCGCGGCGCTGAGCCTCCTCGAACGGAACGTGCTCCATTTTTGCCGCCGGCGTGCCATCTTCGGGGGAGAAGGGGAAAACGCCCGCCCGTTCGATCTTTGCCTCAAGCAGGAATGAGCACAGCTCCTCGAACTCGGCCTCGCCCTCGCCGGGCAGACCGGATATGAGGCTCGTGCGCAGAACAAGTCCGGGGATGCGGCGGCGCAGAGTTTTGAAAAGCTCGCGTATATCGTCGCCCGTGCCGTGCCTGTTCATGGTCTTGAGTATTTTGTTATTAATATGCTGGATAGGTATATCCAGATATTTTACGATCTTTGGGTTTTGCGCTATTTCGTCGATTAGCTCATCGTCAAACTGATCGGGATAGGTGTAGTGCAGCCTTATCCACTCTACGCCGTCTATATCACTTATCCTGCGGCAGAGCTCGGCAAGACATCGCTTACCGTAGAGATCCGTTCCGTAGCGTGTTATGTCCTGCGCTATGACGATGATCTCCTTGACTCCGTGAGAAGCAAGATCGCGCGCCTCCTCGACGACGTTTTCGATCTCGCGCGAGCGGTACCTGCCGCGTATGTACGGTATTGCGCAGAAGGCGCAGAAGTTATCGCAGCCCTCGGCTATGCGCAGATACGCCCATGACGGTCCGGTGCTGACAACGCGCGGTATCTCGTCTACCGGGGCGCTGTTGTCGGCAAAAAAGCTGACGGGCTTTTCCTTGAAGACCGCGTCCACCGCAGGGACGATATCGCCGAAGCTTCCGACGCCCAAAATCGCGTCGACCTCCGGCAGCTCATCGGTAACGGCGGCACGATAGCGCTCCGTAAGACAGCCGGTGACGATGATCTTGCCGAGCTTGCCCTCGGCCTTAAGCTTTGCCATTTCCAAAATGGTGTCTATAGCTTCGCTTTTTGCCGCATCTATAAAGCCGCAGGTATTTATTATGACAGCATCCGCACCCTCGGGTGAGGGAGCGAGAGCATAGCCTGCCTCGCTGAGCAGATACAGCATCTGCTCGCTGTTGACAAGATTTTTTGCACAGCCCAAAGAGATCAGGGCAATTGTCCTATCCATTCAATAATCACCTTGAGTATCAAATTCATTCAGCGCGTGTTTTATCTGATCCCATGAGTAGCCGCGCCGAAACAGCGCGTCCGAGACCTTTTTAACCTGCGCTCTGTCGCCGGGGTCTGTCAGCCTTGTGCGTATAAACCGCTCAAGGTACGCGTCCTGCTCCGGCATTTGAAGCATTGCCTCGTCCCACATTTCGCGGGGAACGCCGTGCCGCCTGAGCTCCTGCTTTATGCGCGAGGCTCCGTAGCCCTTTGCGGCATAGTGCCGCACGACGCTTCCTGCGTATTCCGCGTCGTTAATGAGCCCCATGCGGCACAGCCAGTCGGCGCACTCCTCGGCGTTTTCGGGCGTTTCGCCCTTTTCTATTAGCCTTTTCCGAAGCTCCTCGCGAGACATTGGGCGTGCGTTTATTATCCGCAGCGCCCGCGCCTTTGCCATCGCAAGACCCGAGGCCGAGACGAGCTCTCTGTATTCCTCCTCGTCAAGCTCCATGCCCGAGCGGATAAAGCGCTCGGTTATGATGCCGAGAGAGGTTTTAAGCTCCGTGCCGTCGGCGAATATGAGCGTAAAGCGCTCGGGCGAGGTCTGCTTTATCTCACGCAGCGTCAATTTCTTCAGCCTTCAAAATCGTCGGCGGAAACGTCGACCGCGCGGCCTGCCGCCTGAGCGGCCTTGCGTGCCTGCGGGCTCATGAGCTTATACGCGTTGTCGCGTATCTGCTGCTCGATATTTGCGCATACCTCGGGATTGCACAAAAGGTATTCCTTCACTGCGTCTCTGCCCTGGATGCGCTGCTCACCGACGGTGAACCATGCGCCGGCCTTATCGATTATCTCGAGCTTCACGCCGAGATCGACGATCTCGCCGACTTTGGATATGCCCTCGCCGTACATGATGTCAAACTCCGCCTCCTTGAACGGGGGAGCGCACTTGTTCTTTATGACCTTCGCTCTTGTGCGGTTGCCGATCATCTCGCCGCCGACCTTGAGCGTTTCAATCCTGCGCACGTCGATACGCACGGAAGCGTAGTATTTAAGCGCAAGACCGCCGGGGGTCGTCTCCGGGTTGCCGTACATTACGCCGATCTTCTGACGCAGCTGGTTAATAAATATGACGGTGCAGCCGTTTTTCGAGATGCAGCCTGCCAAACGGCGCATTGCCTGCGACATGAGTCTGGCCAGCGCGCCGACGACGGAGTCGCCCATCTCGCCCTCAAGCTCAATGCGGGGGATAAGTGCCGCAACGGAGTCGACGACAACAACGTCAACAGCGCTCGAGCGCACGAGGCTCTCGGTTATATCGAGCGCCTGCTCGCCGGTATCGGGCTGCGAAATGAGCAGACTGTCGATGTCAACGCCGAGAGCGCGGGCGTAGGCAGGCTCAAGGGCGTGCTCAACGTCGATGTATGCAGCCTCGCCGCCGGCCTTCTGAGCCGCCGCGACGACGTGCAGCGCAAGCGTTGTCTTACCCGACGCCTCGGGACCGTAGATCTCGATGATCCTTCCCTTGGGAACGCCGCCAATGCCGAGCGCGAGGTCGAGCGACAGCGAACCTGTTGACAATGCCTCGACATTTACGGGAATATCGTCGCCAAGGCGCATGATAGCGCCCTTGCCGTAGTTTTTCTCTATCTGCGCAATGCAGGTCTCAAGAGCTTTTTTCTTATCGCTTGCCTGAGAGTGGGTGGAGATGGGAGCTTTCTTTTTTTCAGCCATTTCTTTTACCTCCGTTTATATCAGAATTCGTTCTTCCATTTTCCTATGACGACGCGCTCGAAGCCGAGAGTGTCGTTGCGGCTCTCGACCGAAACAAAGCCGGCCTTCAAGAGCATGAGCTTTACCTCGTCGGCCTGACCCTCGCCGACCTCAAACATCATAAGTCCGTTCGGGCGGAGCGTTATTGTCCAGTATTTTATGATAGCCCTGTAGAAATCAAGGCCGTCCTCACCGCCGTCGAGCGCCGTCATGGGCTCGTAATCGCGCACCGAGCAGTCAAGCTCAATGAGCTCAAACGACGGGATGTAAGGCGGATTTGAAACTATAACGTCAAAGCTTCCGATGCTCATGGGCGGCCATGTGGTTGCGTCCGCGTTCATAGGAATTATCCTCGACGTGAGCTTATTGTCTTTAATATTCTTCCGGCAGACCTCGAGCGCCGAGGGGCTTATGTCAGCCGCGACCACGCGTGCAGCCGGCAGCTCGTTTGCCACGGCGCAGGCTATGCAGCCGCTGCCGCAGCACAGATCGAGAACTCTTCCCTTCATCCCGAAGCCCTTTATCGCGCCTATAGCCGCGTCGACCAGGATCTCCGTATCCATACGCGGGATGAGAACATCCGGAGTGACCGTCATCGGAAGCCCGTAAAACTCCCACGATCCCGAAATATACGCAAGCGGCTCGCCCTGAAGGCGGCGCTGTATCATGCTGTGCGCACGTTCTTCGATCTCGGACGAGGTGTACAGATACATATCGCGCATTAGCTGCTCAGGGGTTTTGCCGGCCGCCGCGGCAAGAAGTATGCGGGCTTCAAGGCTGTAGGCCTCGACGCCGTTTTCTCTCAGCGCGTTTCTTACTGAGAAATAGATATCATTATATGTTTTAGGCATTTTCCATATCCTTATTTACCAGGCGTCGCTGCCTTTTTCTTCGGGTATGACGAGCTCAAGCGCACGGATTGCGCACTTTATCATCTCGTCGTCGGGCTCATTGGTCGTTATGCGCTGGAACTGCTTGCCCGGCCAGGAGAGTATCGCAGAGCACAGATTGTCGTGCCTGCCGACCCAGCGGTTCAATTCGTAGCTCAGGCCGACGATGAGCGGCAGTATGAGAAATTTCAGCCCCATGCGCAGCAGCGTGTCGGAAACATGGATAAACGAGCCCGCGATTATACTTATTATAATAACAACGAATATAAAGCTCGTCCCGCATCTCGGGTGGAGCCTCGGCTGCGGGCGCACATTTTCGACCGTCAGGGGCAGACCCTTTTCATAACAGAAGATAGTCTTGTGCTCGGCTCCGTGATAGGAAAACAGGCGCTTCATATCCTTCATTTTCGAACACAGTATCAGATAAATAAAGAAGATTATGAGCTTTAGTATGCCTTCAAGCAGCGTTCTCCAGTAGAAATCGGACTTGACTGCGGGGAACAGGCCGACAATAAAGGTCGGCAGGAACAAAAACAGAAACAGCGAAAGCGCGATGCCCAAAACGACGGCAACTCCGATAACGAGCTTCTGCGCGGTATCGTTTGAAAAGTGCTTCTCTATCCAAAGATCTATTTTGTCCGGTTCCCCCTGCATGTCCTCGGGAAGCTGATCTGCCGAGTACGACAGCGCCTTCACGCCGTTTACCATCGACGATATGAACGCCGCGACGCCGCGTATAAGCGGCCAGCCGAGTATAGGCGATTTTTCTTTAAGGGGAGTTACCGTTTCAACCTTTTCGACCATTTCACCCGAGCCGCGGCAAACGATAGCGCGTTTATCCGGCCCGAGCATCATTATGCCTTCGATAAGCGCCTGACCGCCGATGGAGGTCTTGAATTTCACCGAAGACTCAGCATTTTTTTCTGACATTTATCTACCTCAATTTTCTGACAAGGGTAAGCTTATTTCGGCAATGCAGCCGCCGCCCTCGGCGTTGGCTATGCTGAGCTTTCCACCGTGGCGCGAGACTATCTCGTCGCACACGGCAAGCCCTATGCCGCTGCCGCGGTTCTTGCTGCTGCCTTTATAGAATCTGTTTTTTACAAACGGCAGCTCGCCGGCAGGGATTCCTCTGCCGTAGTCGCGTATGCGGATGACGACATGTTCTTTTTCAAGTGAAAGTGTTATGTCAACCTTTCCGCCATCACCGCCGTGCTTTGCGGCATTGTCCAAAAGGTTCAGGAACACCTGCTTGAGACGCTCCGGGTCTCCGGATATGAGCGGAATATCATACTCGGGCGGCTCGTAATTTACCTCGATACCGGCTTCGCTCATGAGCTTGCCGTAGGTGAAAAGGGAATCCTCAAGCTCGGCCGCGGTATCGACAAGCTCCAAGCGCAGATTGAATCTGCCGTCCTGAATGCGCGTAAACTCCAAAAGGTCGGCCACCATGCCGGTGAGTCTTTCGGCCTCTTTTGAGATTATTTTGACACCTCGAAGCGACTCGTCCTTTATCGCGGGGTCGTACTGGAGTGTTTCGCTCCAGCCGAGGATGGCCGTAAGCGGTGTACGCAGCTCGTGTGATATCTGTGATATGAATTCCGCCGTCGCTTTATCCGAGCGCGCGATCTTTTCGGACATGATGTTGATATCATCGGTGAGCCTTCCGATCTCGTTATCGCCGACAGACGGCACCTGTGCGCCGTAGCTTCCGTCGGCAATGTGCTTTGCCGATTCGCTCAGATCCTGTATGGGCTTTGATATGTAGTGATCAAACCAGATGTTTACGAGAATGATATATGCCGCGATGATAACCGCGATGACGATTGCCGGAATGATGAGCTTATTGGCTGCAAAGGCAATAAGACACGCGATGAGAATGACCGCCGCGATGCTTGAGGCAAGCAGCTGCCACTTAAGTTCTTTGAAAAACATTGGACACTTCCCGGGAAATAATAAACGTTAATAGCCCCATTTGTAGCCGAAGCCCCATACGGTCGTGAGGAATTCGGGCTCCGTGGGATCGGCCTCGATCTTAAGGCGCAGACGGCGGATGTTGACGTCAACCGTTTTCAGCTCGCCGGAAAAATCGTCGCCCCAAACAGCCTTGAGTATATCCTCACGCGACATTGCCCTGCCGGGGTTTTCCATGAACAGCTTCATAAGCAGGTATTCTATCTGTGTAAGCTTTAATCGCTTGCAGTCCTTTTCAAGCGTGCGGTTGCGTGTGTTGAGCAGGAAAGGCCCGCTGGATATCTCGTAGCTGGGCTTATCGGCCGCGTCGCTGCCGAGACGGCGCACGAGCGCATCGACGCGGGCGGTGAGCTCGGCTGGGGAGAAGGGCTTTGTGACATAGTCGTCGGCGCCCGTCATAAGTCCCGTGACCTTGTCGATCTCCTGACTTTTCGCGGTCAGCATGATTATGCCTATCTTCGAGCCGGAGGCGCGGATGCGTCGGCAGACCTCAAAGCCGTCTATATCAGGGAGCATAACGTCCAAAAGAGCAAGGCTGATGTCGGGATTCTTTTCAAGCATAGCCAAAGCGGTCATGCCGTTTTCGGCCTCGATAGGCTCATATCCGTTGCGGCGGAGGTTGATGACCACAAAACTGCGGATATTCGGTTCGTCTTCAAGTACGAGTATCTTTTTCATGGTTTGACCTCTTTCTTATAATTTTACATTGAAATATTGTAACATACAATCTTCAATTATGGTAGAGGGAAAGACAAAAAAATTGTAATCCGAGAACAAAAAATTACACAAATTCTTTTACGCCGTACTTGAATAATGCATTTTTATAGGTTATAATACTTTCGTTTCAATTTGCCGGTGTGATGGAATGGTAGACGTAGCGGATTCAAAATCCGCCGGGGGCGACTCCGTGTGGGTTCGAGTCCCACCACCGGCACCAGGGTGAAAGGGGCGGTAATCTGCAATTACCGCCCTTTTTTCAGTAAAATGAGTTTCGGCAAAATGAGTGCAGAGGCTTCCGAAAGGAGAAGCGGATGGATAAACACGAGCTTACAGAACTATTAAATCGCGTCGCCGACGGGAGCGTCAGCCCCGACGATGCGGCGCTTAAATTAAAAATGCAGCCGTTTCAGGAGATTGGCGACTATGCCAAGGTTGACTTCCACCGAGGCATCCGCCAGGGTGTGCCCGAGGTCATATACGGCGAAGGCAAGGCTAAAGAGCATATTCTCGGCATCGCCAGGGCAATGCTTAAAAACAAGCAGCAGACCGTGCTCATAACCCGCCTGGCCGAAGAGGCAGCGGAGTATATAAAGACAGAGCTTCCGCTTGAATACAACAGCATGGCGCGCATCGGCATAATCGGCGAAATGCCCGAGCCGAGCGGCAAGGGGCGCATAGTCATCGCCACCGGCGGCACGAGCGATATCTCCGTTGCCGAGGAGGCTGCCATGACCGCCGAAGCGCTCGGCAATGATGTCCTGCGCCTGTACGATGTCGGAGTTTCGGGCATACACAGGCTGCTTGCAAACATAGATACCGTCATGAGCGCAAGAGTAATTATTGCCGTTGCCGGCATGGAGGGAGCGCTGCCGTCGGTCATCGGCGGACTTGCAGACTGCCCTGTCATAGCCGTTCCCACAAGCGTGGGCTACGGCGCATCCTTCGGCGGCGTTGCGGCGCTACTGAGCATGCTAAACTCCTGCGCGAGCGGTATGTCGGTAGTAAACATAGACAACGGTTTCGGCGCGGGCTATCTTGCCAGTGTGATAAACCATCTTGACTGATATGGAGCTTAAAGAATTTTTTATCGAACATAACAAAATTGCGCTCGCATTTTCCGGCGGTGCGGACTCGTCATACCTGCTGTACGCCGCAAAGGAAAACGGCGCGGATGTGCAGCCGTACTATGTCAAATCGCAGTTCCAGCCGGAGTTTGAGCAGGAGGACGCACGGAAGCTGGCTTTCGAGCTTGGCGTAACGCTTAAAGAGATAAGCGTTGATGTGTTGAGGTTTAACGAGGTCACGGCAAATCCCGCAAACCGCTGCTATTACTGCAAAAAGCGCATCATGGGCGCTATCCGCAAAGCGGCGAGCGCCGACGGCTATGACACGATCATCGACGGCACGAACGCAAGCGACGACGGCGGCGACCGCCCGGGCATGAGGGTGCTCGCGGAGGAGAATATTCTCTCGCCGCTGCGCATGTGCGGCATAACAAAGGCCGAGCTGCGCATACTCTCGCACGAGGCGGGGCTGTTTACATGGGACAAGCCTGCCTATGCCTGCCTTGCGACGCGCATTCCGACAGGCGAGAGGATAACGGCACAAAAGCTCACGGCAGTCGAGCAGAGCGAAAGCTATCTGTTCTCTCTCGGATTTACCGACTTCCGTGTCCGCCTGCGTGACGGCGGCGCACTGCTGCAATTTACCGAAAAGCAGCACGGAAGAGCGGAAAGCGAATTTGAAACGATAAAAGCGGAGCTGTCCAAGTATTTCGGACATATAAGGCTTGATCCGCAGGTGAGGGAGGAGAGCAAATGAAGACCTTGTATATCGACTGCGCCATGGGCTGCGCCGGAGATATGCTGACGGCTGCGCTTTTGGAGCTGCATCCAGACCGTGACGGTTTCATCAATCGCATGAACGAGGCTCTCGGCGGCAAGGCGGTGCTCTCGGCCAAGCCGGATTCAAAGTGCGGCATCATGGGAACGCATGTGACGGTGCTCATAAACGGTGACGAGGAGGGTGAGCCCGTGCGGCATCATCACCATCACACGAGCGTCGCCGAGATTATGGATTTCATAGACACAGTGCCGCTTGCCGATGAGGTGAAGCGGAACGCAAAAGCAGTGTATTCACTCATCGCCGAAGCCGAAAGCAAGGTTCACGGCAAGCCGATAGAGAACATACATTTTCACGAGGTCGGCTCACTTGACGCACTGGCGGATGTGCTTAGCGTGTGCGAGCTCATGCACGAGCTTGCACCCGAAAAAATACTTGCCTCGCCTGTGAATGCCGGTTCGGGCTTTGTGAAATGCGCGCACGGCGTGCTGCCCGTTCCCACACCGGCAACGGAGCTGATTCTGTGTGGCGTGCCGATATATTCCGGTCAGATAAAGTCAGAGCTGTGTACCCCTACCGGTGCGGCGCTTTTAAAGCATTTTGTCTCCGATTTTGTTCCGAGGCCGGTACTCACGGTCGAACGTGTCGGCTACGGCACGGGCAAAAAGAATTTTGAGACCGCAAATGTAGTGCGTGTTCTGCTCGGCTATGCGGAGAATGAAAAGGAACAGATCATTGAGCTTGCCTGCAATCTCGACGATATGACACCCGAGGAGCTGGGATTTGCAATGGAGGAGCTGTTCAGGCTCGGCGCGCTGGATGTGTATTTTACCGATATCGGTATGAAAAAAAGCAGGCCGGGAGTGATGCTCACCTGCATGTGCCGTGAGGCTCAGCGCGATGAAATGCTGCGCTGCATTTTTAAGCACACGACCACCATCGGCGTGCGTGAATACACCTGCGGCCGCTACAGTCTCAGCCGCAGCATCGAGACCGTGCAGACGCAGTACGGCGCAGTGCGCGTAAAAAACGCTGAGGGCTATGGCGTTAAGCGCAGCAAGGCCGAGTACGACGACCTTGCAAGGCTTGCAAGAGAAAACAACACAGCCCTTGCCGAGATAAAGAAGCAGATCAAAAAATGAAAAACACCGGCCTGCCAGAAGACGGGCCGGTGTTTTACGCGCTGCGCGAGCACCAGATGCTGCCTGTTACGGTCAGAACCGTAACGCCCGTCGTAACTGTCCGAAGGCCGGCTGCCGCGTCCAGAGCACAGGCGCGGCGGGAACCGTCACGCGGCCGTCGATCGTTGAATGCTCGCCTGTTGCCGCGCTGCAGATGTGCTTTCCTGTCTCGCTCCGGGCTTCACCGTTGAGCGTCACGCTTATCGGCGCTCTGAGGATCGGATCAAAGGTATCGGAAATTATAAGCGCTGCAGCGGTATCGGCAGGCGTTCGGCTCCCGTCAGCTATATTTGAATTGACGGTCACGCCGTTTTAGCTGATGCTGGCCTGATTTGTGAATTGCGCCATAGATATTCTCCTTTGCAGGCGCTCTGGCCTGCCTTTCGTTTTATGCGCCTGCTGCGGGCGGAGTTATTTACAGATTTGTAATTGCATTTATGCCAATACACGGCTATAATTCTTGTGTCACGAAGGAGAGAATTATGAGTAATTTTGAGTACTTTAAGCCCTATGAGGGCGATAAACCTTATATATTCATAAGCTATGCGCATGCAGATGACGATACCGTTCTGCCCATCATCAGCGACATGCACCGGCGCGGCTATAATATCTGGTACGACGAGGGGATAGAGGTCGGCAGCGAGTGGCAGGAGTGCATAGCTTCGCACCTTGCCGATGCGCATCTTGTGGTTGCGTTCATATCAAATGCCTATATGCGCTCGGATAACTGCCGGCGGGAGATGCACTATGCGCAGTCTAAAAAGATAAAGACAATTAATATTTTTATAGAGGATACGGCGCTTACGCCGGGCATGGAGCTTCAGATAGGCAACATCTTTGCTCTTATGAAGTATACCTATCCCAGCGAAGAGTATTTTTACGACAAGCTGTACAGTGCGCCGCTTTTGAACAGCGAAAATTTTGCCGACTCGGCGCCGCGCCCGACGACAGAGACGCAGAAAGCCATACCGGCCGCTCCGCCGAAAACGAAAGAGAAAAGGGAAAAGAAGAAGCCCGGAAAGGGCAGGAAGATCGCCCGCTGGTCGATAGCCGTCGCAGTGTTCGGCCTCGTTTTGGCGGCTCTGATAGTCGGCTACTTCACAGGATATCTCGAAAAACTCCTTACGCCGACAACGCAGATAGAAACACTTTCAGATGATACGGTATGCGAATTTAAAAGCACTGTTTTTGAAAACGCCGCGCGAGAATATACGGGCAATGAAACGGGTGATATCACAGTCGGCGAGCTTAAAGGGCTTACGGAGCTTTATATCGTCGGGGATGAGTACAGCCTGCATGAGCCGGTCTCCGGCATAGGGCAGGTCAGCCAAAGCGACAAAACAGCGTCCTATACCGATTGGCAGGGCAATGAGAAGACAGTCGGCCGCGGAAGCGTGAACGATCTTTCCGACATCGCATATTTCACAGGCCTTAAAACGCTGTGGCTTCAGTATCAGAGCCTGTCGAGTCTCGATACGATGCCGGCCTGTTCGATAACGAGCCTTAACCTCAACGGCAGCCGCGCAGCGGACCTGACTGGTATCGGCAATCTGCCGGAGCTGCGCAGGATCAGCGCAGACTATAATCCCGTCGGTTCGCTTGGTGACCTGAACAAGTGCCATGAGCTCACTCATGCGTCGTTTATCGGCGCAAGCTGCACGAATCTTTCGGTGTTCAAGCCGCTTACCAAGATCCAAAGCGTAGCGCTTTCCAACTGCTCGCTGAGCGATATCGCGCAGGTGCTGGACATGAGCTCGCTGCGCAGCGTTAAGCTTTATGACTGCAATCTAAGCGGCAACTTCTTCAAGGCTTTTGACAGAGAGCGCGCGATAACCGAGCTTGAGCTCGTGCGCTGCACCGTTGATTCAACAAACGGCCTTAGCGACTTCACGGGACTGACAATACTGCGCCTTACAGGCACCCGCGGTGTGTCCGACTGGTCAGAACTCGACTCCCTTACGGCGCTCAAGACCGTGTACATAGACAGCGGCCTTTCCGACAGCTTCACCGGCGAGCATCAGTTTGAGTTAGTAAAAGAATAAAAAATACCCCGAGTGCA
>CALBGG010000099.1 GCA_937893605.1 uncultured Clostridia bacterium
GCTTAGCTTTAAAAGCCCCGATGCTGCGTGGTGCGCTGTCGCGGCGGCTTTTTTGCTCGTTTTGCTGTATGCTCTCTTCGGCTCATTTTCGGTAAAGGATGCGTATGTAAGTCAGGAATGCGGCCGCAGGGTGTACGATAAGGGCTTTTACGCTCTGTGCCGTCATCCGGGAGTGCTGTTTTTTGCGGGGCTTTATGTCTCGCTCCACTATGCACTTGCACTGCCGTGGCCGGATGCCGCGGTGTACGCGGCGCTCAACCTTCTTCTTGCGGCGCTGGAGGACAAGTGGCTCTTTCCGCGCTCTATCGGCGGCTACGACGAGTATAAAACACGCGTGCCTTTTTTGATCCCGACTCCAGAGGGGATAAAAAAGACATTTAAAAGATGGATTTTTTGACAGAAGATATGACCTTTCAACAGAAACTGCGGAAATTCAGCAAGCAGCAGCTTTGGAACGAATACTGCGGCTATCTGGATCTCAATATAAAAGAATACATGTACATTCAGCGCCGTCTCATGCAGGAGCAGATAAATTTGTGGTGCGCGTCCGAGCTGGGAAAGAGCGTATATAAGGCTGACGCGCCCGAAAGCATCGAGGAATTTCTGCGTGTCATGCCGCTGACAAGCTATGAAGACTATGCCGATATTCTGTTTCGCCGAGATCCTGGCTTGCTGCCGGAAGCGCCGGTCATCTGGATAGAAACGACCTGGGAGGGGGGCCTGCGCCCGATAAAGATCGCGCCCTATACCCGCAGGATGCTTGATTCGTATAAGCACAATATAATGGCAATGGCGATGCTTGTCTCCGGCCACGGAAAAGCCGATTTCAATATCCGCCCCGGGCATCGCTTTCTGTACGGCGGTGCGCCGCTTCCGTATGAAACGGGACTTATCCCGAGCCTCATGAATGAGGAGATACGCTTTGAATGGCTGCCCGACAGCGACGAGTATTCCGACCTCAGCTTCAGTCAGCGCATTAAAAAGGGCTTCAAAATGGCCTTCAACGGCGGCATCGACTATTTCTTTGCCATGGGCAGTGTTGCAAATTACATAACCGAAAATTTCGATAAGCAGATATCCTCGGCCGGAGGCGGCGGGGGTGTGCAGATATCCCCGGTCATTGCCGCACGATATATAAAGGCAAAGTATAACTGCCGCAAGGAGCACAGAAAGATACGCCCCGTCGACCTTTTCCGTATAACTGGCTTTGCCTGCACCGGAACCGACGGTAAGTGCTATCGCGACAAACTCGCCGATGCATGGGGCGTAACGCCCGTCGAGGTCGCGGCGGGAACGGAATCGACCTGCGTCGGCTGCGACACATGGGAGCAGCGCGGAATGGTGCTTTTTCCCGACTCCTGCTTTTACGAATTTATCCCGGAGGGCGAGATGCTGAGAAATCTTGCCGATCCGAGCTATATGCCGCTTACCTGCTTCATGGACGAGGTGCACACCGGCGCAAAGTATGAGATCGTCATAAGCGTGCTGCACGGCGGCGCGTTCATGCGCTACCGCATCGGTGATGTGTACAGATGCACCGAGATCGATAAGGTGACCGGCGTTCCGCGCTTTACCTATGTTGACCGTATCCCGACCGTTATTGATATAGCGGGCTTTACGCGCATAACCGAAAAATCCATCGCCGAGGTTATCCGTATGTCAAAGCTCGGCATAGGCAACTGGATAGCGGCAAAGGAATATGACGAAGACAATACGCCGTTTCTGCATATATACCTCGAGGTAACGCCCGAGGCGCGCGCAAACGACGTTGTCACAAAGCAGGTGCTCACAGAGCATCTGTCGGTCTACTTCAGATATTTTGACAGTGACTATAAGGATCTTAAAAAGCTTCTTAACATAGAGCCTCTGCAAATAAGCATTCTGCCGTATAAAACGATAGAGAGCTTTGAGGAAAAGCAGGGGATAAAAATGAGCCGAATAAACCCGGACCCGCTGTGGCTCAAGGCAATGCTCGGCGGAGCCAAAACCGCGCAGCGCACGGAGGAGAGAGCATGAACGTATCCTATATATATGTGAATATCACGGCGTTTTTGTGCTTTGCCCTGATGTTCGTCGCCTTCTGCGCGGCAGAGCGCAGCCGCGAGATGCGAGCATGGCTCGTGCTGCTCGGCGACCTCGTGCTGTGGACGGGCGGAACGGTGTTCATGCGTCTGAACGTTTTCCCGAGCTACGAGTTCTGGTATTATGTTTCGCTGCTGGCGCTGTTTTCCATAGCATTTCTGGTCTATAACTATGTTTATCAGTTTGCAAACGTAAAAAACAGCCTTGAGCGGATGGTCTGGTTTTTCGGTACGATCATAATTCTGATAATCTCTGCGACCGGCTTTTTCCTTGCGCCGCCGAAGCTTTCCGTCGACGGAAACGGCATGGCGGTCTACACCTATACGATGGACTGGAAGATCGGCATACCGACTGTGTTTTTCATGCTCATCGTCGGCTCCATTCTGAAGCTTTTCCGCAGAATACTTGCAACCAAGGGCAAAAAAGCTCCCGGCGTTGCCGAGCTCATAATAGGCTGCTTTCTCATGGCTATCGGCAACATCGTTCAGATACTCCCGGGAAATACCTTCCCATGGGATACGCTGTTCGGCCTTGCATTTGCCGTTTTGTTTATCCGTTCGCTTTATAAGCGCAGAATGTTCAACACAACGCCCGTTATCTCGAGCAGCATACTCATGCTCGTCTCGGCGGCGATGTGCGTCGGAGTAGCCGCGCTGTTTTTTGAAAAGATAGTCTCGCTGTTCAAAAAGGTCGGCGGACATCTCGGAAGCCCGGAGATAGAGGCATTCCTGTTCCTTGCCATAATCCTTTTCGCCGCGATATCCGCATTCAGAAAGCTTTTATATTCCATTTTTTCCGATGAGGAGCGCCAGGGAAGCCGAATAAAGCAGTACAGCGACAGCGTTTCCAAGACGCTTGATATTGACAGCATACTGCGTCAGACCGTCAAGGTCATAAAAAACGAAATACATGTAAATCAGCTTTACATCTGTCTGCTGCAAAACGGGAAGTATGTTCCAGTGTGCAGCGCTATGCCATTAAAGCCGACAGCATTCACCATCGCGGCCGATCATCCATGCGTCAAATACTTTGAGGAGGATGATTCGGGCAGAAACCATATAATAATAAAGGAATTTGAGGCCGATCCTCTGTACAGATCCATGTGGGGCTCGGAAAAGGAGCTTTTCTCCGATTACGGCATATCCTGCATCTGTGCGCTTAAGGACGGCGGCAGCGTCGTCGGACTTCTGCTGCTTGCCGAAAAGGAAAAGGGCGAAGGCTACACCTATGCCGATTTCTCCTTCCTGAGCACGGTCTCGGCCATCGCGTCCATCGCGATAAAAAATGCGGCGCTGTATAAGCAGGTCGCCGAGCGAGAGCATCTGTTTTCGAGCATGACGGCGTTCATACCGAATGTCATTCTCATAAAGCCCAAGGGCGAGAGCAAATATTGCTTTGTAAGCGCAAATACAGAAAAAGTGCTCGGACTGCCGGCCGGTTATTTTACCGAGCGTTCGGCAATGCAGACCCTGCGGGAGAATGTTGACGGGGAAACCGCCGAAAAAGTAGTGTCCGCGCTGTCGGCATCCGACGGCAGCGGAGGATATACGGTCGATATCCCGTTCAAGACAGGCGACGGCAGGGATATTACGCTCAGATGCGCATTTTCGCCAATTGTGACGGGCGGCGTAAAGTCGCACTATGTTTGCGTTGCTACCGACATAACGCAGGATATCGAGGCGCAGCTTCTTCTGCGCAACTCCGTCGAGCTTGCGCAGGACTCCAGCCGAGCAAAGGGTGAGTTCCTCTCGCATATGTCGCATGAGATACGCACTCCCATGAACTCCATAGCAGGACTTACATACCTTGCACGCGAGATGGTCGGCGAGGGACACGATGACGAGCTGCGCGATTATCTTAACCAGATCGACCAGGCCTCGCAGTATCTTCTGAGCCTGCTCAACAACATCATGGATATGAGCAAGATCGAAAGCAGCAAGTACGAGATAAACACCAAGCCCTTCGACATCTCCGTCGTGCTCGACGAGGTTTATTCCGTATTCAGCGCGACCATGAGCGCTAAGGGAGTGAAATTTATCATGGACACCGACGGAGTCGAGCATCCCGATGTTCTCGGCGACGAGCTCTCGCTGCGCAAGATACTTAATAACCTGCTGTCAAACGCCAACAAGTTTACAAAGGCGGGCGGCAGCGTAAGGCTTCTTGCTTCGCAGAAGATGATGAGCGAAAAATCGTCTATACTTCACCTTGAGGTGTCCGACACCGGCGTCGGAATAAGTGAGGAATTCATCGGCCATCTCTTCGAGCCGTATACTCAGGAGCAGAGCGCAAACGGCGGCAGAGCGGCCGGAAGCGGCCTGGGCATGGCCATATGCAAAAGCATGATTGACCTCCAGGGCGGCACGATATCGGTAAAGAGCTGCCTCGGTGCCGGAACGACGTTTTATGTCGATATCCCGTATTCGCTCGGCGCGGCCGCGGTCAAGGAAACTGCAAGCGTCGACTGCTCGGCGATAAACGGGCGCCGCATCATGGTCGTTGACGATGTTGCGATAAACACTACAATAACCTGCCGCCTTCTCGAGCGGCACGGCGCTGTGGTAGACTGTGCGGAAAACGGAAGGGAAGCGGTGGAGCTTTTCCGCTCGAAGCCCGATTATTATTACGACTGCATTCTCATGGACATCCAGATGCCGGAGATGAACGGCATCGAGGCCGCGTCGCGCATCCGCGCCTCCGGCAAGCGGTGCAGCCCCGTCGTGCCCATACTTGCGATGACGGCCGACGCTTTCATAAACGAGCAGGGAGGCGCACTCAGTGACTTTTCGGGATATATTCTCAAGCCGGTTAAGCCCGATGAGCTTTACGCCAAGCTCGTAGGCATATTTGAAAACCAAAGAGGTACACATGCTTAGAACACTTTTCAAAAAAGGGCAGGCTGCATCGAACGCAGCATGGAACAGTAAATACTATCTGCCGGTGCTGCTGATAATGGCCTCTGCCGCAACGGTGACGCATACATCATTTGTGTGCATGTGTCTTTTTGTGTTCATTGCGGTCATTATGCTCATATTCTGTGACGACATGCTGTCGACTGTTGCTCCCATTTGCTTCATTTTGCAGATTTCTGTCGAATACTACAGAAATTATTCGCAGCTTGTGCCGTACATGATGTACGCAATTGTTCCATTCACGCTGGCGTTTATATTTAACCTCATATATTACCGGCGTCCGATTAAAGCCGGAAAGCTTCTGTATCCTCTTTCCGCAGTGTCGGCAGCGCTTATTATCGGAGGAATAGGCGTTGTATCCATGCAGGACTATTTAAAACCCATCAGCGTGTACTATATGGTCGCTCTCGGACTCGGGCAGCTTGCATTTTATGTTCTGTTCCGCACCCGGCTTGAAAATAAACGCGATTATGACAGAATTGAACGCCTGGCTCAGATCGTCTACGCTGCCGGAATACTGTTTGTTGTTGCTATATTCAGCTTCTATGCTCAAAACTTCGATGAGTTCACCGAGAAGGGCGGAGTACTGTTTTATAAGCCGCGCAACTATTTAACGACAATGTTTCTTATGTGCATGCCAATGACATGCGTGCTCGCAAAGCGCAGCAACCTCTATCTTATCGGCATGGCGCTTATGTATGCTGCCATGATTATGACCGGCTCGCGCAGCGGCCTGCTGTTCGGCTCGGTGCTGCTTGTTATGTGCGTTATATACATTTACATTACCAACAAAAAAAGCCGCAGACTGTATAATCGGCTGTTCGGATGCGCCGCGCTGCTGGCAGTGGCGGCGGCTGTTGTTATCCTGCCCGAGCTGTACGCAGCACGCATAAAAAATGCCGCTGCCGGTGATAAAACGCGCATAGAGTTTATAAAACGAGGCATAAGCAATTTCCTGAGCCACCCCATATTCGGCATAGGCATCGGCAGCACGAAGGATATCGGAATATTCAAGGCCTATGTTCCAGGCAGCCTTGTGTTTTACCACAATGCCGTCATTCAGGTCATAAGCTCAATGGGGCTTGCAGGCGTCGCGGCCTACGGCTGGATGCTTATAAAGCGCATTAAAATGCTGTGGCAGGGCAGAGAAAATGCGGGCATATGCGCATTCGCTCTGGCTTACATCGGCATACTCATGATGAGCATGACAAACCCGGGCATATTCTGTCCGTTCCCGGAGCTTGGACTTCTGACGCTCATGTTTGCAATGATCGAAAAGGAAGAATCAATATAAATATGGAGGAAGAAAATGAAAAGAACACTCAGCATCGTGCTGGTGCTCATGCTGCTCGTCTCGCTTGTGCCTGTTTCGGCATTGGCGGCAGGGGAGAGCTATGAGACCATCACAGGCAGCATCATGTTCAACGCCGGACATGATGACTCCGAAACGGATCACCCGTGCCCGTTCACCTACAGTGACGGCTACTTCACCGACACGGCGTACCGCTACAGGCAGGATCTTGCCACGGTCACCATGGCAATGTGCCTTGCCGCGGGCAACGTCGCCGACCCCGAGCGCTACCGTGAGGGTCCGGCAAACCTCGAGGATTTCTTCAAGCAGATCGGCTTTTCCGACTTCGAGGCAAACGAGGACTTCACCACACGTCCCGGCCGCAACACCTTCGGCGTCGGCATTGCGAATAAAGAGAT
>CALBGG010000100.1 GCA_937893605.1 uncultured Clostridia bacterium
CCGTCAAGCTCACGCGAACGCTCGCCATAATTCCCATAACCCTCGTGCTCGCGCTCATACAGTCGAAAAAGTCGGCCGGAGAGTCGGGCAAAAAGCTCAGCATAAAGAGCGTTTTCCCGATGTTCATCCTCTATTTCATCCTCGCCTCGGTCGTTACGACCATGGCGCAGTCGCTCGGCGTCGATGCGAGCGTGTTCACGCCGCTCAAGGAGCTGAGCAAGTTCATGATCGTCCTGGCCATGGCGGCCATCGGCCTGAACACGAACCCCGTCAAGCTCATAAAAACCGGCGGCAAGCCCCTGCTTCTGGGCTTCTGCTGCTGGCTTGGCATAACGGGCGTCGCCATCGCGATGCAGCACGTTTTGGGGCTTATCGCATGAAGCTTCTGATGATTCCCGCCGCGGCGGGCGCACTTGCGCTCGCGGTGTCCTATATAGCGGTGCT
The DNA here is from genome assembly GCA_937893605.1 of uncultured Clostridia bacterium. GTDB lineage: Bacteria > Bacillota > Clostridia > Oscillospirales > Oscillospiraceae > F23-B02. The sequence goes on from CALBGG010000100.1 coordinate 445, forward strand.
TTTCGGCTGCCGCGTTCCGCCGCGCCGTGAGGAGGATATTTTCTTCATGCCCGACGACGAGCAGTATAACCCATACCGCGAGAAGTCTGAAAAAATGATCCGCGCGGCGCTCTCCGTTCCCTACGAGGATGTTTTCATCACGTCCTTCGACGGGCTGCGCCTGCATGCGAAGCTCTACGCCGCGTCAGACCCCAAAGCGCCGGTGCAGATAATGATGCACGGCTACAAAAGCGCGGCCGAGCGCGATTTCTGCGGCGGACTGCGCGAGGGGCTCGACGGCGGCTTCAACGTCCTGCTCGTCGATCAGCGCGCCCACGGCGAGAGCGAGGGCAAATACCTCTCCTTCGGCATAAACGAACGCTTTGACTGCCTTTACTGGGCAAATTACGCCGCCGAGCGCTTCGGCAGCGACGTGAAGATATACCTCTACGGCATCTCCATGGGCGCGGCGACGGTGCTCATGGCCTCCGACCTGCCGCTTCCGAAGAGCGTTTCAGGCATCGTTGCCGACTGCGGCTACACCTCGCCGAAGGATATCATCATATCCGTTCTGCGCGAGCATCATGTTCCTGCGGCACGGCTCATTTACGCCCTCGCACGCTTCGGCGCAAGGCTTTTCTGCGGCTTTGACCTGAGCTCCGCCTCCGCGCCCGATGCTCTGCGCCGCAGCACGATCCCCGTACTGCTTATCCACGGAGACGACGACCGCTTCGTGCCCTGCCGCATGAGCCGCGAAAACTACGAGGCCAGCGCCGCGCAGCATAAGCGCCTGCTCATCGTTCCCCGCGCCGGACACGGTCTGAGCTACATGCTCGACCGCACGGCATACCTCACCGCTTTGCATGAATTTTCAGTGGCGACTTTTCAGAGGCGCTAAAACCTATTTGGAGCATAGGAATGTCTTTTTGGAGCGGACGAAGGCGCATGAATCGGGTAAAATGCATATCGTAACCCCCATATGTATCTTCTTTGTCCGCAGGGCGGTCAGGTCTTCGCTCTGTGTGATGCCGGCTCCGCGCCCGACCGGCGCAGGGCCGAACCCTTCCCTTTACCTTAGCAAAGTTTATGTAGCTATACTCCTTTTATCTTCACTTTATGCACACTTTATGCACACTTTGCGGCAAAGCCCCGGATGATCTCCGGGGCTTTGTTGTTGCTTGACAAGCGCGGCGCGCCTTACTATAATAAAGCCGTTAACTCGGTTAGCAAGCGCTAACCAATAAACGGAGGTCGGACAATGAAAGACGAAGAGCTGGAATTTGACCGCAGCTGCCACGTTTTATACTCCGCGCCGTGCAAGGCGCAGATGCTCGAAAAGATCGCGCTGCACTACCCGCCGGAGGAGTGCGATGATGTCTGGGAGCGCGTGCAGAAAAAATATGTCGAATTCATCTCCGGCTGGCGCACGGATCTCGGCGGAAAGAAAAATTTCCACAACGGTCCGGGCGGCAACTATGACTGCGTGGCGCTGATGGCCTACTACGTCGTGTGCCGCGGCGTCACGAGCCTTGAGGAGATCGAGGAAATGGAGGGCGAGCTGTTCCTGCCCTCGTTCCGCAAGCTGAAATTCGTCGACTGCAATAAGCCGATATTCAAGCGTCTTATGCACTTTGCGTTCTGCAGCGCGAAAAAGCGCTGCGATAAGTGGGGCGATTTCAAGATGAACGTCGCGCCCTTTGATAAGGATAAGCCGATCTACTACGAATTCACCGAGTGCCCGACTGCGGAGTTTGCCAAAGCCCACGGGCTTCTGGAGGTCATGCCGGCGCTGTGCAACCCGGACTTCGCGGCGATGGAGCTCATCCACGCGCGGCTCGTTCGCACGACGACCTGCGCAAACGGCTGCAAGTGCGACTATACCATCGTCGGCGATCGCGACGATTACCTGAAGGAGCACCCGGAGTACCGCGACGAGGCCGGCTATAGGAGGAATAAATGATGGCGCTCATATCCGCCGTTTTGTCCGGCATCATGCTTGTTTTCATTCACTGAGAAGGTGTGTTATGATTTTTTGAAACCCGGGGCGGCAGGAAAAAACCTGCCGTCCTGTTTTTCCGCTCGACGGGCGTCGTCGGCGCGAGCAGCGAGCCCGTATCCGGCATTATCCGACGGCTTTTTCGAGCTTTTCGATGCCGACGCGTATGCGGCGGAGCGTCTCGTTCCTGCCGAGAATGCGGCATATCTCGACCGCACCGCCGGGCGTCACGGCCTTTCCGGCCGCGGCGATACGCACGGGCCACATGACCTTCGCGTTTTTGCACCCGCATTTTTCGGCCATGCCGGTCATCGCGGCGAGTATGCTCTCGTCGCTCCACTCGGGAAGCGATTCGAACACGGGCAGCATTTTGCGCAGCATCTCGAGAGAGCCGGCCTCGTCGGTCTTGCTCTTTTTGTGGATATAAAGCGCCGTGTCGTACTCGGGCAGCTCGTCGAAGAAATCGAGCTTTTCGGGAATGTCGGTCAGGACCTCGGTGCGCTGCTGCAAAAGCGCGGCGACGGCGGCGGGGTCGATCTCCGGATTCTTGACCGCACGGCGGATGAAGGGCTCTGCGGCCCTGGCAAAGGCCTCGGGGCTCATGGCGCGGATGTATTCGGCGTTAAAGTATTTGAGCTTTTCTATATCGAATATGGCCGGGGACTTGGAGATGCCCTTGATGTCGAAGATCTCGGCCATTTCGCGCAGGGAGAATATTTCGCGCTCGCCGCCGGGGCTCCAGCCGAGCAGCGCAACGTAGTTTACGACGGCGTCGGTGAGGTAGCCCTGCGCGATGAGATCCTCATACGAGGGATCGCCGTGGCGCTTGCTCATCTTATTGTGCGCATCGCGCATGACCGGCGAGCAGTGGACATAGGCGGGCACATCCCAGCCGAAGCCCTCGTAAAGAAGATTATACTTCGGCGAGGACGACAGATACTCCGAGCCGCGCACGACGTGCGTTATGCCCATGAGGTGGTCGTCGACGACGTTTGCGAAGTTATATGTCGGCAGACCGTCGCGCTTTATGAGCACCTGATCGTCGAGCGTTGAGTTTTCGACGGTGATATCGCCGAAAATTTCGTCGTGGAAGGTCGTGCTGCCCTCCTCGGGTATCCTCTGGCGGACGACATAGGGCTCGCCGTGTGCAGCGCGCCTGTCGCTCTCTGCGCGGCTCAAGCTTCGGCAGGGATCGGCTGCCTTTTCAAAGCCCTCCGTCTCCTCCTGCTTTTCGCAGAAGCAGCGGTAGGCGTGACCCTTTTCGATGAGAAGCTCGGCGTATTTGCCGTAAAGAGAGCGGCGCTCGGTCTGAACATAAGGGCCCACTGGGCCGCCGACGTCGGGTCCCTCATCGTGGTCAAGGCCGCACTGCGCCATCGTGCGGTAGATAACGTCAACAGCGCCCTCAACGTAGCGCTCCTGATCGGTGTCCTCGATGCGCAGAATGAACTTTCCGCCGTTGTGACGTGCGATCAGCCAGGTGTACAGCGCCGTGCGCAGATTGCCGACGTGCATATAGCCCGTGGGGCT
>CALBGG010000101.1 GCA_937893605.1 uncultured Clostridia bacterium
GTACCCTTGGCTGTAAGCGTTCCGTTATCGTCAAAAACGCAGGTCTCGACGACGTTTACGGTGCGGCCGGGCTTTATAATCTTCCCCTCGCAGCGCAGCCTTTTGCCCTTGCCCGGGCGCATGAAATAAAGGTTTCCGCTTAGTGTAACGAATGTCCTGGCGCGCTGACCGATCACAACTCCGGCCGCAACGTCGCACAGGGAATAGACAAAGCCGCCGTGCGCCATGCCCAGGGGATTGAGCGATTCCGGGCGCAGCTCGGCCTCCACGACGGAGAAGTCCGGGCCTATATCGGTCGTGTAGATATGATTATGCTTATTATACTCGCAGCGAGAGTTTACGAGCTTGAGATATTCCTGCTTTTCCATAGCTTTGCCTCCACAAGAAATACGGAAGCATTATATCTTAAAGCTCGGCCTTTGTCAAAACCAATTGGTCTCCGTCGAGCAGCGCCCGGACGGAGTCGCCGCGGCCGAGACTGCCCGAGAGTATGAGTTCGGCGGCTCTGTCCTCTATCATACTGCGTATCGCGCGGCGCAGAGGTCGCGCTCCGTACCTTTCGTCATAGCCGCGCTCGGCAAGATAATCGACCGCCGCGTCGGGCACTGTGAGCGTCATTCCCAGCGCCTTAAAGCGCTCGGCAACGGAAAGCAGCATGCGCTCGGCTATGCTGTGCATCTCGGCTTTGCTCAGGCGGCGGAATACTATTGTCTCGTCGATGCGGTTTAAAAATTCGGGCTTAAAGGTCCGGCGCAGCTCCTCGTTTATCCGCGAGCGCATCACAGCGCTCCCGTCGCCGCCGTCGGGCGCAAAACCGAGTTTCGGCCGTCCGTCGCTTATGGCCTTCGCGCCGACATTCGAGGTCATGACGATGACGGTGTTGCGAAAGCTGACGACACGTCCCATGGAATCTGTGAGTCTGCCGTCGTCCATGATCTGAAGCAGGATACTCCACACGTCCTCGTGCGCCTTTTCGATCTCGTCGAACAGAACGACCGACCACGGCTTGCGCCGTACGCGCTCGGTGAGCTGACCGCCCTCCTCATAGCCGACATAGCCGGGAGGCGAGCCGATGAGCTTGCTGACGGCGTGCTTTTCCATATACTCGGACATGTCAAGGCGTATCATTGCATCGGACGCACCGAACACGGCCTCGGCGAGGGCGCGGCATAGCTCCGTTTTTCCCACGCCCGTCGGTCCGAGGAACAGAAAGCTCCCTATCGGGCGGCCGGGGTCGGAAAGCCCCACACGTCCGCGGCGGATAGCGCGCGCCACGGCGGTCACGGCCTCATTCTGGCCTATCACGCGGCGGTGCAGGACGCTTTCCATGTTTTTAAGGCGCTTTGTCTCATCGGCACTGAGGTTTGCCACGGGGATGCCCGTCCACACGGAGACAACCTCCGCAATGTCCTCGGCCGTGACGAGCCCGCCGCCGGAAACGCGTATGTGCGCCGCCGCCTCGTCGATGAGGTCGATGGCCTTATCCGGCAGAAAGCGGTCGTTTATATACCGCGCTGAGAGGTCGACCGCCGCCGTGAGCGCAGCGTCGGATATTTTTACTCTGTGGTGCTTTTCAAGGCTCGTGCGCACACCGCCGAGCATCAAAAGGCTGTTTTCCCTCGTCGGCTCCGTGATCTTCACCGGCTGAAACCTGCGCTCGAGCGCCGCGTCCTTTTCTATGTGGCGGCGGTATTCCTCGGGCGTCGTCGCGCCGATCATCTGCACCTCGCCGCGGCCGAGCGCGGGCTTTAGTATATTTGCCGCGTCTATCGCGCCCTCGGCGCTGCCCGCGCCGATCATGGTGTGCAGCTCATCGACGAAAAGTATGACGTCGCCGGCTTTTTTCACGTCCTTGAGCACCGCCTTGACACGCTCCTCGAAGTCGCCGCGGTACTTTGTTCCCGCCAGAAGCGCCGGAAGATCGAGCGCGACAAGGCGCTTTCCTGCCATGCTTTCGGGCGCGTCGGAGCTTGCTATATATGACGCTATGCCCTCGGCGACGGCAGTCTTGCCCACGCCCGGTTCGCCGATGAGAACGGGGTTATTCTTGCTGCGGCGCGAGAGTATCTGCACGCTGCGTCGTATCTCCGCCTCGCGGCCGATGACGGGGTCGAAGCCCCCGGCGGCGGCTATCTGCGTAAGGTCGCGGCTGTACAGATCCAGGATGCGCGTTTCGCTGTGCCTGACCGCGGCCTTCGGCTGCACGGGCTGCTGCTGAGAGCGCGGCTTGAACGAGCCCGCGCCGAAAACGGCGAGAATGTCGGTATATATATCGTTAAGGCTCAGCCCCGCGGCGGTCAGCGCCCTTGCGCCGCCGCAGTCCGGCTGGCGGAGTATGCCCAGAAGCAGGTGCTCGGTGCCTATATAGCTGTGCCCGAGACGTGCGGCGTCAGAGGCCGCCTTTTCTATCGCCTGCCAGGCGCGCTTTGTAAGCCCCTGCGTCGGAGCGCCGGGCTCGCCGGTGCCGCTTTGACGGCTCACCGCATCCTTGAGCCTGTGCTCGTTTATACCCCGGTCACGCAATATTCGCGCGCCGAGTCCGGCCTTTTCGCGCAGGATACCCAAAAGCAGATGCTCGGTGCCGACATAGCTGTGGCCGAGGCCGAACGCGGCAAGTCTCGCCTGCTCGATCGCGCCCTCGGCCTTTTCTGTGAATTTTTCGTTGTTTTTCAAGGTCTCTCCCCCTCGTACACATATTAATACATCGGCAGTGCCGATACTGTCGTATACAGGATTATTACCAAATTGCAAAATTTATAGTTATAAACTTCAATTTACATTTGCATTTTTTAAAATATGTGTTACAATGCACTTGCAAGACATAGGTAAGACCTGAATTCCTATTGAGCGAACAAAACATATGGAGGTTACATCATGGCTTTTGTAATTACCGACGAGTGCCTGTCCTGCGGCTCATGTGCAGCACAGTGCCCCGCTGAAGCTATCTCTATGGGCGATCTTCACTATGAGATCGATCCCAGCAAGTGCATTGAGTGCGGTGCTTGCGCAGCACAGTGCCCCGCAGAGGCTATCAAAGCGGAGTAAGCCTGAAAAGCTTGAAAAAACGCGGTATGGAAAAACCATACCGCGTTTTTTTAGTGGCGAATTAAGGCTGTGCTTATACGTTTATTGCGCTTGCCCGGTATCGAAAGTACCGACAAAACTACGAAACTGCCGCCCCCAACACCGCACCTACGGAAACGGCAGATTTCCGGTTTTGCCGGCATTCTCGATACCGGGCAAGCGCAATATATGTATCGGTAGAAGCCTTAATTCGCCACTAAAAATGTGTGGGATTTCGGGCGGCGGCGTGTATAATGGAGTAAGAGAGAAAACTATGGGGAGGCGGAGCCGTGGACGAGCGCGAAATAATGGAGCTCATCGCGAAGAGCGACGAGCGCGGTATGACAGAGCTGCAAAAGCACTACGGTGCTCTTCTTCGATATGTCGCGGCGCCGATTTTGGGCAGCGACGCGGCTGTTTCCGACTGCGTTTCGGAGGTGTATATGCGTGTTTTGGAAAGGTTTGCACAGTTTGACCCCGAGCGCGGCAGCCTCGGCGCATGGCTCACTGCGATTGCGCGCAACACGGCGCTGAACATCGCCAGGCGCTGCAAAAAAGACGCCGATGAGGCCTTGCGCGAGGATATGTCCGACCCTGCGCCAACGCCGGAGGAGCAGCTGCTGTTTGCCGAGCGGAGAGACGCGCTCGCACGAGCGCTGAAAGCACTCAGCTATTCCGACAGAGCACTGTTTTACCGAAAATATTACTACATGCAGCCGATGAGCCAGATCGCGGCCGAGCTGGGCATGACAGAGCGCGCTGCCGAGGGGCGGCTGTACCGCATACGCAAAAAGCTCAGAGATTTTTTGGGAGGTGAAGGCTATGGCAGGCAATGAATTTGACGGGCTCGACCGTCTGATAGAGGACAGCCTCGATTCTCTTCCGCCCGATGACGTGGTAGACCGCGTTTCCGCCGGGAAAACGGCCTTTGACCTCATCATTGCCGGCCTTGCGCTGAGCACGATAACGCTTGATATTCTCGCACTCGGCTATATCCTGCCGATGATCGGCGTTGTGCTCCTGCTGCTGGGCTTTCGCCGTCTTCGCGGCGAGAACGGCTGGTTCAAGGCATGCTTTGTTATCTCGGCCGTGCGCTGTGTTTCCGTCGCTGCGCAGTGCATTATCGCCGCCACCGTCTATCACAGCACATTCACGTCCTCCGGCGCGGCAGATATCACCGCTTCGGTGAGCGTGGCTCTCGTTTTCGTGCTTATCATCTGCCTGCGCAAGGGCATACTCGCAACGCAAAGGCGCGCTTTGCTCGAGCCGCACGCCGGGGGCGCGACGGCACTTATCATCTGGTATGCCGTCGTGTGCGCACTGGCACTTGTGAAGTTCGAGGGGCTCATCCTCGTCGCGGGTCTTGTGATCGGCTTCATATTCATCCTGCGCAGCCTTGCAAAGCTTGCACGCGAGCTTGATGAGGCAAGCTACGCCGTGCACCCCTCTCCTGTGCGCTTGTCCGATAAGTCGCTGTGCATCACGATATTTTCACTCATCGTTGTCGGCGTTGCCTGCGGCTTTCTGTTCCTCCAGCGCCTGCCGATGCAGTGGCAGCCCGAGCAGGAGACACGGACGACAGAGCTTCGCCGCGAGCTTCTCGAGGCCGGCTATCCCGAACGGGCGCTGAGCGATCTCAGCGATGAGGATGTTGAGCTGTGCAGGGGCTTCACCGCAGTCTATACCAACGACGGAGATCAGTTTGACAACGGCAGCGGAGTAACGCTCATGACCGTCGCCGTGAAGCTCGATGAGTCCGGCACACGCTACCGCGTATTCACCCACTTTGAGTGGCACGGCGCGCACTCGTGCGGCACGGAGCTCCTGCGCGTTATACCTTATTATATGCGCTACGGCGCACGGCTCGACTGGTCGCCCGAGGGAGAGGTCACCGGCCGCGTGCTGTATGACGATGGCGACACGACGATGGTATCGCCTTACTATAAGCTCGACGGCTCGGGTACCGGCAGCATCAGCAGCAGCTTTTTCGGAACGAGCGCGCTCGGCATACTCGGAAGCTTTTCCATGCCGGCGGACTCCGAAAACCAGCGCGGCTACATCGCCTACGGAACACGAAGCGGCGCAACGGAAACCGATGAGCTTTACATCGCCTCCGACGCGAACTACGTTCACCAATACAGCGTGCTGCAATTCCCCGTTCAAACCGCCGAGGAATTTGTCGGCTCCGGCAGCTTCGGCGAGAGCTTCGTAACCGTTTGGGATTCTTTTTCAGTAGCGGATTAAGGCTGTACCTATACGTATACTGCAGTTGCCCGGTGTCGAGACAATGGCAGAAGCCATAAGCTTTCGCGTAACGTAAGCGCAGCGCAAATTTTGCAGGCGCCCGGTTCGAATTTGATCTGCCGACACATAAAAAGCCTTGTCTTTCAAGGCTTTTTGCGAAGCGCCATTTTGAAGGATTCAAAATGGCCGGCGGCATTAGCGCGGTCAAAAAAGTTCGCTTTGAACTTTTTTGACAAGCTGAGCGCCCGACGAAAGTCGGGCGCTTTT
>CALBGG010000102.1 GCA_937893605.1 uncultured Clostridia bacterium
CCGCCTCGTTGCCGTCCATCGTCTTGTACTTTCTTGTCATATCTTTTCCTCCCAAAACTAATGGAATTCTAATAAATATACATTATATTTTGTGCTTTGAGTTTAACACTAAAAAAATGCGATGTAAACATCAAATTATTGCTTGTACTTTTTGAAGCGGTGTATTATACTATTATAGCAATTTTATAATTGCGCGCATTTTGATGAAAGGAGCCTTTCGATATGGTGAATATCAGCAATGAGCTTGGAAGTATAAGCATCACCAGTGAGGTCTTTACGAATATTGCCGGCGCTGCTGCGACGAGCTGCTTCGGCGTTAAGGGTATGGCAGGACGCAGTAAGGAAGGCGGCCCGCTCCAGCTTCTAAGACGCGAATCAATGTCAAAGGGCGTCATGACACATCTTAATGACGATGGTACGCTTTCGCTTGAGCTGCACATCGGCGTTGACAACGGCGTCAATATAAGCGCCGTGTGCCGCAGCATTATAAAGGAAGTGCGCTACAAGGTCGCAAAGGCTACGGGCGTTCCCGTTAAGAGCGTCGATGTTTATGTCGACACTGTCATCGTCGGTTAATTACAGAGATAATCCCTCCCGGAGGTGCTTTTGATTTGAGAGAATATTTAGACGCCGCGGTGTTTAAGGACATGATCCTTTGCGCTGACGCCGCGCTTGCTGAAAATACTCAGCAGATAAACGAGCTTAACGTTTTCCCTGTTCCCGACGGTGATACGGGTACGAATATGAGCCTTACGATGAACGAGGCCGCAGCCCAGCTGAGAAAGAAAGAATTTTACGCGGTGGATGCCGTTGCCGACTGCGTTGCCGGCGCTCTCCTGCGCGGCGCGCGCGGAAACTCCGGCGTTATCTTGTCGCTTCTGTTCCGCGGAATATCCCGCAGGCTCAAGGGCATGGAGACCGTCGGCGCGAAGGAATTCGCGGCCGCCATGGAGGACGGTGTCGACGCTGCATACAAGGCGGTCATGAAGCCCGCCGAGGGCACGATACTGACCGTTGCGCGTATGGCGTCGGCCGCTGCCGTCGAGTATGCCAAAAAAGGCACGGATATTGAGGAGCTGCTTGAGACCGCGCTCAGGATAGGCAGCGAAGCGCTTGAAAACACCGTCAATCAGAATCCCGTCCTGCAGAAGGCCGGAGTCGTCGATGCCGGCGGCAAGGGCTATATAGTCATTTTCACCGCCATGCTCGCATGTCTGCGCGGCGAGGTCAAGGCTCCTACGGCTGCTGTTCAGGCGGGCGTTATCGCAAACGAAAATAACGCGTTCGACATGTTCGGAACAGATGAGATAACCTACGCATTCGATACCGTGTATATAGTTCGCAAGCACGAGCCGAATATTGACCTCACGCCGCTGCGTGCCTATCTTTCCAGCATCGGCGACTGCCTTGTTATCGGCGAAGACGACGAGGCGTTCAAGGTGCATGTCCATACGAACATCCCCGGCGAGGCGCTCACGAAGAGCCAGCAGTACGGTACGCTGGAGCTTGCCAAGATCGAAAATATGCGCACGCAGTATGACGATATAATGGCAGGCCGCAAGGCACAGACGACCGATGATCTTGAAAAGGTAGAGCAGGAGCTTGAGAATGCCGAGGAGCAGCACGCCGCTCCGACAAAGCGCTACGGCATAGTCGCTGTCTGCGCCGGCGAGGGTATTGCAAAGCTTTTCAAGGAGCTCGGAGCCGACACCATCGTAACCGGCGGCCAGACCATGAACCCCTCGACCGCAGATATCATAAAGGAAATAAACCGCACCCCGTCGGAGGTCGTGTTCGTTCTGCCCAATAATAAGAATATAATAATGGCAGCCGAGCAGAGCATCCCCCTTTGCGAGGATAAGACGGTTGTCGTTATCCCGACAAAGACGATTCCCCAGGGAATAACCGCGATGCTCAACTTCGACCCAGAAAGCGAGGTTTCCGACATCGTTGAGACGCTCACCGAGTCACTTTCGGATGTTCACACAGCCCAGGTCACCTATGCCGCACGCGACTCGGATTTTGACGGCTACGCCATCCACGCGGGCGAATACCTCGCGCTCCTGGACGGTAAGCTCATCGGCAGCTTTACCGAGATGCCCGCAATGCTGGATAAGATGTCCGAGGCGTTCGACGAGCTTGAGCCCGAGATCATCACCGTTTACTACGGCGAGGATGTGAGCGGTGAGGAAGCGGAGACCACGGCAAAAGCGCTCGAGAAAGCCTTCCCCGACGCTGAGGTCACGGTCGTAAACGGCGGCCAGCCTGTTTACTACTACATGATATCCATTGAGTAAATATTGACTCAATAATAAAACAGCTCACCGCAGTGAACAGCACCCCATTTGTTAGACAGATATGATATAATATCTAACAGATGGGGTGCTGTTCAGATTTTGCGGTGAGCTATTCGTTTATTTGCTGTTCATTTATTTATTATACGCCGTAGGATATGACCTCAAGAAGCTCTCCCGAGTATGCGTCGATGACCATGGTCGAATCGGCGAGAATGTCTCCGCCGTGACCCTGAGCGGCAAGAGTAACGTCGCTGAATGTTATAACCCATGCGGGCGCATTTCGGAGCGCCCTGCCGCTTTCGTTAATGGAGGCCGACTCGTTATCCGTAAAGCTTGCAAGGACGGCGTTTACCGAGCTCGGAGCGGAAGATGTCATTGCCTCCAGGTGCTTCGCCGCGACCGAAATGGCTGCATCGCGGTCTACCATAGTGTTTCCCGCTGCCTGCGTGCTTTCGGATGTAAGCTCCGTGACGGAAAAGCCGTGATCGGCGGTGTCGGCCGGAGCCGGCAGCGCTTCTGTGAGCGGAACAGATCTCTCGCAGACCGAAACGGTGTCCGATACCTGCTGCTCTCCGCCGCTTATCGCCGCACTTTCGGGCTCTGCCGACAAAGCGTATGCCACGGACGCGGACAATACGAGCACGGCAGCCAAAGCTCCGACAAAAATTTTGACGCGTTTATTCATTTTTATACCTCCTTTGAGAAAAAATCACTTATACTGCAACATGTCTATACAATATCTGCGTATATGATAGTATATAAAATTTAGAAACGCAAGCAGCATCAGTCATAGTTAACATATTGCTCATTGACTGTTAACAATTGCATGCTGAGCCGACGGAGCATTGACAAGGTGCCGGGCGGAATATAAAATAAGCATATCTAACGATACGGAGAAGCATTATGGCAGACTTTACGCATTTTAATGAAAACGGCAGAGCAAAGATGGTGGACGTGTCCGAAAAGGCGGACACCGTGCGCACGGCGGTCGCGGCGGGGCGCGTGATAGTCAACGCCGAGACCTTTGAGCTGATACGCTCCGGCGGCATGAAAAAGGGCGACGTTTTGTCCGTCGCGCAGATAGGCGGCATAATGGGCGCAAAGCGCACGTCGGAGATCATACCCATGTGCCATCCTATAATGATATCGGGCGTGGATATCGACATTTCGCTGTGTGAGGAAAGCCACAGCGTCGAGATCGTCGCAACAACGAAGTGCACCGGCGCAACGGGAGTCGAGATGGAGGCGCTCACGGCGGTGTCCGTTGCGGCGCTTACGGTTTACGATATGTGCAAGGCCGTGCAGCGCGATATCGAAATAACGGATATCCGACTTCTCAAGAAAACGGGCGGCAAAAGCGGGGTGTTTGAGCGAAAATGAAGAATATCCTCATGATCGGAACGGGCGGCACCATCGCCTCGCAGATAAGCGGCGACGCGCTCTCACCGCAGCTGAGCCCCGATGAGCTCCTGGCGCTCGTTCCTGCGATATCCAAGCTGTGCCGCGTCGAGTGCGTGTCGCTTTTCAATGTCGACAGCACGAGCATGACCCCCGCGCACTGGGTGAAGATAACGCAGTGCGTAAAGGATAATTACGATAAGTACGACGGCTTTGTCATAAGCCACGGAACGGACACGATGGCCTATACGGCAGCGGCGCTGAGCTATATGATACGCGGTTCGAAAAAACCAGTCATACTCACCGGCGCGCAGAAGCCCATAGGCTTTGATTCGACCGATTCGAAGATAAATCTCCTGGATGCCTTCACCTGCGCATGCTCGGACGATATGTGCGGCGTGAACATCGTCTTTAACGGCCGCGTCATCCTCGGCACTCGCGCGAGGAAGACGAGGTCCAAGTCTTACGCCGCCTTCTCGAGCATAAATTACCCCTACATCGCAACGCTTCAGGACGGGGTGTTAATGCAGTATATTAAGCCCGAGAGCAGCGAAAGACCCGAGTTTTTCACAGAGCTCGACACAAATGTCGGGCTTATAAAAATGATCCCCGGCATGGATTTCGAGTTGCTGCAGTTTCTCGCAGAGCGCAAGGACGCCGTGATAATCGAGGCCTTCGGCGTCGGCGGCCTGCCGTCCTACGGCGACGATAAGTTTTTGGAGATCGTCATAAACGCCATAGGGAAGGGCAAGGTCATAATAATGACTACCCAGGTGCAGAACGAGGGCTCGGATCTTGCGGTGTACAATGTAGGGCACAGATTAAAAGGCTGGCGCAACGTGCTCGAGGCGTATGATATGACCACGGAGTCGGCGCTTGCAAAGATAATGTGCATTCTCGGCCAAACTCGCGATTCCGACGAAATACGCCGCGCGTTCTACGAGCCGGTGGCACATGATATACTCTATCACTGCGGAGAGCAAAATGAATAATGTTGTAATAATAGGCGGCGGTGCGTCGGGCATGGCGGCCGCGATAACGGCCTCGGAGGATAAGAATAACAATGTAATACTGCTTGAGCGGCAGCAGCGCGTCGGCAAAAAGCTCCTCAGCACCGGAAACGGCCGTTGTAACCTTACAAACACAGGCACTTCTCCCAAACACTATCACGGCTCGCAGCCGGGCTTTGCCGACAGTGTGCTCTCGCGCTTTACGCCGAAAGATACCCTGCGCTTTTTCGATTCCCTCGGCCTCAGCGTGAGCTGCGAGTACGGCGGCAGGGTATACCCGCAGTCAAATTCGGCCAACAGCGTTGTCGATGTTCTGCGCTTTGCTCTCATGCGCGATAATATAACGGTCAGGACATCGTGCCCTGCAAGGAAAATAGAAAGGCGCGGTGAAGGCTTTGCCGTTTTTACCGACGATGGAAGTATAGATGCCGACTTTGTCATAGTCTCCTGCGGAGGCGCTGCCGGAGCAAAGGTCGGCGGAGTTTATGACGGATATGAGCTTTTAAAGCCCCTGGGGCATAAGTGCACGCGGCTTCTGCCGTCTCTCGTGCAGCTTATATGCGATCCGACGTATCCGCGCGCCCTCAAGGGCGTGAGGGTCATGGCAAAGCTGCGCCTTGAAAGCGACGGCGAAACGACGGCGCACAGCAGCGGCGAGCTGCAATTTACCGAAACAGGCCTCTCCGGCCCCGCGGCATTCGATATCTCCCGCGCCGCTGCCGAGATCGGCCGGGGAGTTATACACATTGACCTCTCCGGCGGTGCGGACATTGAAGAAAAGCTCCGCGCAAGGATAAAGAATAACCCAACGCTCTGCGCCGACGATGCGCTCACAGGCGTTCTGCACAACCGGCTCGGGAAAATGGCAGTCAAATATGCCGGAGTTCCCGGCTCTTTGCCGTTGGGGAAGCTCGCGGATCCGGATGTTGCGGCAATAGCGAGTGCCTGCCGCGATTTTGCGATAGCTCTGCGCGGAGTTGAGGATTTTGACCACGCGCAGGTGACGGCCGGCGGCATAAAAACGACGGGAGTAAACCCCGAAACGCTTGAGAGCTGGTTTGTGCCTCACCTGTTCATAACCGGTGAGCTTTTGGATGTCGATGCCGACTGCGGCGGCTTTAATCTCCAGTGGGCATGGGCAAGCGGCGTAACGGCAGGGAGGCTCGGCAAATGATACTTGTAAGAAATCTGCGCCTCGATATCGGGCAAAGCAAGGATACGCTCAGGTTCAAGGCAGCGCACGAGCTGCGAGTGCCCGTTCGGGCGATAAAGAGCTTTAAAATCGCAAAGCGCTCGCTCGATGCTCGGAAGAAAAACGATATTCACTGGCTGTTTTCCGCCGTGGTCGCGGTCGATAACGAGGAAAAGCTGCTTGCAAAGAACAAAAGCAAAAATCTTGCAAAATATGATGAGATCGAGTACTCCGTGCCGCGCCTTGCTTCCGATGAGCGCCCCGTTGTCGCGGGCTTCGGGCCGGGAGGCATGTTTGCTGCGCTGGTGCTGAGCATGGCGGGGCTGAGGCCCATCGTCATCGAGCGCGGAGCGGACGCCGAGACGCGAAAGAAAAAGGTCGATATCTTCCGCTCGGGCGGCGAGCTCGACCCCGAGTGCAACGTCCAGTTCGGCGAGGGCGGCGCCGGAACATTTTCCGACGGCAAGCTCGGCACGGGCATACGCGATAAGCGCATACGCTGGATACTGCGCACGTTTTATGAGCACGGCGCGCCCGAGAGCATACTTTATGACGCAAAGCCGCATATCGGAACGGATATACTTATAAATGTAGTTCAGGGCATACGCGAAAGCATCGTAAAAAACGGCGGCGAGGTACTGTTTAACACGAAGCTCACGGGACTCGTCACGAAGAATAACGCTCTGCGCGCAGTCAAAGTTACAGATGAGCGCGGCGAGCGCGAGCTTGCGTGCTCAAATCTCATCCTTGCCATAGGCCACTCGGCGCGCGATACCTTCGAGATGCTCGAAAAGTCCGGCGTTCCGATGGAGGCAAAGCCGTTTTCCATGGGTGCGCGTATCGAGCACAAGCAAAGGGACATAAATCTCGCGCAGTACGGCGAGAACAGCGATGCGCTCCCGGCCGCCGACTATTCGCTGAACGTTCATCTGCCCGACGGCACGAGTGCGTATACCTTCTGTATGTGCCCCGGAGGAGAGGTGATCGCCGCGGCGTCCGAGCCCGGAGGAGTATGTACGAACGGCATGAGCAACTCCCGCCGCGACTCGGAAAACGCCAACAGCGCCCTGCTTGTGACCTTACAGCCTGAGGATTTTCCCTATGACGGCCCTCTCGGCGGCATGCGCTGGCAGCGGGAGATAGAGCGCGCGGCATTTGCCGTCTCCGAAAGCTTCCGAGCCCCGGCGCAGACAGTTGGCGATTTCCTCTCACTTAGAAAATCCGACGGTGCGGGAGCGGTCATGCCGAGCTATAAGCCGGGCGTTCACTGGTGCGACCTGCACGATGTCCTGCCCGAGAGGATAACCGGAGTCCTTGAAAACGCGCTCCCCGAGCTTGGGAAAAAGCTAAAAGGCTTCGACGCGCCGGACGCTGTGCTCACAGCGCCTGAGACGCGTTCGTCCTCGCCCGTTCGCATACTGCGCGACGATTCCCGCCGCTCGCAGATACGCGGACTTTATCCCTGCGGAGAGGGCGCGGGCTATGCCGGAGGCATAACCTCCGCCGCCGTCGACGGCATGAAATGCGCCGAAGCGCTTATCGAGACACTTAAATTTGAAGAATAACGCATGCTGAAACAGATTTTTTATCTGTTTCAGCATTTTTGTGGCCTATGCTTCGACAAGGCCTGCATAACTTGTGTTAACATAAGCATGAAAGCACAAAATCTTGTGCTGCAGCAAAACTTGCAATTACGCTTTGGCCAATGTTTTTCGAACATCAGAAAACGGCGCTAAGCGTTGAAGCAGCAATGTTTTGTCCGCGGTGAAAAAGTTTCAAAGACAGAAAATGCCGCGAAAAAATAACTCTCGGTAAATTTGCGCACCACAATATTTAGTGGTGACATGGGTTACAAAGCGGTAAAAATAACTACATTTTGTGTTTTTCTATTGACATGGCAATCGGCTTATGCTATTGTTTAGACCGTTGAATAAAAGGAAGTACGCAATGAAGGTAACAGGCATTCAAAAATTAACGCTTCTTGACTATCCGGGAGTTGTTGCGTGCACGGTGTTTACGGCAGGCTGCAATTTCAGATGTCCGTTTTGCCATAACTCGATGCTCGTCCTGCCCGAGCAGATAGATGATGATTGCCTCACGGATGATGAGGTGTTCGACTTTCTCAGACGGCGCAGAGGAGTTCTCGACGGTGTAGCCGTTACCGGCGGCGAGCCGCTTCTGCATACGGACATGCCTGAATTTCTGGAGCGGGTCAAGGCGCTGGGCTATAAAATAAAGCTCGACACCAACGGCTCTAATCCGGAGCTGCTATCCGAGATAATTAAAGACCGGCTCGTTGACCGCGTGGCGATGGACATAAAAAATGCGCCGGAGGATTACGCGAGGACTATAGGCCTTAAGGAATTTGACCTTGCACCCGTTGAAAGCTCCAAAGAGCTCCTTCTCGGCGGCAGCATGGACTATGAGTTCCGCACGACGGTTGTCAAGGGCATCCACACGAAAGAGAGCCTGATCGGAGCCGCAAGGTGGATAAAGGGCGCGAGGGAGTACTACCTTCAGCAGTTTAAGGACTCCGGCAGCCTTATCATGCCGGACGGACTTGAGGCGTATGATGAAAAACAGATGCACGCACTGGCCGACGCCGTTCGGGACTATGTTCCCACGGTCGAGGTAAGAGGCGTTTGAGAGAAAACGGAGGATAGAAATGTATCAGATAATCAAAAGAGACGGGAAAATCGTAGACTTCGACATTACGAAGATCGCCAATGCCATCAAAAAGGCGTTCGAGGCGACCGACACCGAGTACACCGACGATATCATTGATTTCATCGCGCTCAAGGTATCGGCCGACTTCCTGCCGAAGATTAAAGACGGCTATGTCGCGGTCGAGGATATTCAGGACAGCGTCGAGGCAGTTTTGTCGCGCGGCGGCTATGAGGGCGTTGCGAAGGCCTACATACTCTACCGTAAGCAGCGCGAGAAGCTGCGCAATATGAAAAACACCTACCTCGACTATAAAGAGACCGTCAACAGCTACGTAAACGTTCTCGACTGGCGCGTAAAGGAAAACTCCACCGTCACCTATTCAGTCGGCGGACTGATCCTCTCAAACTCCGGCGCCATCACCGCAAACTACTGGCTGAGCGAAATTTACGACGAGGAGATCGGCAATGCCCACCGCAACTGCGACCTGCACCTGCACGATCTTAGCATGCTCACCGGCTACTGCGCCGGCTGGAGCCTCAAGCAGCTTATACAGCAGGGCCTCGGTATTCCGGGCAAGATAAACTCCTCCCCGGCAAGTCACCTGAGCACCCTTTGCAATCAGATGGTTAACTTCCTGGGCATCATGCAGAACGAATGGGCAGGCGCTCAGGCATTCTCAAGCTTCGATACCTATCTCGCTCCCTTTGTTAAAATCGATAACCTTACTTACAAAGAGGTAAAGCAGTGCATCCAGTCGTTCATCTTCGGTGTGAACACCCCGTCGCGCTGGG
This sequence comes from uncultured Clostridia bacterium, assembly GCA_937893605.1. GTDB lineage: Bacteria > Bacillota > Clostridia > Oscillospirales > Oscillospiraceae > F23-B02. The sequence goes on from CALBGG010000102.1 coordinate 9,356, forward strand.
GCACTCAGGCTCCGTTTTCAAACATCACCCTTGACTGGACGGTTCCGGCCGACCTCAAGGATATGCCCGCCATCGTCGGCGGCAAGGAGCAGGACTTCACCTACGGCGACTGCGTCGAGGAAATGGCCATGGTCAACAAGGCATTTATCGACATCATGATCGAGGGCGACGCAAACGGCCGCGGCTTCCAGTACCCCATCCCGACCTACTCCATCACTCGCGATTTTGACTGGTCTCCTACGGAGAACAACAAGCTCCTGTTCGAAATGACCGCAAAGTACGGCACTCCGTACTTCTCCAACTACATAAACTCCGATATGGAGCCTTCCGACGTTCGCAGCATGTGCTGCCGCCTGCGCCTTGACCTGCGCGAGCTGCGCAAGAAGTCCGGCGGCTACTTCGGCTCCGGCGAGAGCACGGGCTCAATAGGCGTCGTCACCATCAACATGCCGCGCATAGCATATCTTGCAGCCGACGAGGCGGATTTCTTCAAGCGCCTTGACAAAATGATGGATATCGCCGCACGCTCTTTGAAGGTAAAGCGCAACGTCATAACAAAGCTCCTCAACGAGGGTCTTTATCCCTACACCAAGTATTATCTCGGCAACTTCAATAACCACTTCTCCACCATCGGACTTGTCGGCATGAACGAGGCGGGCCTTAACGCAAATTGGATCCGCGCCGATATGACCAGTGAAAAGTGCCAGGAGTTTACCAAGAAGGTTCTCAATCACATGCGCGAGCGCCTGTCGGATTATCAGGAGCAGTACGGCGACCTGTATAACCTCGAGGCCACCCCGGCCGAGAGCACATCCTACCGTCTTGCAAAGCATGACGTTGAGCAGTACCCCGACATCATCACCGCTTCTCATGGCGATACTCCGTACTACACAAACTCCAGCCACCTCCCGGTAAGCTATACCGACGATATATTCTCCGCGCTCGACATTCAGGACGAGCTTCAGACACTGTACACCTCCGGCACTGTATTCCACGCCTTCCTCGGCGAGAAGCTGCCCGACTGGCAGGCCGCGGCGAATCTCGTGCGCAAGATCGCTGAAAACTACAAGCTGCCGTACTACACCATAAGCCCGACCTACTCTGTGTGCAAGAATCACGGATACCTCACCGGCGAGCAGTTCACCTGCCCCGAGTGCGGCGAGAGTGCCGAGGTATACAGCCGCATTACCGGCTACTACCGCCCGGTGCAGAACTGGAATGCCGGCAAGACTCAGGAATATAAGGAGCGCAAGGAGTATAACATCGGTACTTCGGTCCTAAAGCACAAGGGACCTCTCCACCCCGAGGCAAAGCCCGAGCAGGAACCTGCCGTTGAGGAGGAGATATGCAAGGACTCTGCCGGCAAGCGCACGATACTCTTCACACGCGAGAATTGCCCGAACTGCCGCATAGTCTACAGTTATCTGGATAAGGCAGGGCTTGAGTGCGAGAAGATCATGGCGGAGGAAAATGTCGAGCTTGCGCTGTCCTATGGCGTAAAGCAGGCTCCGACTCTCGTCATCGTAGACGGCGAGCATGTTGAGAAATTCGCCGGCGCGGGCGCTATAAAGAACTATCTTTTCAAGTAAACGAAGGCAAAGCAATGCATGATATAATAATCATCGGCGGAGGGCCGGCAGGATTAACTGCCGCCCTCTACGCCTTGAGAGCGGGGAAAAGCGTTCTCGTTATAGAAAAAAGCACCTTCGGCGGCCAGATAACATGGTCGCCAAAGGTCGAAAACTTTCCCGGCATACCTTCGGTATCCGGCGCGGAGCTCGGCGATAAGTTCACCGCCCAGGCGCTCGAGCAGGGCGCTGAGCTTGAGCTGGATGAGGTAATATCAGTCGAGGTCGACGGCGATATAAAGCGAGTAAAAACCGATTTCGGCGGCACATTCGAGGCCAAGGCACTCATCATCGCCTCCGGCGCAAGACCGCGCACGCTCGGTATCCCCGGCGAGGAGGAGCTCATGGGCGCGGGAGTTTGCTTCTGCGCGGTGTGCGACGGCGCGTTTTATAAGGGCAGGGAGGTCGCAGTCAACGGCGGCGGAAACTCCGCCCTGCAGGATGCGATGCTCCTGAGCGACACCTGCTCGAAGGTCTACCTCATCCACCGAAGAGATACCTTCCGCGGCGAGGCAAAGCTCGTCGAGGCGCTCAGAGCAAGAGACAATGTCGAGTTTGTGCTAAACAGCAGCATAACGGCGCTTCTCGGGCAGGACGAGCTTTGCGGCATACGAGTTGCCGACAGCGAGGGAAGCGAGCGCGAGATCGCAGTCGACGGCTTGTTCATCGCAATTGGCCACGCCCCCGATAACGGCATATTCGCCTCGCTCATAGACCTCGATGAGGGCGGCTATGCCGACTCCGACGAGAGCTGCCTAACGAAAACTCCCGGCGTGTTCGTCGCGGGCGACTGCCGCAAAAAGGCCGTCCGCCAGCTCACGACCGCAGCGGCCGACGGCTCTGCCGCCGCGCTTGCCGCCTGCCGGTATATAGATTCGCTCGAAAACTGAAGATCGATATAATGTTTTATAGGGTTCCGGCAGAAAAATGCGACTGGACCGAGATAAAACGGCGCCGCAGGCGCTGCACGGAGGGATAAAAGCCCGGGAGAAGTATTGATGATGCAATACCTCTCCCGGATTTTTGTTTATTATTTATTACAAAAAGGAGAACATATGAAAGAAAAAAACACAGCATGGGCATTGCTCATAGCGGCCGGACTTTTGGAAATCGTTTGGGCGTACACCATGAAGCTCAGCCACGGCTTTACCGTGCTTTGGCCGAGTGTAATAACGATAGTCATCCTCGTTGCGAGCTTTTTCATGCTTGCAAAAGCGGTGGACGAGCTCGGTATCGGGCTGAGCTACGCCGTTTTCACCGGCATAGGGGTCGTCGGAACGACAGTCATAAGCATTTTCGTTCTCGGCGAAGGCGCAAGCCCATTGAAGCTTGTCTCGCTCGGCGTTTTGATCGTCGGCATACTCGGACTCAAGCTCTGCGATAAGGAGGGACAGGAAAAATGATGTGGCTCGTTCTTGTTATTGCCGGATTTTTTGAGCTTGCATTCACAGTCTGTATGAAGCTTTCAAACGGACTTAAAAACGTAAAGTACACGATCCTGACAGTTATCTGCTCCTGCACGAGCATAGGCCTGCTGTCGGTCGCAACAAAAACGCTGCCCCTCGGCGTATCCTACGCCGTGTGGACGGGACTCGGAACGCTGTTTAACGTTCTGTTCGGAATAATCGTATTCAAAGAGGGCAAAAGCCCCAGAAAGCTTGCTTTCATGGCGCTTGTGCTCCTTGGAGTAATAGGCCTAAGACTGGCATAAAAAATCTGCCCCGCACAGGGGCAGATTTTTTTGCCTGGGCTGTTATCAGCCGAAGATGCCGCGGATGAAATCAACGACCTTGTTAACAAACTCGGTCACAGTATCGGCGATGTTGGAGAGAAACTGTTTTATCTCGCCCTGCTTACTGACTACGTCCTTGAGATACTGCTGCAACTGCTCGACCTTTTCCTTGAGTGCCGCGGTGTCGAGCTTCTCCATAGAGCGGCACAGAGAGATGAGACTGTCTATCTGGCTGTCGGTGAGGGTAACGTCATACTCCTCGGCGATCTTCTCTATCTCCTCGCGCAGCTGATCGTCGGTCATATCCTTGGTTTCGTCAAGGATGAGCTTGAGCTGGTTTACTATCGCCGCGGAATCCGTGCTGCCGATCTCCTCGGCAAGCTCGGCCGTAACGGTGAGCTCCTGCGTGCCGACGAGCTTTGCATCCTCGTCGAGCTTTTCGCCGGTTATGTCCTCATAGGCCTTGTATATGCCCGTGAGCGCCGCCGTGCCGGAGACCTCAAAGGGCGCGACGATCTTAACGTTTGCGTCGGTGATGCCGGCTGTGACCATTGCGTTCATGTACATGTCCGGTGTGCACCAGCTGATGTTTTTGACCTGAACGTCAAGCCCCTTGCCGTCGGCGAGCGCTTCAATATACACGCAGGAGATGCTCTTTGTTCCGATGAGGCTTTCGTCGACCAGACCTTTGAGGTACTCGCGCTCCTCGTCGTTCGTGACCGTCAGCTCTTTGACATCGCCCCGTGAGATGCCGAATTCCTTGTACACATATGCAATATCGTCCGCGTCGAGGTCGGCGCCTATGACCGCGCGGCTGCCTTCGATCGTGTCGGCAAAGACCATGCAGCTGCCGAGCATCAGAACGCAGAGAATAAGAGAAATTACTTTTTTCATTTTAAAACCGTCCTTTCACGGAAGTTTAAGCTGACGGAAGTCGAACACCTGTCGGTTTTGGCAGGCTGATTTTCACTCAGGCTGCGTTAAAACCCTTGAAAATACGTCAGTATTCTCTGCGGGCTTTGCCTTGCCTGAGCAAAAATCATCTCTGTCAAAACTGCAAAGCACCTGTCGGCGTCAATTTTCAGGTAATTTCCGCCTTCATTTGATGCAGATGGGCCGGCGCCCATCAAAGAGAAAAAGGTGGAAAGCGCCGAAAAGGGGCGATCAGGCGGCAGGGGTTCGACTCCCGTAAGCTCAACCATTGTAGTATATGTCGCTTGCGTTTGTGTTAATTAATTATTAATTGTGCAGAGCGAATTTGGCAGAGACATGCTAAAGACATTAATTATGCAGAATCAAAATAAAGTAGATGACAATGGCAGAAATGAATACGTGTTCAGCTCCGAGACAAGCGGGCCGAGCTCTCTGCCGCCGAAACAATGGACGGGCTGCTTGCTAACGCCGTGAGGCAACCCTCACAGGAAGAGATACGGATATTTATATATCTGAGGTATAACTAAACTACACATTAAATAACTGCGCGTCCCGGCTTTAAAGCCGGGACGCGCAGCTTTACAGTTACAGGACCAATCTTTCCGGCTGCAGTATATTTAAACTGTCGTCGAATTTTTGGCCGGCAATGTCGATAACTCTTTTGCGGCAGACTACCCGACTGTTCAAAGCTGCCGTGAGCTGAAGTGCCCGCACTCTGCTCACACCATTTATTCAGGAGGAATCTTCCGAGGAGTGGCGAGGAGGTACTCGGCAAGCTCGCTGGGAATACATTTTGTTCCGTAATCTGCAAGCCATGTTGAAGGGAAACGGTTCGTATTCAAAAAATGAAGCTCGGCAATTCTGACAATACCGCTCATAAAAAACTGAAGTATATTGCGGAGCTCATCATCGTATGGACCGGGATAACCGTTTACCCGCAGCAGTCGCTGAAGATCCTCAATGCCTTTTTGTTCAATTTTTTCCCTTACATCGTTCTGTCCATGATAAGCCAATGTGTTTTTGAAACGGGTCATCATTATACTATCGCGCTCTGTATTCCAACAGGCATCGAAAAATTTCTGAAGCGGGATAAGGTTACCGGAAGAATCCCACCAAAGGTGCTCGGTCAATTCCTCGTATATATGACCCATCAACGCGTACTTATCTTCATAGTAATTATAGAATGACCGTAGGCTTGTGCTTGCGTTTTTTGATATTTCTGCGACAGAAATGCATTGCAGTTGCTTAGTCTCAAGAAGCTCAATCAATGAATATGCAAGGCGGTCTTTTACGGGAGGAATCGGATTCAAAGTCAATCACTTCCATTCCATTTGCACAATATTAGCGATTTGTGTAATTGTGCATTTTTTATAGTTATTATATACAAATGCACAAAGCAACGCAAGCGTTAATTGTAAGCATGCGTCAATTGATATATTCTTAACGCAGAAAGTGCCTTGGCACAAAAAACAGATTGGAGGCTGAGAAAATTGAGCGACTACAAAAGCAACTATATCCAAAAGAATTATGTCGAAGGAAAAGTAGTTATCATCACGGGAGCTTCCAGCGGCTTCGGTCTTCTCACCGCAAAACGAATAGCGGAATGGGGCGGCAAGGTAGTGCTGGCAGCGCGAAACGAGGCAAAGCTTCAGAATGCAGTCAGAGAGATCAAGGAATCTGGCGGAGAAGCATGCTATGTTGTAGCAGATGTCACCAAAAAAGAAGATGTATTCAATGCGGCAGCATACGCAGTCACCACGTATGGGAAAATTGATGTACTCGTAAATAACGCGGGTACAATGCCGCTGGCTTTCTTCAGCGATCATGAGAAGGCGTTGGATAAATGGGAGCAGTGCCTTGACATCAGTCTGAAAGGCACGCTGTACGGGATCTGTGCAGTATATGACCAGATGATCAAGCAAGGCAGCGGTCATGTGATCAACATTTCGTCTATTTATGCAAACTTTCCGCTGGCCGGTGCCGGTGTATATCAGGTCGCTAAAATGGGCGTACAGTATCTGGCTGATTCTCTGCGGAGTGAGTGCCAGGGGAAAATCAAGGTAACAACTGTAAAGCCAACAGGATTTATGCGCACCGGGCTGTCAGGCTCTGTTATTAACGAGATGGCAATCATGCCGGCGCTTACTATGCCCACCGAGGCTATGGTCAAATGGATAGAAGAGCCTGCGCTCCGCCCGGATTTCCATGACATCAACAGCGTCTCCTATAACGATCCGGATCCTCAGATTCTCGCAGACAACATCCTATATGCCATAAATCAGCCTCTTGGAGTGGATGTCGGAGACATTACCGTCCGCTGCAGCAACGACATGTTCATTGTCTGATTGGAGGAATAGAAAATGAATACTTATCGCACCCAAAACTACGTCAAAGATAAGGTAATAGTTATTACAGGCGCATCCAGCGGCTTTGGAAAGGAAACTGCAAAAAAAGCAGCAGAGCTGGGTGGAAAAGTTGTTCTGGCGGCTCGCCGCGAGCATCTGCTGAGGGAGATCGTTCAGGAAATACGCGAGAACGGCGGCGAGGCATCCTACATTGCAACCGATGTGCGTGTCAAAGATCAGGTCGAAAGAATGATTCGCTTTGCAGTGGACACCTATGGAGCAGTAGATGTCCTGATCAATGATGCCGGTACTATGCCGCTTGCTTGGTTCTCGGAGCATGAGCAGGCAATGGCGGCGTGGGAGCAGTCCATCGCAACGGCTATCAACGGAACACTCTACGGCATCTCAGCGGTATATGACCAGATGATCAAGCAGGGGCATGGTCATATTGTCAATATTTCTTCTATTTTTGGAAATACAGCCTGCGCCGGTGGCGGTGTGTATAACGTTACAAAAGCTGCAGTCCGTATGCTTGGTGATTCGCTGCGCATTGAAGCCAGAGGAAAAATCAAGGTCACCAATATCAAGCCGCCTTCTGTTGCAGCAACAGGTCTTGTAGCAACAGAAGTAGACTATAACGCGGGACTCAATGGCGTCTACAGCAAAATCATCAATGCCTTTACCCAGCTTGGTACGCCGGGTCTTGATGATCCGGAAAGCATGAAATGTTTTGATTTCGGACCGTCTATCATGGCGGACAATATCATCTATGCAATCAACCAACCGTGGGGCGTAGATATCAGCGAGTTGACAATGCGCGCCACAAATGAAACCATGTTTGTCTGAGGAGGTAAACCATGAGTCATAAATTTCTGGAGCCGATTCAAATCGGCAACATTGAGGTAAAAAACAGGATAATTTTTCTGGCAATGGCCAAGACAATTTCCAACTTTGACGATAGCGTTTCTCAGCGGGACATCGACTACATAGAATCCGTAGCGGCCGGTGGAGCAGGCATTGTAATTCCCGGCGCTATGATTGTGGATCCTGCTTGGCCCTCGGTTCTACCCCTGCAGCCTGGCATTTATGATGACAGATTTATCCCTCGTCTGCGCTTGCTGGTCAATGCCGCACATAAACACAACGCAAAGATTCTTTTCCAGCTTTGGCATCCGGGCGCAACCAATTATTCCGGCATACAGCCTAAAACCGTGGACGAGCTGACCGTAGCGGAGATAAAAGATATTCAGGCAAAATTTATCTCCGCGGCAAAACGTGCCATGGCAGCAGGGGCAGACGGCGTAGAGTTCCAGACCTGTCATGGGTATCTTGCCTGCCAGTTCATTTCACCTTTATTCAATCATCGTACTGATGAGTACGGATGGAGCAAGTTGGAGGATCGCACTCGCTTCGCGGTAGAAACCCTGACAGAAATTCGCAGAGTTATTGGTCCAAACAAGATCCTCTCTGTCAAAATGCAGGGATTTGACTACCCGAAAGGTGAGGGACCCAACGGGCAGGACGGTATCGATCCTGAGCAGGCTGCGCAGGTTGCTCCGTACCTTGAAAAAGCAGGTGCGGATGTCATTTCCGTCTCTGCGGGCGGAACGATCTATCATCAGGATGATATTATGTCTGGCGATGTGCATCGCGCAGAAGGGTGGAAAGTTCCTGCTGCCGAACTCGTTAAGAAGGCTGTTTCAATCCCCGTTGCCGCAACAGGCAGCATTCGCCATCCGGACTATGTTGATAAGATCATAGACGAAGGTAAGGTAGACATGGTCGGTATGGGGCGCGGCATTCTTGCTGAACGTGAGTGGGTCAAGAAATGTGCTGAAGGGCGTGAGGACGAACTGCGATACTGCATTTCCTGTATGAATTGCTTCAATGTAGGGCTGTTCCAGTATGAACAGAGCAATTGCTCTGTAAATCCCTTCGCGCTGCGGGAAGGCTCCAAGCGGCCGTTTGATGACGTTGGGAACGGCAGAGTTGT
>CALBGG010000103.1 GCA_937893605.1 uncultured Clostridia bacterium
ACGCAGGCGTAAAAGACTACGCCGACAACACCGATGATGGTTACTACAAGACCGATGGCCTGACCTGCCTCGATGCCGCGCATGTTGATGAACAGGAATATCAGGTATGCAACGACGGAAGCCACGACCGCAGGAACGACCGGAAACAGAGTATGGACATATGCGCCGACAGCAATACAGATGCCGGGTGTGCAGAACAGGGATTCAACGAGATAGCTGAAGCCTGCGAAGAAGCCTGCACCGCGGCCGAAGGCCTTCTCGGTGTAGGCTGCGGGGCCTGCCGAGCTGGGGATGGCGGTTGCGAGCTCTGCAAACATGAACGCAAAGGGAACATAGAACAGGATCGCTATAGCCATCGCTATGAGACAGCCCGTAAAGTTAGTCTCGGACGCAATGTAGTTCCAGCCATAGTAGCTGCCGGAAATAACAGCGCCGACCGCGACCGCCCATATACCTGCGGCAGTCAAGGCTTTTTTAAGTTTGTTTTCTTCCACGAGTAAAATACCTCCCTATAAATTATTCGATCTGCATAGGTGCAGCCAAATACGGTTTACTTGGACGCCATGTAGTCAACAACAGCCTTGAGGTTATCGCGGAAGCTGCCGTCGGCGACGAATTTTTTCTCGAACAGAGCCGAGCCCATGGTGAAGGTCCAGGGTCCGATGTCGAACATGGTGTCGATGCGCGCATAGCTGTTTATCGAGCCCGCTATGCAGATCTCGGCGTCTATCGCTGCGCAGAATTCGCGCGCAAGCTTCTCGCCGTCGACCACATGACGGTAGGCAAGAATGTCAAAGCCTTTGATGCCCTTGGCCATAAGTTCCTTCGCGTTCTGAATGATCTCCTCGTTCGTGCCCTCAAGGATGCTCGGGCTGCCCGATACCTTGCCGACAAAGGGCAGGTATGCCATGCCGTTTTCCTTAAGAAGCTTTGCCACTGAGTCGTAATATACCGTGCCCATGAGGTAATCAAAGCCGCAGTCTATCGCCGTCTGTGCGCCGTCAAGGCAGCTTGCCTCATCATAGGTAACAACCTCAAGGAACGTGGTCTTTCCGGCTGCCTTCATTGCTCCGGATACCTTCTTCATCTCGTCCTTCGGCAGGCCTACGTTCTTAAAGCCCCAGAACTTTACCGGCAGATCCTTGCACTGCTCGAAAATCTCGCCTGCGTCTTTTACGGTCACGTCATGATGTGTAAGCATTATTATGATCTCGGGTTTCATTTTCTTTGTCTCCTTTTTAATCAGTCAATTGCGTATTTCGGCAAATTTCGCATCCCGCGAAGCTTTTTACTCAATAATAATATTTCAGTTTGTTTCGATTGTAAATAAAAAACGCACGCGCAAAAGTTATTGAGAACGCTTAACTTAACAACGATTTTTCCATTTTTCTCATTTCGCTCGTTTTAAAGGCAAAAATGCGCGTTTCGCTTTTTTGTTTTTTATATTTTTCACAAAAATACGGCATTAATTTTTACACTTTTATCAGTTAAAGTTTGCTGCAGTTTTAACAATTTTCTCGTCGGAATTTGATGTTTCGGTCAAGTCTTTTGCTCTTTTGCACAAATAACCTATGTACGAATTATTAAAACTGAATATAAAGCTCTTAACACCCACATATAGAAATACACGGAGCGCCGGCGCGCCCCGTGTAAAAAGCTTATTAAATTCCGTTCAGCCCTCTGTCGCGGTGCCGAGGCGGCCGTAGCCGTCATATGCGTACAGCTGCTTTTTGCTCTCATCGCCGTATACGGCGGCAACGTCGGCAATGAAAAACGTGTGATCGCCCACCGCCGTCATGCCGCTGAGCTTGCACTCGAAAACGACCTTGCTCGCTGCAACGACCTTGGGAGCTATTGTTTTAGCGTCTGTCAAAGCAATGCCGAGCTCGGCGGCCTTGTCCGTGCTCCTGCCGGAGCATTTGCCGCAGCCGAGCGCCGCCTCTTTCAGTGTTTTGTCGACTATACACAGCGCAAACTCTCCGCTCTCGCGGATATTGCCGCCGCTGTAGCCCTTATTGCTCAGGCACGCGCCGATCTTCGCGGGATGGTTGCTGAGATAAGTCCACCACGAGACGGCCATAATGTTTGTTTTGCCGTCTTTGTCTATCGAGGTGAGCAGCGCAAACGGAGCCGGGGCGGTCATACGCTGAGCCTGACCAATTGTGAGATCTGTCATGATCATCCCTCCTTGTCGGACTACTTTACCACGGCCTTGGCGCCTTTGGCAAGCTTATTTTGCGGCCATGTAGTCAACAACAGCCTTGAGGTTATCGCGGAAGCTGCCGTCGGCGACGAATTTTTTCTCGAACAGAGCCGAGCCCATGGTGAAGGTCCAGGGTCCGATGTCGAACATGGTGTCGATGCGCGCATAGCTGTTTATCGAGCCCGCTATGCAGATCTCGGCGTCTATCGCTGCGCAGAATTCGCGCGCAAGCTTCTCGCCGTCGACCACATGACGGTAGGCAAGAATGTCAAAGCCTTTGATGCCCTTGGCCATAAGTTCCTTCGCGTTCTGAATGATCTCCTCGTTCGTGCCCTCAAGGATGCTCGGGCTGCCCGATACCTTGCCGACAAAGGGCAGGTATGCCATGCCGTTTTCCTTAAGAAGCTTTGCCACTGAGTCGTAATATACCGTGCCCATGAGGTAATCAAAGCCGCAGTCTATCGCCGTCTGTGCGCCGTCAAGGCAGCTTGCCTCATCATAGGTAACAACCTCAAGGAACGTGGTCTTTCCGGCTGCCTTCATTGCTCCGGATACCTTCTTCATCTCGTCCTTCGGCAGGCCTACGTTCTTAAAGCCCCAGAACTTTACCGGCAGATCCTTGCACTGCTCGAAAATCTCGCCTGCGTCTTTTACGGTCACGTCATGATGTGTAAGCATTATTATGATCTCGGGTTTCATTTTCTTTGTCTCCTTTTTAATACTGGATAGAATAAAAATAGTAGATAATTGCGTTTTAGTCAACTCGCGGAACACGGTGCAAATCGTTCAAAAAGGAAGAGAATTTCATTTTTGCGTGTTTCGCGCAAAACATTTTTGGTTTTGAGCGAATTCTCCCGAAAAAATTATTGATATCTGACAAAAAAACTCTTTATTTTTCTACATCTACGTCATATAATTTTGTTAAGCATTTAATAT
>CALBGG010000104.1 GCA_937893605.1 uncultured Clostridia bacterium
CGCAGCAGGATCGGCTCGTCATCGGCGCTCATATACAGCTCCTCGCACTCGCGCTGCGCCTTTATCAGTATCTCCATCGCTTCCTCCGCCGCGTTCATCATCTTCAGATACATCGCCTTGTAATCGGCCATCTCAAACACCCCGTTGAACACATTTTAGATATATTATATATCTATATAGAACATGTTAACACATAATCACCCTAAAATAAAGCCAAAATAAATGCAAAACGGGGTGAAATTATGGCTATAAAGAGCTTATCTATAAGAATAGACGAGGAAATGCTGAATAAGCTGCACGTTGTCGCCGACTATGAGGGGCGCTCTGCAAACAGTCAGATACTCATTCTCATCCGCGACTGCATCGAGGCTTACGAGACCAAGCACGGCAGTATTTCGGAGGCGAATTGACGCGCTTGCGGATGCGATGATCGCCGCAGATGCGCAAAAACGCCTGGCCGCGCATTATTTTAAAGCTTCCAAAGCCGTTGAGAGCAGATGAGCTCGCTTTCTCATCATAAACAAAGCCAAAATCAGGGCAGTCGGATGACTGCCCTGATTTTTATATTAACTTATCCGGGATATTTTACCCACACGAGGTCGGGGTCGCTAAGGTCTGTGGCTATTGTTACCTTGTCTCCGCCCTCAAGCTTGTATACGAAAACTGCCACTTGGATGGAGGATGCCGCCGTAAAGCCGCTGAGAGTGTAGGTCAGGCTGTCCGACGTCTCACCGGGCGCGAGACCGTACTCAAAGCGCAGGTTTGCACAGGGATCACCGTATTCGCTGCCGTATTGAGTCATCTGCTCGCCGTAAGCATCAAAACACACTACGCACATATTAAGTGCAACGAGCTTCTTGTCGCTGTTGTTCGTTACCCTGAGAGTGACCTCCGAGGTGCTGATACTGTTCATCGAGAGCTTCTCAATGCTTATGGTAACGGGAGCGGGCTCAGGCTTGGGTTCGTCCGGCGTATCGTTGTGCTCGCGTATTGCAGATTTGCGGTCGGGATCGATCTCGTACTTTGAAAAACCTATGTCGGAAAGCGTGAGTTCAAGCTTGTTCGCAAGAAAATCCGAAAGCACCTCAAGCCCGGTGTTTATACCGTCGATCGCATAAGCCTTGAAGTCATCCGTGAGCTTGCTTGTGCTGAGAGTGCTCGAAAACTCACCGTCTATATCCGTCGAAGGCGTGTAGGAGGCAAGGTCGATACTGCCGGTGAGCTTGGATTTTATTGTGCTGCCAGAGTATTCAACGGAGTTTTGTTGTGCAAATTCGCCCTTCTTATCGCCGCTTAAATGCAGATTTGTAATGCAACTGTTCTCGACGTCACCGACAGTCAATCCACCGTATTCGACCATAAGCAGCAGATCATCATTTACGACGGCCAAGGAAACGGTAGTGTCCTTAAGTCCAGCTTCGAGGTCTGCAACCGCAGCCGTACCGGCATCGTTCGAGCTTCCGTTTTCGTTAACATAGTTCGTGAGCTTGGTAAGAGCCTCCTCGGTGTTTTTGCCGCATCCGGCAAGGCAGCCGAGCAGCATTACCGCAGCCAGCGTGAGCGCGAGCATGCGGTTTAGGTGCGTTTTGTTCATATAGATATCCTCCCTGATTTTTTGTGCGAGTATTTATATCAATATTTTAGTACACATATTTACTAAAGTCAATAGTAAATATGTGTACTTTGATAAACTTCCGGAAAAGGCAGGGAGGTATTGCAATGGACTGTATCGACAGACTGAGAGCGCTTCGGGAGGATAATGACCTTACTCAGACCGAGGTCGCGGATTACCTGGGAACATCGCAGACAATGTATGCACGCTATGAGCGCAGGGCAAGCGAGCTGCCAATAAGGCATCTTATAAAGCTTTGCGCGCTTTACAACATTTCCGCGGACTATATTCTTTCGACGCAGCCCAATAAGAGACGTGCGGTCGGTAAGGCATACCTCAAAACGGAATAACGATTTTAAAGCTTCTAAAACTATTGTAAACAATTAAACTAAATTTCTAATGTTATTTTAATATTTCTCCTTTATATTAAAAAGCGGAGTTGGGAGACTCAAAACTACAAAGGAGGAAGAAAAGTAATGGATCTGTGGGATATGATACTTCACATTCTTGAGAAGGCTGAGGCTGACGAAGCAGCAGTTATAGCCATCAAGGCAGTTCAGAATTTTTTCGATAATCTGATCGGCTGATTTTAAATCGCAAAAAACCGGTGCGGAATT
>CALBGG010000105.1 GCA_937893605.1 uncultured Clostridia bacterium
AAGCCAAAGTTGGAGCCAAACGAAGCGCGATTGTTTTCCATAACTTTCTCTCCTTTATTTTACCTTTGCCGCTAATCGCAAGCGGCGAAAAAACCGGCAGCGTGTTAACTTCACATTAACTGTGCGCCAAATTTATAAGCAGACTTTACACTATATTCACACATTTTTCAATACTTTTTCGCTGTTTAAATATTAACTTTCGCTTTCATTGGCTAAAGTTTTGTGCATATTTCACAAGGTATTTGATTTATTCATAGATGATATTACTAAAATTCATCTCCCGCAACAATTGTCAATTATTTAGCGCTCAATTTAGCGTTAACATCTTCTTAAACGGTGTGTTAAGCTTCTTTGCAAGAAAAAATTTGCTTCCTACTTGATTTTTAAAATTTATACTGTAAAATATCAATGTTATAGACTAATAGTACGGCGACCGGCGGCCGATAACCGCGGAATGCTGGTTTCAGCAGAATGGAGACATGAAATGACTTACGAAATGGACATTGCCGGCTTAAGGCGGGAGCTGCCCCTGTGCAAAGTCACAGACGACCTCTACATAGGCGCATTTGTCATGTTCGGCGATGTCGAGCTTACCGTTCACTGCGCAGCGGAGCTTCTCAAGAGAGCTCCCGAATATGACTACCTTATCGCTCCCGAGGCAAAGGCCATTCCCCTTATCTACGAAATGGCGCGTCAAAGCGGCGCGGAGAAGTACTTCCTCGCCAGAAAAGGCCCTAAGGCTTATATGACCGGTGTGTTTGAGGTACATGTCAAGTCTATCACCACCATGGACGTGCAGCGCCTCGTTATCGACACGGCGGACGCCGAGCTCATAAATGGCAAACGTATTCTTATCATTGACGACGTTATTTCTACCGGCGAAAGCCTTCGCGCCATGGAAGAGCTCGTAACCCGCGCAGGCGGCAATATCGTCGGCAGAATGGCCGTTCTCGCAGAAGGCGCGGCGCAGAAGCGCGACGATATAATCGTCCTCGGAGATCTTCCCCTGTTTAACCCCGACGGCACGGTAAAGGCCTGATTTTCAGCGTGTCAAAAAGTCTGATAAATCAGACATTTTTGATGGCTATAATCTGATTTCGAGCGGGGCCTTTTCTCGCCGCGCCGCCGCTTCGCTACCCCTCGAGCTCCCCTGCTGCACGGCTGTCTTTCCTCAGCGGCATAGTTTTTTGACAGTCCGGAAAAAGCTCCCCCTGTGGGGGAGCTTTTTTATCGCGTTTTTTTGAAAAAGTCCTTTAGCAGCTGTGCCGATTCCTCGGCAAGCACGCCGCCGTAGATAGCCGGCTTGTGCCCGTAGCGTTCCTCAAACAGATTGATGACGCTGCCGCACGAGCCGGTGTTTTCATCCTTTGCGCCGAAAACGACGGTCGGGATTCGTGAATTTATTATGCCTCCGGCGCACATCGGGCAGGGCTCGAGTGTAACATATATAGTGCAGCCCGTAAGCCGCCAGTCGCCGACAGCGCGGCACGCCTCGCGTATGGCCTCAAGCTCGGCGTGGCGCGTCGCGTCGTGGCTCTCTTCACGCTTGTTGCGGCCGCAGCCTATTATACTTCCTTTCGAGTCGGCTATCACGCAGCCGACCGGTATCTCGCCCTCGTCAAAGGCCTCACGCGCAAGGGTAAGCGCTGCCGTCATATATTCTTCTCTGTCCATTTATACACCCACCTATTCTATGTTTTCATATTATACCGCAATTTTTAGTTCTTTACAAGGCGCTTGCTTTGAGCTACTATGTAACGGTGAGGTGAAAAAAATATGCATTTTGCGGCATTCGGTCTGTTCGCGGCGGCGCTCATCGTCTGCGTAATATTTGATCTGTCGGTGATCTATGCCCTGTTGGCCGGACTTCTGATATTCACCCTGTGTGCCTTTAAATCGGGGCACGGGGCAAAAGATATATTAAGAATGATGCTCGACGGCGTAAAAACCGCAAAGAACGTCATTCTGAGCCTTGCGCTGATAGGTATGCTGACCGCTCTGTGGCGTGCGTCCGGAACAATACCGGCCATTATATGCTACGCTTCCTCGCTTATCCAACCGAAAACCGTGGTTCTTATGAGCTTTGTTCTAAACTGCGCAGTCTCAATGCTCACGGGCACAGCCTTCGGCACAGTGGCAACGATGGGCGTCATAAGCATGACTATGGGCATTGCGATGGGCGCAGAGCCGATGCTGCTCGGCGGCGCAATACTTTCGGGCGCGTATTTCGGCGACCGGGCCTCGCCGATGTCGACAAGTGCGCTGCTGGTCAGCGAGCTCACGGAGACAAACGTTTTTGAAAATATTCGCAGCATGCTGCGCCGCTCGCTCGTTCCTTTTATCGTCTGCTGCCTGATCTACGCGGCGGCAGGCTTTGCCGCACACACCGGCGGTGAAACGCCGGAACTCGGCAGCCTGTTTTCAAAGGAGCTGCGCCTGCACTGGCTGTGCCTTATACCGGCGCTGCTGGTCATAATAATGTCGATTTTGAAGATTAGAGTTCAGATAACCATGGCGGCGAGCATTATTTCCGCTGCAATACTCTGCCTTGCATTGCAGCGCGACAGCATCTCCTCGGTTTTTCTGGCTGCCGTTACAGGTTTTCACGCGCAGGACGCTCAGCTTGCGAGCTTGCTCGACGGAGGCGGCATAACCTCCATGCTGCGAAGCATGGCGATAATATTCATCTCCTCAACTTATGCCGGAATCTTCTCCGGCGCAGGGCTGCTTGATGAGATAAAAGAGCATATCCACACCCTGAGTCTGCGAATAAGTGCATTCGGAGCGGTGCTCGTAACGGCGCTTATGACCTCCGGCATAAGCTGCAATCAGACGCTTTCGATCATGCTAACCCATCAGCTTTGCCGCGACACGGAGCCGGATCGTAAGCGTCTGGCGCTGTATATTGCGGACACGGCTATAGTACTCGCAGCACTTATCCCCTGGTCTATCGCCTGCTCTGTGCCGCTTGATTCCATCGGTGCGCCTGATTCGAGCCTTTTGGCGGCAAGCTTTCTGTATCTGCTTCCGATTTGGAGCATGATAAAAGCCGCACATGAAAAAGCACACGCTGTAGGCTAAAAGCTTACAGCGTGTGTTCTTATTTGTTTGTTTTTTGCTTGCACTATCAGGCTCTGACAACGCTCACTGCCTGCATGTGCTGCTTTTTGTATCGATCCTCGACGGTGGCTCTGTCATAGGCAATGGTGCCGTTGTTGTTCCACGGATCGTTGAATATATAATGCGTATCATCATAACCGACAAGAAGCATGCAGTGCTCGTTTGAAAGCCATGTGAAATCCTCGCCGCTGTCCTTGAGCTTCCAGCACGGTCCGACGATGATATCTCGAAGATCGATGGTCGCCCAAAGAGCAACGGGCATGTCGTTATCAATGTATGTGCTCAGAAGATACGAAATATCGCGCCCTGTTTCGTCAATCACCCGATACTTGTCTCCAAGCACGCGCTGCATGGCCTTTTGGATCACCGGCGCATAGCAGCCCATGGCGTCCTTGTCATAGGGGTCTCCGACAAATTTGTCATATGGACTCGGACCGTATAAAGCTCCGCCGACTTCCGTGAAGTCTTCTTTTTCAAGGTAGTTGTCAATGAAGTCGTATATGGAAATATCACAGCCGAGGTACTGAAGGAGCATGACCGCCGTTACGCTTTCGCAGCCTGTGAGGGCTCCGCCGCCGGTCTGATCAATATATGGTACATTGATCTTCTTCATTGCTTATGCTGCATCCTGTACCTTCTTTTTATTTGAGACCTTATAAAGCGCCATGATGACAGCCAGCATGATAACGATGGAAATAGGCAGCGCGATATACCAGTGCTTTACGGCGCCGGCAATGATAAAGCTTACAGCCGACACTGCAATGACGGGAAAAGCATACTGCATCTGAGTTTCAACGTGATTTATGTGGTTGCACTGAGCTCCGGCAGAGGACATAATGGTCGTATCGGAGATGGGAGATATATGATCGCCGCAGACAGCGCCCGCCATGGTAGCGGAAATGCAGATTGTCATTACCTCGGGCATGCTTGCGCACATGGGAACGATGATCGGGATCAGAATGCCCATGGTACCCCACGAGGTGCCGGTGGAGAAGCCGAGAAGGCATGCTACAAGGAAGATAGCGACGGGCAGGAAAATGCTGACCGCAGTGCTGTTGCTGAAAATACCCTGCACAAAGGTGCCGATACTAAGCTGGTCAACAAGACCCTTGAGCGTCCAGGCAAAGATCAGAACGGTGATGGCGGGGATCATGACCTTGAAGCCCTCTACCAGGCTGCCTATGAATTCGCGCGCGCTGACGATCTTCCTGGGAATGTACAGTATTGCCATGACGATAACGGTCATAAATGTTGCGAACACAAGCGACAGGCTTGCCGAGCAGTTTGCGAAAGCGTCGATCAGGTTTTCCGCGCCGCTCTGATATCCGGTAAGGATCATTGCGAATACTGCGGTAGCAATAAGTACGATGATCGGGATGAGCAGATCGGATACGCGCCCCTTGCTGCTGCCCTCCTGCTCTGACTGCTCCATATCCTTAAACTCCTCGCCGCCGGAGGTGAACAGATCGCCCTTTGCCGCGTTGAGCTCATGGCGGCGCATCTTTCCGAAGTCAATAAGGAAAAAGCTCGTGAAGAAGACCATGATAAGCGTCAGTATAGCATAGAAGTTAAAAGGAATAGCCGCGCAGAACATCTGGAAGCCGTTTATGTCATAGCCCTCGGGAATGTAGCTGCTGACAGCGGCCGCCCAGCTGGAGACCGGCGCGAGGATGCATACGGGCGCGGCGGTAGCGTCAATGATATACGCAAGCTTTGCGCGGGATACCTTGTATTTGTCGGTTATCGGGCGCATAATGTTGCCGACCGTCAGGCAGTTGAAATAGTCGTCGACAAAGATCAGAATGCCGAGCGCCGAGGTGGACAGCATAGCTCCCCTCTTGCTTTTTATGTGCTTGCTCGCCCATGCACCGTAAGCCCTTGACGCGCCGGACTTTGCAAGCAGGATAATGATCATGCCGAGCAGAACATCAAATATCAGGATATTGAGATCCATATTGTCGGCCATGGAAGCGAACAGCCGCTCAAAGCTCCCCCATGCGACATTTCCGACCGACGGCCAAAATCCGATGCCGGCAGGTACAAGCGAAACGGAAACAAACACTGCCGCCAGCAGGCAACCGGCAAACAGAGAGCTGTAAACTTCTTTTGTTATCAGTGCCAATATGATTGCCACGAGCGGCGGAACGATAGCCCAAGCTGTACCGATAAACATAATACAACTACCTCCTGAAAATGTGATAATGACAAAATCGTGCCGCACATGAATATGCGGCACGATAGGAAAAATACTATTGCAGATATTTTCTTATGCAAAGCTCTCCACTATCGTGACAGTGCGCACCATGTTCTGGCACGCCCCAGAAGTCTGACCTGACAGGGAGCAGCCTTCTTCGGCGGAGCTTCCTTTCCGTTTTTTCATGCTGTCACAAAACAAAAAACGTACTGATAAGCACCGCGCCTCTTAGCATAACATGAATCGGGTGATTTGTTGGCTTGATAATAGCACCAACACCTGTTCAAGTCAATTGTAAATTCACATTTTATTTACATATCGTCAATGTTAACAATGCCTTGCCGCTATAAACGGCTTTACTTGTACATATGACCGGGTATTTACGCAAAAATGCCGCCCTGACGAGCGGCATTTTCAGACTGTATTTGTATTACTTGAGTGCTGCGGTAATGATGGACATCTGGTAGACCTCCTCCGCATTGCAGCCGCGGGAAAGGTCGTTTATCGGAGCATTCAGACCCTGCAGGATGGGGCCGTATGCGGCAAAGCCGCCGAGGCGTGCTGCGATCTTATAGCCGATGTTGCCGGACTGGATCTCGGGGAAGATGAAGGTGTTTGCATAGCCGGCCACGGGAGAACCGGGGAACTTAAGCTGACCGACAACGGGAGAAACGGCAGCGTCAAACTGCATCTCGCCGTCGAGCTTAAGCTCGGGAGCAAGCTTCTTTGCTTCCTCGGTAGCATTGCGCACGAGGTCAACATTGGGTCCCTTGCCGCTGCCCTTTGTGGAGTAAGACAGCATTGCGACCTTCGGGTCGATGCCGAAGACCTTTGCGGTCTCTGCTGTGGCTATTGCGACCTCGGCCAGCTTCTGAGCCGCGGTGAAGGTAACGTTGCCTTCCTTGTCTACAGTGTCCTGATAGTCGATGTTTATCGCACAGTCGCCCATTGCGAGGGTCTCGTCACCGCGGATCATGATAAAGCAGGAGGACACGAGGTGTGCGCCCTTCTTGGTCTTGACGAGCTGGAGTGCCGGACGGACGGTATCCGCGGTGGAATAGGTAGCGCCGCCAAGCAGGCAGTCTGCAACACCCATCTTGACGAGCATGGTGCCGAAGTAGTTGCCCTTGGAAAGAGCTGCACGACAGTCCTCTGCGCTCATCTTGCCCTTGCGCAGTGCAACCATCTCGTTGACCATTGCGTCCATGCCTTCATAGGTTGCGGGATCGAGGATCTCAAGACCTTCAATATCAAAGCCGCCCTTTGCGGCCGCCGCCTTGACCTCATCGACGTTGCCGACAAGTATCGGGGTCAGGAAGCCGTCCTTCTTCAGACGTGCCGCAGACTCGAGGATGCGAGCGTCGCTGCCCTCGGTGTAGACGATCTTTCTCGGATCGTTTTTGAGAACTTCAACAAGATTTTCAAACATTTAATTTTCCTCCAATAATGCGGCATTTCTGCCGCAAAAAATTCCGAGTACCACTTTATCACTACCTCGGAAATTTTTCAAGTATTTAGCCCGATTTCTATTTACAAACCACGATATCATATGTATAATATACAAACTGTAATCATTTTGGGGAGAGAATATAATAAATGTACGAATACGACAAGAGAAGCTTTGCGCAGATACTTTCCGAGCTGCGCCGCACGGCGGGGCTTAGCCAGCGCAAGGCCGCTGCCGATCTTGGGATAAGCCAGGCCCTTTTGAGTCACTATGAAAACGATGCACGCGAACCGGGGCTTCACTTTGTTTGCCGCGTTTGCGATTATTATAACGTAACGGCCGACTATCTGCTCGGCCGCTCGCCCAATCCCGACGGCGTTGACAGAGGCGCGGATATAGCCCGCGTTTTCATCGCAGAAATGCGCAGCCTTGCCAATAAGACCGAGGCCGCTTTGGAGGAACTGACATGATAGCTCAGGATCATATACGAAACTTTTCGATAATCGCACACATCGACCACGGCAAAAGTACGCTGTCGGACAGGCTTATCGAGATATGCGGCGCCGTCGAGGAGCGCATAATGGAGGATCAGATCCTTGACAACATGGATCTTGAGCGTGAGCGCGGCATTACGATAAAGGCCCGTGCGGTCGGCCTTAACTACAAGGCCAAGGACGGCGAGACCTATGTTTTAAACCTCATCGACACGCCGGGACATGTTGACTTCAACTACGAGGTAAGCCGCTCGCTGGCCGCCTGTGAGGGCGCGGTGCTCGTTGTTGACGCGTCGCAGGGCGTTGAGGCGCAGACGCTTGCAAACACCTATCTTGCGCTGGACGCGGAGCTTGAGATCCTACCCGTTATAAACAAGATAGACCTACCCGCCGCAGATCCCAAGCGCGTAAAGCAGGAGATCGAGGATATTATCGGCATTCCGGCCATGGATGCGCCGGAGATCAGCGCAAAAAACGGTATAAACGTTGAGTCTGTCCTCGAAGATATCGTGGCAAACGTTCCGGCTCCGGCCGGCGATGTGAACGCACCTTTAAAGGCACTGATATTTGACAGCCAGTATGACAGCTACCGCGGCGTTATAGTTTTCATGCGCGTGTTTGACGGACGCATCGCCAAGGGTACGGAGGTGCTGCTGCACTCGACCGGCGCAAAGTACAACGTGCTCGAGGTCGGACATATGCGTCCTATCGGTCTTGAGCCCTGCGCCGAGCTCACCGCCGGCGACGTCGGATATTTCACGGCATCTATCAAAAACGTTGCCGACACTCAGGTAGGCGACACGGTAACAACGGCTGCAAATCCCTGTGCCGAGGCTCTGCCCGGCTATCGTCCGGCGCGTGCGATGGTCTACTGCGGCATATACACGGAAGACGGCAGCAAATACCCCGATCTCCGCGACGCGCTTGAAAAGCTGCAGCTCAACGACGCCTCCCTGTCCTTCGAGCCCGAAAGCTCGGCCGCGCTCGGTTTCGGCTTCCGCTGCGGATTTCTGGGCATGCTGCACATGGAGGTCATCCAGGAGCGCCTTGAGCGCGAGTTTGACCTTGACCTTGTCACGACTCTGCCAAGCGTTATATATAAGGTAGTAAAAACCGACGGCGGTGTTGTCATGGTCGACAATCCCCACAACTACCCCGACCCCGGCCTTATCGAGCACGCCGAGGAGCCCTATGTCAAAGTCTCGATCATAACGCCCAATGACTATGTCGGCAATATAATGCCCCTGTGTCAGGACAGGCGGGGCGAGTATAAGGACATGCAGTATCTCGACTCGAACCTTGTCGAGCTGCGCTACGAGATGCCGCTAAATGAGATAATCTACGACTTTTTCGATACTCTCAAGGCCCGCACTAAGGGCTACGCCTCGCTCGACTACGAGCTGAGCGAGTATAAGCCATCGGAGCTTGTGAAGGTCGATATGCTGCTAAACGGCGATCAGGTCGACGCGCTCAGCTTCATAGCACACAAGGACAAGGCATATCCGAGAGCGCGCAAGCTGTGCGAAAAGCTGAAGGACAATATTCCCCGTCAGCTGTTCGAGATACCCATTCAGGCGGCTATCGGCGGCAAGATCATCGCGCGCGAGACGGTCAAGGCCATGCGCAAGGACGTCCTTGCCAAGTGCTACGGCGGCGATATCACGCGAAAGAAAAAGCTGCTTGAAAAGCAGAAGGAGGGCAAAAAGAAAATGCGCCAGCTCGGAACGGTGCAGATACCGACCGAGGCATTCCTTGCGGTCCTCAAGCTCGACGAATAAGACGAATAATGACTAATAATAATATTAAAGCCACGTTCCGCGGAACGTGGCTTTAATATTTCACATCTCTATCTCCGGATATAGAGGGAACCGCTCGCACAGCGCAAGCGCCTGCTGCTTGACATCCTCGACGGCATCCTCGCCGCGCTTAATCACATCGACGAGCATCTTGCCTATCTCACGCATTTCTTCTTCTCCCATTCCGCGTGTCGTGACTGCCGGAGTGCCGAAGCGCATGCCGCTTGTGAGCTTTACAGACTGCGTATCAAATGGTATGGAGTTTTTGTTTGCTGTAATGTGAGCCCTGTCCAGAAGCTCCTGAACTTCGTTGCCTGTACGGCCGAGGCTCATGGTGTCGGCAAGCATCAGGTGGTTATCCGTGCCGCCGGAGACGATGCGGATGCCGCTGTCTGACAGCGTGTCGGCCAAAACCGCCGCGTTTTTGACTGTTTGGCGCTGATATGCCTTGAACTCCTCGCTCATGGCTTCCTTTAAGCAGACCGCCTTTCCGGCGATTATGTGCATGAGTGGACCGCCCTGAGTTCCTGGGAAAACGGCACTGTTTATCTTCTTTCTCAGCTCATCCTTGCATAGAATAATAGCGCCGCGCGGGCCTCTGAGGGTCTTGTGCGTCGTGCTTGTCACGACGTCCGCGTAGGGAACGGGGCTCGGATGAACTCCGGCGGCGACAAGTCCGCCGATGTGCGCCATGTCGACCATGAGGTACGCTCCGACCTCGTCTGCTATATCGCGCATTTTCTTAAAATCGATCACTCGTGAATACGCGCTGGCTCCGGCAATTATGATCTTGGGCTTACACTCGCCGGCCGTCTGCATCGCCTTTTCGTAGTCGATCAGCTCGGTATCGGGGTCGACGCCGTAGAAGCAGGCTTTAAAATACTTGCCGGATATCGAGGCCTTTGAGCCGTGAGTCAGATGGCCGCCGTGGCTGAGATCCATACCGAGTATGGTATCGCCCGGCTTTAAAAGGGCAAGATAGACAGCGAAATTTGCCTGCGAACCCGAATGCGGCTGAACATTGGCGTGCTCGGCTCCGAAGATCTCCTTTGCTCTGTCTATTGCGAGCTGCTCGACTATATCGACATACTCGCAGCCGCCGTAGTATCTCGCACCGGGATAGCCCTCGGCGTATTTGTTGGTAAGGTGGCTTCCCATGGCCTCCATAACGGCGCGGCTGGTGAAGTTTTCGGACGCTATCAGCTCAATGTGGTCGCGCTGACGCTCCAGCTCTTTTTTCATAGCGCCGTACAGCTCGGGGTCGCTTTTTCTTATTGTCTCATAGCTCATCGCTCCGACCTCCCGTAAACGTAGTAATATCTTCGCAATTATACGATAAACTCAGCGCCTTATCAAGCGAAATCGAGCATTTTTGTTCTTTTGCCCGCCGGGCGGCCGAATTTTCTTGAATAAGGGAAAGGGCTGTGATAATATACAAAAGTGAGGTGAGGACATGGCGAAAAAACTGCTTAAAGTAATACTGATAATTCTCGGTATCATTCTGCTGTGTGCCGCGGCGCTTATACTTTGGCTGTCGGTCACTGAATTTAATCCCGGAGACGTCACCGATGTCAAGATCGAGGCCAATTCGGAAGTTAACGGCTTAAAGCCGTTTCTGAATGAGGAATTTTCGGTCATAAGCTGGAATATCGGCTATGCCGGTCTCGGCAAGGACTCCGATTTCTTTATGGATGGCGGCAGCGACGTCGCCTCCGCCGATCAGGACACCGTCTCGGCTTCTCTTTTGGGAATATATAAAACGCTTTATTCCGACGCCGACCCCGCAACGGTCTTCATGCTGCAGGAGGTCGACAAGAACTCCTCTCGTACCTACGGCAAGGATGAAGCTGATGCGCTGGGCATAAACAACAGCGCCTATGCACTCAACTATTCCTGTAAATTCGTACCCTACCCCGTTCCGCCCATAGGCAGGGTAAACAGCGGACTTCTTACCACAACTGTCTATGATATCGATTCGGCCGAGCGCATATCGCTGCCCTGCCCCTTCGATTGGCCCGTTAGCACGGCAAACCTCAAGCGCTGCCTGCTTGTGAGCTATCTTCCCATATCGGGAACGAACAGCAAGCTCGTTATCGTAAATCTCCACCTTGAGGCCTATGATGACGGCGAGGGTAAGATAGCGCAGACAAAGCAGCTGCGCGAATTTATCCGATCCGAGTACGAAAAGGGCAACTATGTCATAGCCGGCGGCGACTTCAATCAGATATTCCCCAACGGCTTAGAAAAGTACCCAAACACGCACAAGGAAAACTGGGAGCCCGGCACCATATCGGACGATATCATGCCCGAAGGCTGGACGCTCGCGTATGACCTTGAAACGCCGACATGCAGGCTGCTCAATCAGCCGTATGATCCTTCAGATACAGAGAATACGCAGTACTATGTAATCGACGGTTTCATCCTCTCGCCCAACGTCGAGCTTATCTCGGTCAGCACTTTGGACGAAGGATTTAACTATTCCGATCACAACCCCGTGAAGCTTCAGGTCAAGCTCACATCCGAAAATTGAAAATGCGCTCGGGCGGCACATGTATCACATAAAATGTGTCGTCCGGCGTCTTTGATAAAAAGGAGTTCTTAATAATGACGAAAAAGCAAAAGGTGATCGCGATCATTGCGTTTGTTCTGATAATCGTTCTGATCGCGCTGATATGCGTAAGTCTGCAAAGCAAAAAGGATGCAGGCGACGGCGATCCTGCGGCGAGCAAGAGCCCGGCTGAGAGCGCAGAGCCCACTCCGGAGCCTACGCCCACGCCGCTGCAGTTCACCGCGGCGCCTGAGGGCTATTTTAACGACGCCCTGTTTATAGGCGATTCGCGCATGGTTGGCATAGAGATGATGGAGGTCATCGACGGCGCGACATTCTTCACCACCGTCGGCATGAGCCTGACCGGCGCCATGAGCACAAGTGCGGACGTTGCCGGAATCGGCACAACGACGCTGCCTGCACTGCTTCAGAGCAGGCAGTTTGGCAAGATATACGTCATGCTCGGCATAAACGATATCGGCGGCTCGGTAGAGGCGCTCAAGCAGACCTACAGCAATCTTGTCGATAAGCTTCGCGCCGCGCAGCCGGACGCGATCATTTACATCATGTCGAACCTCCATGTCTCGGCGACGCAGGATTCCCGCGGCACAGCGGTCAACAACGCAAATCTCAACAATCTCAACGACTACACAAAGACCCTCGCCGACGGCGAAACGGTGTTCTACCTTGAGTGCAACGAGCTGTTTGACGACGCAAACGGTACGCTCTCGGCCGATATAACCTCAGACGGCATACACCCCGACGGCAGCGCCTACAGAAAATGGGGCGAGTGGATCATGCAAAACGCAATAGTAAAATAACTGTCAAAAAAGCTTCTGTCCGCGGACAGAAGCTTTTTTGACGTACGGACACATCGGCGAATACACAATATTGCGTCTGCACGGTATCGAAATGACAGCGAAAACCGCAGCATTTTAACGCGGCGCAAAATTCATATCGCACTATAGAGAAGCGGCAGTTTCCCTGTTTAGTCAGAAATATCGATACCGGGCAAGCGCAAGAAATGTATAAGCAGGTGACTTAATGCGCTGCTAAATATACCAGGCGCGGCTGCCGTAGGGGCAGAAGCGGTAAGCAAGGCCGGGGGCGAGCTTATCGCCGTTGCGGCACAAAAGCTCGTCTGCGCGCACAAACTCATAGCCCTGCTCGGTCAGCGTATCAATCGCGCGCAGCACGGCAGGAACGGTGGCGTCCTTCGTGTCATGAAGCAGGACGATATCCCCGTCGCGCGCATGCTCTAAAAACCAGTTGTAGATATATTCCTCGTCAATATGCACCCAGTCGCGCGGCGAAGATGACCACAGGATCGCAATGCTGTCGATCTTGTTGAGCATGGCGCCGGTATAGTAGCCGTATGGCGGGCGAAGAAATTTTGGACGCTCGCCCGTTATGCTCTCGATGAGATCGTCGGTGCGGTCGATCTCGTCTTTTATCTCGGCATCGGTGTGCTCGAAAAAGCTGATATGCGACCATGTATGGCAGCCGATGAGGTGGCCGTCGTCGTGCATTGTTTTGACGAGCTCGGGCCGGCGCTCGGCCTTGCTGCCCATGAGAAAGAAGCTTGCCTTTATGTCCCGCTCACGCAGCCCGTCAAGCAGCTGCTTTGTGTGCTTTCCCGGGCCGTCGTCGAATGTGAGGGCTATCTGCTTTTTCGACTGCGAAATGTGTTCCGCCGAATAGGTTTTTGCATAGGGCGTGAGCAGAAAGCTCACGAGGCCGAACACTAAAATGACCGCAATTATGCCCGCCGACGCGCCAAAAAGACGTTTCTTCATATTCTCGCAACGCCGCTTTTTATGGCGGCTTCTCTTACCGCTTTGGCAACGGTCTCGCCCACTCCCTCGTCAAATGCCTGCGGCAGAATATTGTCGCAGCCGAGCTCGGAGTCCGCGACCATGCCCGCAAGAGCATGGGCGGCGGCAAACTTCATCTCGTCGTTTATGTCCGATGCGCGGGCATCCAGCGCGCCGCGGAATATGCCGGGGAACGCAAGAACATTGTTTATCTGATTGGGATAGTCGCTGCGGCCTGTGCTGACGACTGCGGCTCCGGCGCGCTTTGCCTCGTCCGGGAATATCTCCGGCGTGGGGTTTGCGCATGCAAAGACAATAGCGTCCTTTGCCATGTTCTGCACCATATCGGCCGTCAGAACGCCGGGTGCAGAGACTCCGATAAACACATCAGCGTCCCTTATAATCTCTGCAAGGCTGCCGCTTTCGCGGGCGAAATTAGTTATCTCCGCTATCTCCTGCTTTGCAGGGTTAAGGCCGGGGCGTCCGTTATATATCGCTCCCGTGCGGTCGGTCATGACGACGTTTCCCGCTCCTGCGGATACCAGGAGCTTTATGACGGCGATACCGGCAGCACCCGCTCCTGAGGTCACGATCTTCACATCCTCAAGTTGCTTCCCGACGACCTTCAGGGCATTAATGAGCCCCGCGAGCATGATGACCGCCGTTCCGTGCTGATCGTCGTGGAAGACGGGGATATCGCAGCGCTCCTTTAGCTTGCGCTCGATCTCAAAGCAGCGCGGTGCGGAGATGTCCTCAAGATTTATGCCGCCGAAAGAGCCTGCCAGAAGCGCGACGGTGTTCACTATCTCATCGACATCCTTGCTGCGGATGCACAGCGGTATGGCATCAACTCCTCCGAATTCCTTAAACAGCAGGCATTTGCCCTCCATGACCGGCATTCCGGCCTCGGGGCCTATATCGCCAAGTCCAAGTACGGCCGTTCCGTCGGTGACGACGGCAACGGTGTTCCAGCGCCTTGTGAGCTCATAGCTTTTATTTACATCCTTTTGTATCTCAAGACATGGTTCGGCAACGCCTGGAGTATAAGCAAGGCTGAGAGACCGGCGGTCGTTTGCTTTCGTGCGCGCCGCGATCTCGATTTTGCCCTTTAGCTCATAGTGCATTTTGAGTGATTCCTTCGCGTAATCCATTATTTTTCTACCTCTTTCAAATACTGCGCTCTGCCGAGCCTGTACAGATCATTCCCCTCGCTGTCGACAGCAACCGTAAGCGGCATGTCTTTGACCGTGAGTCTGCGAACGGCCTCGCAGCCGAGATCCTCCCAGCAAACGAGCTCCGCTTCCTCGATGGACGCCGCCATCAAAGCTCCCGCCCCGCCGATCGCCGCCAGATACACGGCGCCGTTGCGGATCATCGACTGCACGACCTCTCCGCTGCGGTCGCCCTTTCCTATCATTATCTTCAGCCCCGCGTCGAGAAGGCGCGGAGAGTACGCGTCCATTCTGCCCGAAGTCGTCGGCCCCGCAGAGCCGATGCAGCAGCCGTCATGCGCCGGGGTCGGGCCGACATAGTATATTGCGCTGCCGTTTAAGTCAAACGGCGGCTTTTCGCCATTATTCAGGCATTCGCAGATGCGCTTATGCGCAGCGTCGCGCGCGGTATACACAGTGCCGGACAGCAATACACTGTCCCCGGCTCTGAGTTTTTTGAGCTCCTGCGCCGAAGCCGGAGCATTGATTTTATATTCCATCGTACACCTCACAGACTCGCGCTTTTCCGGCGCGTGGCGTGGCAGCTTATATTGACGGCGACGGGCAGTCCGGCAACATGCGTGGGCATAGTCTCTATAAGCACGGCAAGCGCCGTAGTTTTCCCTCCGAAGCCCTGCGGTCCTATGCCGAGGGCGTTTATCTTATCGAGCAACTCCTGTTCAAGCGCCGCGTAATACTCATCGTGATTGGGTTCATCAAGCGGGCGCAGGAGCGCATGCTTGGCAAGGTATGCCGCCTTATCAAAGCTGCCGCCTATGCCGACACCGACGATTATCGGCGGGCAGGGGTTTGCTCCGGCCTTTTTGACAGTTTCGAGTACAAAGCGTTTGACTCCCTCAATGCCGTCGGCGGGCTTGAGCATTTTAAGCGCGCTCATGTTCTCGCTGCCGAAGCCCTTGGGCATTACGGTTATTTTAAGGCTATCGCCGGGAACGAGCTTCACGCTCAGAAGCGCCGGTGTGTTATCGCCGGTGTTGACTCTGCGCAGCGGGTCGCACACGACGCTTTTTCGCAGGTATCCGTCACCGTAGCCGCGGCGCACGCCGTTATTGACCGCCTCTTCAAGCGCACCGTCAATATGCACATCCTGTCCGAGCTCAAGAAAAACGCAGGCCATGCCCGTATCCTGGCACACGGGGAGCGTTTTCTCGGCCGCAATACGGACATTGTCGTTCAAAAGCGAGAGTATTCGCTTTGCTCCGTCCCAGGGTTCTTCGATCTCGGCGCGTTCAATTGCGCTTACAACGTCGTCCGGCAGGCGAAGATTTGCCTCGATGCAAAGGCGTGCGACGGTTTCTTCAATTAATTTTGCGTCTATATTTCTCATGCTTTGCTCCATGTTTTTATGTTTCACGGCAATTATAAGCGCTAATAAAGCAGGAGTCAACCGACTCCTGCTTGGGCTGTCGAAAAAAAACGGTTGCACATTAGGCGGCAGCCGGGCTTCTCGTTAAGCCGGTCACCCGTCATATGACGGGTGCCGGAAATTTTCACTTGAGCAGAAAATAAGCTATGACTATAACGCCGAGAATTATGCGATACCAGCCGAAGATCTTGAAGTCCTTTTTCTTTATATAGCTCATGAGGAACTTTATGACCACGACGGACACGAGGAAGGCAACAACACAGCCGACAAGGAGCGTTATGAGCTCTGCGCTCGTATAGTCAAAGCCGAATGCGAGCATCTTCAGAAGCGACACTCCGACCATGACGGGCACGGCAAGAAAGAATGTAAACTCCGCCGCCGCGACGCGCGACACTCCGATCACAAGGCCGCCTATGATCGTCGAGCCGCTGCGCGAGGTGCCGGGGATTATAGACAGCGCCTGGAACAGGCCGATGATGAGCGCATCCTTATACGATATCTCCTCAAGAGTTTTAACTCTCGGCTCGCGGCCGCGGTTCCAGTTTTCAATGGCGATGAAAAGTATACCGTAGATTATAAGCGCCGCCGCGACAACGTAGCAGTTATCGACAAAGTCGAAGATAAGGTAAGCGATAAAGCCCGGTATGCAGGCTATGATGACCTTGAGCCAGAGGATAAAAGTCTCTTTTTTTATCGTACTGCCGTTTTTCTTCCTGCTCTGAAACGGCCACATCTTTCCCCAAAAGAGAATTATGACAGCCAGTATCGCGCCGAGCTGGATGACGTACAGGAACATCTCACGAAACTCGGGCGTGACGTTCATGTGGATAAATTCATCCACCAGCAGCATATGCCCTGTGCTTGAAATGGGCAGCCACTCGGTTATGCCCTCGACTATGCCGATGATTATTACTTTTATTAGCTCTATAATATCCATATTCACACCTTATGCGGCTTTTTAAAGGAGCATGACTCCCTTTTCGGCGCAGACCTCCTCGGTGTGCTTGTCCCAAATGGATACCTGCACCTCGCCGATATGCGCCTTGCCGAGAAGAAGCATGGAAACGCGCGACTGGCCTATGCCGCCGCCGATGGTAAGAGGCAGCTCGCCGTTTAGGAGCATCTTATGGTACGGAAGCTCTCTGCGGTCATCGCAGCCGGAGAGCCTGAGCTGCTTGTCCAGTGACTCGGGATCGACGCGGATACCCATGGAGGATATCTCGATTGCGCAGTCGAGCCAATCGCACCAGAACAGGATGTCGCCGTTGAGCGACCAGTCGTCATAGTCGGGTGCGCGGCCGTCATGCGGCTTTCCGGAGCGCAAAGCGCCGCCGATGCCGATGATAAACACGGTCTTATGCTCGCGGGTGAAGGCGTTCTCGCGCTGCTTTGCGGTCATATCGGGATACATATCCTCAAGCTCCTGCGAGGTGATGAAGGTCACATTGCGCTCAAGCTTGGGCAGGCACTGGAGCTGGGGGTAAATGGCCTGCATGGTATCCTGCGTGTCGCAAAGCGCCTTGACTATGTCCATAACGGTGAGCTTGAGATAGTCGATATTGCGGTTTTCCGGAAGGATGACCTTCTCCCAGTCCCACTGATCGACGTATACAGAGTGCAGATTATCAAGCTCGTCCTCGTCGCGGCGGATAGCGTCCATGTCGGTGTAAAGTCCCTTGCCGGGGAAGAAGTTATAGCGCTTGAGCGCAAGACGCTTCCACTTTGCAAGCGACTGAACTACCTGCGCTGTAGCGTCCGAGCGCAGAATGTCAAAGGACACGGGGCGCTCGTAGCCGTTTAAGTTATCGTTAAGTCCGGAATCAGAGTCGACAAACAAAGGCGCCGAAACGCGGTAAAGATTTAAAAGCGCCGCGAGCCTGTCCTCAAACAGGCGCTTTAAAAGGCTTATGGCCTTCTGCGTGTCGTAAACGCTGAGGATACTTTTGTATCCGTCCGGAATTTTGATCTCCATGGTTTTCCTCCTGGTGTACACATAAAAATTAAACGCCCATACGAGATGGGCGTTTTATTACCCTTTTTTACTCTCGGGCTTTTTGTCCAAAAGCTCGATTATCTTGCAGTATATCTCCTCTGCCCTGTCGCGGAAGTTTTCCTCGATACGCTCTGCCTGCTGCTCGCCCGACGAGAGAATGTTGAGTCTTATTATCTCGCCCTTACCGTCGCTCATTGCGAGGGTGACAAAGCATCCGCTGTCACGGTTTCTGTGCTGCGCGGTTATCATGGACAGGCGGCGCAGTCGCTCAGCCTCCGGGGCGATTATCTTCTCCGCCCTTTTGCGGACGGAAAACGGCAGACTGCTCTCGACCGTTTCGGCGGCGTCCGCGCCGCGCTTGCTGACGCGCAGACCGTTCTCCTCCTCGATAACGAGGCCGCTTTCTATAAGCTCGGCAAGGCAGTCGGAGTATTCAAAATAACCGAAGCCCTCATCGCACTGCTGCGTAAAGTCCTGAAGGTCAATGGGCGCAACTATGCCCGGCAGGCGGCGGAGAATAAACAATATGAGAATTTTTATATCAAGCTTTTCATGGATAAAGCCGTATCTTTCCATAGAACTCTCCCGAAAATGGTATTATATCTTCAAATATTAACAAGCAAACCCTATTTGCTCTTTTTATAGGCGTCAAGGCACGCAAATATGATAACGACAGTCGTTATGTGCAATATAATGCTCCTGGGTGATCCCGGCGCGGATGCCGTTTGGATAACGCCGAAGTCTGCCATGATCATTGCAAAAAGTATAAGCACCTCAACGGCTATGAGAATAAGCCAGATCTTTTTATTCATCTTTCCGCCCCCCTACTGCTCCTGATATATATAATAATACATACTTTTCTTTTTGTAAATCCAATATTCTTCACATTTTGGAACAGTGCGCATAGACTGTATTGAAGTTTTTCTTCAATTCCATCCTGGGAGGTATATTTATGGCAGACAGGGTCGTGCCCGGTCCGGTCAATGATAATGACTGCATAAAACAGGCCGTTTGTGTCAACACGAGAAAGATAATGGATGCCTGCCGCGACAAGGACTGCATCGAGGATCTGCGCGTTTATCCCACGGTGAGCTCTCTTCCTTACATAGAGAGCGCGTTCAGCGTGCGTCCTAAGTGCGCGCAGCTTCTGCAATGCGAGGTGAAGGTCAATGAAATCTGCCTCAACCGCGGCTATTACACCGTCGACGTTACCTACTTTTACAAGATAAGCGGCGAGACTTTTCCGGCAAACCAGGTCTTCACCGGGCTTGCGGTATTTGATAAGCGCGTCATGCTCTTTGGCTCGGAGGGCAGGGTCAGGAGCTTCTCCTCCGATGATTGCTGCATTCTGAGCAGCGACAGCAGCATGCCCTTTGCCGAGGTGGACGCCGTCGATCCCATCGCGCTGCACATGACGCTTGCCGAGACTGCGCTGCCCGATCCCGGCATAGATCAGCGCGACATTCCGCAGAGCATACTTGACTCCTTCGGCGAGGATATCTCCGTAACGGGCGGCACGCGCCACGTTTATGTGACCCTCGGACAGTTTTCGATCATCCGCCTCGAGCGCAGCACTCAGCTTCTGATCCCGGCTTACGATTACTGTCTGCCGGAAAAGGAGTGCGTTGGCTCAAACGAGGATGACCCCTGCACGATGTTCGGCCGCATAAGCTTTCCCGTCGACGAGTTCTTCCCGCCCGACAACGTCGAGCCCTGCGCCGACTACAAAAGCATGGTATAAAAGCGATCCCCCTCCGGCTCAAGCCGGAGGGGGATTTCAGACTGTCAAAAAACCTATGCTGCTGAGCTAAACAACAGAGCAGCGGGGGAGCTCGAGGGGGCAAGACCCGCCTCGAATTTGATCTGCCGCCACATAAAAAGCCTTGTTTTTCAAGGCTTTTTGCGAAGCGCCATTTTGAAGAGTTTCAAAATGGCTGGCGGCATTGGCGCGGTCAAAAAAGTTCATTTTGAACTTTTTTGACAAGCTGCGATCCCCCTCCGGCTCAAGCCGGAGGGGGATTTCTCACTTATTGAGTATTTTCATGAATTCTTCGCCGGTGATGGTCTCTTTTTCGTAGAGGAACTTTGCGAGCTCGTCGAGCTTTTTACGGTTATCTGTGAGTATTTTAACAGCCTTGTCATGCTGCTTTTTAACGAGCGCAATGACCTGACGGTCTATCTGTGCCTGAGTTTCGGCGGAGCATGCAAGCGAGGTATCGCCGCCGAGATACTGGTTAGTTACAGTTTCCATGGCAACCATGTCAAAGTCCTCGCTCATGCCGTAGCGCGTTATCATTGCGCGGGCAAGCTTTGTCGCCTGCTCGATATCATTCGAGGCACCTGTTGTAACCGAGCCGAAAGCGACCTCCTCGGCCGCACGGCCGCCGGTGAAGGTTGCGATTTTGTTTTCTATCTCTTCCTTGCTCATGAGGTAGTGGTTGCCCTCTTCGACCTGCATGGTGTAGCCCAGAGCGCCGGAGGTACGCGGAACGATGGTTATCTTCTGCACGGGCGCAGAATTGGTTTGCTTTGCGGCGACGAGCGCGTGGCCTATCTCGTGATAAGCCACAATATGCTTTTCGTGGTCGGTCATGATGGCGTTTTTCTTCTCATAGCCGGCGATGACAACCTCAATGCTCTCCTCAAGGTCAGCCTGAGTCGCAAAGCGTCTGCCGTCGCGCACGGCGCGCAGCGCAGCCTCGTTTACTATATTGGCAAGTTCGGCGCCCGATGCGCCGGAGGCCATGCGGGCGATCTTTCCGAAATCGACATCCTCGGAAATTTTTATCTTGCGTGCGTGAACCTTGAGTATCTCCTCCCTGCCCTTGAGGTCGGGAAGCTCAACGGGAACCCGACGATCAAAACGGCCGGGGCGCGTAAGCGCCGGGTCGAGTGATTCGGGGCGGTTTGTCGCAGCGAGAATTATTACGCCGTTATTGCTCTCAAAGCCGTCCATCTCGGTGAGCAGCTGGTTGAGCGTCTGCTCGCGCTCGTCGTTGCCGCCGAGCTGACCGTCACGCTTCTTGCCGATGGCGTCGATCTCGTCGATAAAAACTATGCAGGGTGCTTTTTCCTTTGCCTGCTTGAACAGATCGCGCACCTTGCTCGCGCCCATGCCGACGAACATTTCGACAAACTCAGAGCCCGACATTGAGAAGAACGGCACGTCCGCTTCGCCGGCGACGGCCTTGGCGAGCATGGTTTTGCCGGTTCCCGGAGGGCCTACAAGCAGTATGCCCTTGGGCATTGATGCGCCGATTTCTTTATACTTGCCGGGATCATGCAGATAGTCAACGATCTCTGATAGGTTTTCCTTTGCCTCGTCCTCACCGGCAACGTCGGAAAACTTTATGCCCTCGGCGGATTTGACATAGATGCGGGCATTGGATCTTCCCATATTGAACATCATGGAGTTGCCGCCGCCCATTTTATCCATCATCTTGCGCGACATGTACTGGCCGAGCGCCACGAATATGATTATCGGCAGCAGCCAGCCGAGTATGCTGACAAGCGCCGAGGTCTGCTCTATCTCCTCGCCGGTCGTGGAAACGCCGGCCTTAAGCAGACGCGAGACGAGATCGTCGTCCGATACCATGGCCGTCTTATATATCTTTCCACTCTTTTCATCGCCCTTGAACAGAATGCGGTTATTCTGCTCCTGTATCTCAACGGCGCTGACCTCGCCCTTATCGACCATATCGATAAAGGTATTATAGTCGACTTCCTTGATCTGATGCTCGCTTATCCACGGCATTGCCACAAAATTGAATACCAGCAGGAGGATCAGGACTATCGTGTAGTAATAAACGAGAGGTTTTTTCGGTGATTTTACTTCGTTCATACGTCTTGCTCCTTAAAGATTATATATTGTGTTCAGTTTAACATGAGTCATAGTAATTTTTCACGAAATTTCTGTTAACAATTAGTGTAATTGCAACAAATCATCTGTTTATTCTCAGCATGCGGTAGCCGATGCCGACATGAGTTTGAATATACTGCACGCCGTTGGAGCTTTTCTCTATCTTGCGGCGGAGCGTTGCCATATAAACGCGCAGAGACGAAACATCAGAGGCCGTCGGGCTGCCCCATACCTCCTTGAGGATGTAATTGTGAGTGAGCACCTTGCCGGTGTTTTTTGCGAGC
The DNA here is from genome assembly GCA_937893605.1 of uncultured Clostridia bacterium. GTDB lineage: Bacteria > Bacillota > Clostridia > Oscillospirales > Oscillospiraceae > F23-B02. Next base: position 22,148 of record CALBGG010000105.1, read on the forward strand.
AGGCACAGGAGCTTGTATTCTATCGGTGTAAGATGTATTTCCTTATCGGAAAGGTACGCACAGCCGGCAGAGTAATCAATGCGAAGATCCCCGTTTTCATAGCTGCTTGATTCTTCGCTGAGGCGGTTGCTGTCATAGCGCACCCTTCTGAGCGCCACGCGCAGGCGCGCCAAGAGCTCATCGACCGAAAACGGCTTTGTAAGATAATCATCCGCTCCCGCATCGAGCGCCGAAACCTTATCGAAATCCTCACTGCGTGCGGAAACCACGATTATGGGCATATTGCTCCATGAGCGTATTTTCCTTATTATCTCGACGCCGTCCATGTCCGGAAGTCCGAGGTCGAGCAGCACAACGTCCGGCTTGCAGGATAACGCCTCCATAACGGCTTCCGTTCCGTTTTCTGCACGCTTATAGGCATAGTCCTGCGTCTCCAGCGTCGCCGCGATGAGATTGGCAACGGCGTTATCATCCTCGACTATAAGTATCTGCGGTTTATTCATCCGGCTGCACCTCCGCTCTCTTTAAATTAAATGAGAATATCGCCCCGTGCGGAGCATTATCCGAAACGCTTATGCTTCCGCCGTGAGCTTCGACAATGCTTTTGCACAGCGCAAGGCCGAGACCGAGACCGCGCCGTGCGTCACTGCTGGCCTTGCCGGCGGTGTAGAACATATCAAATATCTTGTCCTTGGCATCGTCGCCAATACCGTCTCCGTCGTCAGCAACGCTTATGAGCACTCTGTCTCCACGTGCCTCGGCAGAAAGGCGGATATGCGAGCCGGACGGCGTGTACTTAACGGCATTATTCAGAAGATTGATTATTACCTGGATGATAAGCCGCGCATCCATATATGCCATGAGCAGCTCATCGTCCAGCTCAACGCTGAGCTTATGGTCTTGGAGCTTTCTGTCGGCATGCGAGACAGCCTCTCTGAAAACATCGTCCAAAAGCTCAGGCTGCATATTTTCTATTCTGCTGCCGTACTCCATACGTGTTATGCTCAAAAGGTTTTCTACGAGGTTAATCAGCCACCCTGCATCATCATACACCGATTCGTACATTTGACGGCGCTTATCCTCAGGCAGCTCGTTTTCCATCAGCAGCGCAGCCGTTCCCGATATATTCGTAAGCGGCGTGCGCAGATCGTGAGATATTGCGCGCAGGAGATTTGCCCTGAGTTCCTCGGCTCTTGCCCGTTCCTCTATCTCTCGCTTTTCGCGGCGGCTCCTCTCGTTTTCGAGCACGAGCCCGCACTCGTCAAGTATGGCAACAGTCAGCGTTTTTTCAAAGCTCTCAAGCTGCGGAGCATTTTGCATAGCAATGCCCGCAACGGCAAATACCCTTCCTTTTGCGTGGATCGCCATGTAAAGACCGTTTGCCCTTTGGCAGACGGCTGTGCCGATTCCCGCACGGCGGTCATTTTCAAACACCCATTGCGCGGTATCCCGCTCGTATCGGCCGATGTATACGTCGAGATCATCATCTTCGCTCGCAGGGAACAGCCGCGGGTCTGACAGGCGACCGTTCTCTACTGGATAAATAAGTATGCTGCGGTCAAGGAGCTTTACAAGCTGGGCGGCCGTCACGGAAAGCACCTGCTCGACGCCGAGCGCCTGCTGAAGCTTCTGGCTCGTTTCAAGCAGTATCTCCGTCCTGTACGCTCTCAGCGCTGTCTGACGAGTCTGTATTTTAACTCTCGCCGTTATCGACGATATAAGCAAAGCCGCGGCAAACATGACGATAAACGTCATAATGTGACTTGGATCGGAAAACAGCGAAAAGTACGGCTGTGTGAAAAAGAAATTGAATATAAGCACCGACATTATCGACGCCGCCAGACTGTAGCTTCGCCCCGACGTCAGCATGGCAATGGAAAGAACGCCGATTATATACACTACTATCACATTTGCAGTTGAAAAGCCAAGATCGGAAAACAGATAACCTATGCCCGTGCAGAAACAGAGCATGAGTATTGTAATGACCGTGTCACGCACGCTGAATCGCTCCTGCGCGAACATCCCGGCCTGCGGCTTGTCTTTTGTTTCGCTTTTGTCGGGGATTATATATATGTCAATATCTGACGCTATCTCGCCCAAGCGGTCGACTATGCTCTTTTTTGAGAATATGCCGCGCTTGCGCGGGCTGCGGCCGATAACGATTTTTGTTGAGCCCGAAGCTCGCGCATACTCCGCTATGACGGTAGCCGCGTCATCTCCGTAGAGCGTTGTTATCTGCGCTCCGAGCCGTTTTGCAAGGCGGATATTATCACCCAGCTGTCCGTCCGGCTGCACCGAGTGATTTGCAGGCTCTACAAAGAGCGCTGTGAGCGCAGCGTTAAACGCCTCGGCAAGCTTGGCGGCGGCGCGCAAAACACGTGCGTTCGACGGTGAGCCGGAAAGGCAGACAAGTATCTTCTCTTCACGCTTCATTTTCACACCTCATTTTCATTATAAGTATAACATATGACCGCAAAATCAGAAACAGTTTTCCGTTTTGAGGGAGTGTTTTAATGAAATTTTAATACTCCGGTGCATCCTCTAATCCCATTATAATGTCCAAAGTGCTATATTCGTCTCAAGAAAAGAAACGAAACGAGGCAATATAATGAGAATCATTATCGTCGGCTGCGGAAAGATCGGACAGAGCATACTGCACAGCCTTATAAATGAAGGGCACGAAATAGTGGTTATAGATAACGACCGCGCCGTCATAGACAGCGTGGCGACAAACTACGACGTTATGGGCATATGCGATGAAGGGACGCATTATAAAGCACTCGCAGATGCCGGCTCTGCCGATACGGAGCTTTTTATCGCAGCCACGGGTTCTGACGAAATAAACATGCTCAGCTGCTTTCTTGCAAAGCGCATGGGTGCAAAGCACACCGTCGCACGTATACGCGGCAGTGAATACAGCAGCGAAAATCTCGGTTTTTTGAAAAAAGAGCTTGAGCTTTCAATGGTGATAAATCCGGAAAAACTCACGGCAAAGGCCATATACAACATACTGAAATTCCCCTCTGCGGTAAGATCGGAGAGCTTCACGCGCAGTCGCTTTGAGATGGCTGAAATGAGCGTAAAGCCGGGCTCTGCCCTCGACGGTGTGGCGCTGTCGGAGCTGAGAGGAAAAAGCGGCGCGTCATTCCTCGTCTGCGCCGTGCTGAGAGGTAAAACGGCGCATATACCGCGCGGCAGCTTTGTTCTTCAGGCCGGAGATAAACTCGGACTTATAGCCGCGCCCGAGGATATGCAGAAGCTTCTTGGCAACATGGGAATATTGCAAAAGCGTGCAAAGCATGTCTTCCTCCTCGGCGCGAGCCGCATAGCGGCTTATCTGAGCGATGAGCTTCTGCGCAGCGGCAACAGCGTCAAGATAATCGAAAAGGACAGTGCTCGCTGTGATGAGATCTCCGCCGCTCTCGGCGGCAGAGGCGTCGTTATTCATGGCGACGGAGCACAGCACGAGATTCTTGACGAGGAAGGGCTCGACGCGGCGGATGCCTTCGTTTCCCTGACCGGTATGGACGAGGAAAACCTTCTGATATCCTATTATGCGCTCGATCGCGGAGTGCCGAAGGTAATAGCAAAGCTTAATCAGGACGCATACCACACGCTGTCCGAGCAGCTCGGGATAGAATGCACCGTGTCGCCAAAGCACATTACGGCCGATGTCATGCTCAGATACGCACGGGCTCTGCAAAACTCCATGGGCAGCAGTGTCGAGACGCTTTACAGCCTGATGAACGGAACGGTTGAGGCGCTTGAGTTTGTCGTGTCCTCAGATTTCGGCTACACGAACATTCCGTTGAAAGACCTGAAGATCAAGCCGGATATACTGCTTGCCGGCATTATTCGTGGCGACAGTAATATAATCCCCGGCGGCGATGACGTTATCCTGCCGGATGACAGAGTCATAGTCATCGCAGCCGGCAGACGACTGTATGATCTTTCGGATGTGATAGAGCAATGAAAACAAAACTTGTTTTGCACACGGTCGGCAGAGTTCTGCTGCTTGAAGCGGCGCTCATGCTGCTGCCGCTTATCGTTTCAATAATATATGCCGAGAGCTGCTGGTCGGCATTTATAATCTCCGCCGCCTGCGCCGCGATAGTCGGAGGAATGCTCACGGTACTGTGCCGCAGTGAAAGCAAAAGCCTTTACACAAGGGACGGGCTTGCGATAGTCGCACTCTCATGGATAGGTATATCCCTGTTCGGCGCGCTGCCGTTTGTTATAAGTGGTCAGATCCCCTCGTTTGTCGACGCATTTTTCGAGACCGTCTCCGGATTTACAACGACGGGCGCATCTATCCTCAAGGATGTTGAGGCACTAAGCCACGGGCTTCTTTTCTGGCGCAGCTTCACGCACTGGGTCGGCGGCATGGGTGTTTTGGTGTTCATCATGGCCGTCATGGAAAAAACGCCGGAGCGCTCGGTAAATATTCTTCGAGCCGAGATGCCGGGGCACAATGTGGATAAGCTCACTCCCCGCGCCAGCGGAACAGCGAAGATGCTCTACTACATATACCTTGCCATGACACTTACGGAAACACTGCTTCTGCTGTGCGGCGGCATGCCGCTGTTTGACAGCATCGTACACGCACTCGGCACGGCGGGCACCGGCGGCTTCGGCATAAAGGCCGACAGCATTGCATCGTACTCAGGCTTCTGCCAGTGGGTGATAACGGTGTTCATGCTGCTGTTCGGCGTAAGCTTTAATATGTATTACCTGCTGCTGATAAAAAGATGGCGCGAGGTGCTCAAATCAAACGAGCTCAAGTGCTATTTCGGCATAAGCCTTGCGGCAACCGTAATTATAGCCGTGAGCATACTCCCGGTTTACAAAAGCATTTCCGATGCCGTGCGGCTTGCCGCGTTCCAGGTATCGTCCATTGTCACGACGACGGGCTACGCGACCGCCGATTTTGACAAATGGCCCGAGCTTGCTAAAACCGTTTTGCTCCTGCTCATGTTTTTCGGCGGCTGCATGGGCTCCACGGCCGGCGGGCTTAAAATGAGTCGGGTAACAGTTCTTATGCAGATAGCACGAAACGATCTGCGCCGGGCGCTGCGCCCGCGCGAGGTCAGCTCCGTTATTTTAAACGGCAGGCGCGTAGATGCTCAGGGCGAAAAGCAGGTGCTTTCATACCTTGCTCTTTATATAGCCGTCATAGGTGCTGTTTTTCTGCTCATAAGTTTCGAGCCATTCGGAATGGAGACCAATTTCTCCGCCGCAGTAAGCTGTGTCAATAATGTCGGCCCCGGCTTCGGACTCGTCGGACCGAGTTCAAGCTTTGCCGATTATTCCGTTTTTTCAAAGCTTGTTTTGTCCTTTGCCATGCTTTTGGGCAGGCTCGAAATATATCCGATGCTTCTGCTGCTGTCGCCGCAGATATGGAC
>CALBGG010000106.1 GCA_937893605.1 uncultured Clostridia bacterium
CCTTGCCCTTGATGGCAGCTTCGGTGAGAACCTTGGTGGTCTCCTGGAAGGACGCTGCCGACAGGAAGCTCTCGGTCGCAAGTGAGGCCTTGGTGATACCCATGAGAAGCTGGGTGTAGGTAGCCTTGCTGAGCCCCTCCTCGCCTGCCTCTATGCGTTCCTCGATCTTGCGGTTTGCCGCCTTGAGCTCGCCGATATCTACAGTTGCGCCGGAGAGAAGATCGGTGCTGCCGGATTCCTCGATTTTGACCTTGCGCATCATCTGACGGACGATGATCTCAATATGCTTATCGTTGATATCAACGCCCTGCTGACGGTAGACCTTCTGGACCTCCTGGATGATATAGGTGCGGACGCCGGGACGGCCGTACTGATCGTCGTCGATACCGCGGATACGCAGGACATCGTGCGGGCTGAGCGCACCGCTGGTGAGCTCCTGACCCTTATCGACGTGGTCGCCGTTCTTGACGAGTATACCTGCCGAGTGAGGCACGGTGTATACCTTGGTTTCGCCCTCTTCCTCGTTTATGACGCTTATCGCAAACAGCGCTCCCTTCTTGGTTTCCTCAATTGATATAGTGCCGGATATCTCCGAAAGGACGGCCATCTTCTTGGGCTTGCGCGCCTCGAACAGCTCCTCAACACGGGGAAGACCCTGCGTGATATCGTCGCCGGCTACGCCGCCGGTGTGGAAGGTACGCATGGTCAGCTGAGTGCCGGGCTCGCCGATGGACTGAGCCGCGATAACGCCGACAGCTTCGCCCGCGCTGACAGGCTGGCCGATGGCGAGGTTAATGCCGTAGCAGCGTGCGCACACGCCGGTGCGGGCCTCACAGGACAGTACGCTGCGGATAAGCACGCGATCAATGCCGTGAGCCTCGAGAACGTCAGCATCCGCGGGCATGAGCATGTGGTCGGTGTCAAACAGCACCTCGCCTGTCTGCGGATCGCAGATGGGAACTGCCGGGAATCTGCCGTGGATGCTTACGCCGAAGGACTGCACAAGCTGCCCCTTATCGTATACCGCCGCTGCCCAGACGCCGTCGTGCGTGCCGCAGTCATTCTCGCGGATAATAACGTCCTGGCAGACATCGACCATTCGGCGGGTGAGGTAGCCGGAGTCGGCTGTACGAAGTGCGGTATCGGCAAGACCTTTACGTGCGCCTCGGGAGGAGATGAAGTACTCCAGAACGCTCAGGCCTTCACGGAAGTTTGCCTTGATGGGGATCTCGATGGTCTTGCCGGAGGTGTTGGCCATAAGACCGCGCATACCGGCAAGCTGACGGATCTGATTCATGGAGCCGCGGGCACCGGAGTTTGCCATCATGTATATAGGATTGTAGGTATCCAGACAATTCTGAAGTGCGCTGGTGACATCCTTGGTGGTCTTCTCCCACTCGGAAACGACCAGGCGATAGCGCTCGTCATCGGTGATAAAGCCGCGCTTGAACTGACGTTCGATGGCAAGAACCTTGCCCTCGGTGTCGCTTATGAGTGTCTTCTTCGCCTCGGGAACGGTCATATCGGCGATGGAGATCGTGATAGCGCCCTTGGTCGAATATTTATAGCCCATTGCCTTGATGCCGTCAAGCACCTCTGCAGAGATGGTGAAGTCGTGCTTTTTGATGCAGCGGTCGATGATATCGCCGAGCTGCTTCTTCCCGACCTGGAAGCCGATCTCGGGATCGAACGCGTGCTCGGGATCGGTTCTGTCAACATAACCGAGATCCTGGGGGATCTTCTCGTTGAAGATGATTCGGCCGACGGTGCTCTCGATGAGCTTGGACTTTTCAACGCCGTCGAAGGTCTTGGTCACTCGAACGAGAATAGGCGCGTGCAGGCCGACCTCGCCCTGACTGTATGCCATGACGGCCTCACTGGGATCGCGGTATATGAGCAGCGGCTTGTAGGACGGAGCTTTGCCGCCCTCGGCTGCCGCCTTCTCCTCAGCCACGACGAAGTCATCGCCGTCGACGATCTCGTTTGCGGGCAGCTCGGTATCGCCGGGGTCTGTAACGAACACATGCTCTGCACCCTTTTCAGCCCTGCCGATGCGCTTCATGGTCAGATAGTACGAGCCGAGGATCATATCCTGAGTCGGAACGGTTACGGGGTGGCCGTCCTGCGGGCGCAGGAGGTTATTCGCCGAGAGCATGAGTATGCGAGCCTCGGCCTGAGCCTCTGCGGACAGCGGAACGTGGATGGCCATCTGGTCGCCGTCAAAGTCGGCGTTATATGCCGTACACACCAGCGGGTGCAGCTTCAGAGCGCGACCCTCAACGAGGATGGGCTCGAACGCCTGGATGCCGAGACGGTGCAGCGTAGGTGCTCGGTTGAGCAGCACGGGGTGCTCTTTAATGACGACCTCGAGCGCGTCCCAGACCTCGGTGCGCTGCTTATCGACCATCTTCTTTGCGGATTTGATGTTATTTGCAACGCCGTCCTCAACGAGTTTCTTCATAACGAATGGGCGGAACAGCTCGATGGCCATTTCCTTGGGAACGCCGCACTGATAGATCTTGAGATCGGGGCCGACAACGATAACGCTTCGGCCGGAGTAGTCGACGCGCTTGCCGAGCAGGTTCTGACGGAAGCGGCCTTGCTTGCCCTTGAGCATATCGGACAGAGACTTGAGCGCACGGGAGTTTGCACCGGTTACTGCTCTGCCGCGGCGGCCGTTATCAATAAGTGCGTCAACAGCCTCCTGGAGCATGCGTTTTTCGTTGCGCACAATGATATCGGGCGCGTTGAGCTGGATAAGTCTCTTCAGGCGGTTATTGCGATTGATTACTCGGCGGTACAGATCGTTGAGGTCGCTCGTTGCAAATCGGCCTCCGTCGAGCTGAACCATTGGGCGGATCTCGGGCGGGATGACCGGCAGAATGTCGATTATCATCCACTCGGGCTTATTGCCGCTCTGGCGGAAGGCCTCGACGACTTCGAGCCGCTTTACGAGCTTTGCTTTCTTTTGACCGGAGGCATTGGCAAGCTCCTCTCTGAGCTGAGCGGAAAGCTGCTCGCAGTCTATCTGCTGCAGAAGCTTTTTGATAGCCTCGGCGCCCATGCCGGCGTCAAAATCGTCCTCGTACTTCTCGCGCATGTCACGGTACTCTTTTTCGGTGAGTATCTGACACTTTTCCAGCGGAGTAAAGCCGGGATCGGTAACTATATAATTCGCAAAGTACAGAACCTTTTCGAGCACTCTCGGTGTGAGGTCGAGCAGCAGACCCATGCGGCTGGGGATACCCTTGAAGTACCAGATATGCGATACGGGGGCTGCCAGCTCAATATGACCCATGCGCTCGCGGCGCACCTTGCTCTTGGTGACCTCAACGCCGCAGCGGTCGCAGATCTTGCCCTTGTAGCTGATCTTTTTGTACTTGCCGCAGTGGCACTCCCAGTCCTTGGTCGGTCCGAATATGCGCTCGCAGAAAAGGCCGTCGCGCTCGGGCTTAAGGGTGCGGTAGTTGATGGTCTCGGGCTTGGTGACCTCGCCGGAGGACCATGAAAGTATCATTTCAGGGGAGGCAATGCCTATTTTGATGGCGTCAAACGGTGTAAAACTCATTATTATTCATCCTCCTCGCTGTAGTCATCATCGGACATAAAGCCGAAATCGTCGTCATCTGACTCGGGAATGTCCTCGATCGTGTAGCCCTCGGCCTCGATATCGTCATCGTCGGACATGGTGTCGTACATCTCGTCCTTCATCTTGGGAATGAACTCGTCGTCGTCATCATCCTTGAGCTCGATCTCCTGACCGTCCTTATCGAGAACTCGGATATCAAGGCACAGAGACTGAAGCTCCTTGACGAGAACCTTGAACGATTCGGGAACACCGGGCTGCGGTATATTGTTACCCTTTACGATGCTTTCGTAGGTGCGTACACGGCCGGTAACATCGTCGGACTTGACGGTGAGTATCTCCTGCAGAGTGTACGCCGCGCCGTAAGCCTCAAGGGCCCAAACTTCCATTTCGCCGAAGCGCTGGCCGCCGAACTGCGCCTTGCCGCCGAGAGGCTGCTGAGTAACAAGGCTGTAGGGACCCGTGCTGCGGGCGTGGATCTTATCATCGACCAGGTGGTGCAGCTTAAGGAAGTATACCCAGCCGACGGTTACGTCGTTATCGAATTTCTCGCCGGTGCGGCCGTCGTACAGGACGCTTTTGCCGTCCTCGCGCAGACCTGCCTGACGCAGAGTGTCACGAATAGTGGACTCGTTTGCACCGTTAAAGATAGGCGTTGCGACCTTCCATCCGAGCGCCTGAGCGGCGTAGCCGAGGTGAACCTCAAGAACCTGACCGATATTCATACGCGACGGAACGCCCAGGGGGTTCAGAACTATGTCAAGCGGAGTACCGTCGGGCAGGTACGGCATATCCTCACGCGGGAGGATGCGGGAAACGACGCCCTTGTTGCCGTGGCGGCCGGCCATCTTATCGCCGACGGAGATCTTAC
>CALBGG010000107.1 GCA_937893605.1 uncultured Clostridia bacterium
ATGAAAGAGGAAATGTCAAGACTTCCCGCGAGCCGGAGAGGCTTAACGAGCTGAGGCGGCAGAATGAGGAGCTGAAGCAGCGCGTCGAGTATTGGAAAAATCAAACCAGACCGACTACCACAAAAACAGTGCGTAAGAGCGACGTTCAGAAGCTTGCGCGAGAGGTCATAGACATGAGCGAGACATACCTCAAGAGAGCGGAAAGCAAGCTTGTGAAAGATCTCTCGGAGATAATTGCTCCGAGGAGCTATTTGGTGAAGAAAGCGCCCGAATTTTTCCTGCAGGAAATTCAGTTTTTTCGTGCATTTACTATTGGAAATCGACCCATCGCGGGCATTTTGCGATAATTGAAACCATTTGTTGTTGTAGGCAGCGTGTTAATATGTTATATTAGGTGGTAAATCTGCACTTTTAACGAAAGAGGGTAACAATCTTGAAAACAAGAGTTATATCGGCGACGGTGCTTATAATACTTGTCGTTGCCTGTTTTGCGCTGGGTCCCGTAACAAGGGCGCTGTTCCTGTTGGCAGCTATGATAATGGCCGTTTGGGAGACCTGCCGCGCTGTCGGATGCAAAAGCGTTGTCTGCTCACCGTGGATACTGTACGCTTATTGCGCTGCGACGGTCGCCGAGCTTTGGTTCAATGCCGACGCCTTGGCTTTCGAGGTCACATTCTTCCTTGCCGTATTTGCCGCTATGACGTCCGGCATCGTCTCTAAAAAGATCCGCGGCGCCGGCGCACTGGCAACTTTGGGCGTTCTGGCATACCCCGTTGTTCCGTTCATCATAGTTACAAAGCTTGCGCTTATGGACAGCAGCGTGTGGATCCCCGTGTTTGCCATAGCCTGCATATCCACCTGGGTGTGCGACAGCTTTGCGCTGTTCGGCGGCAAGAGATTCGGCAAGCACAAGCTCTCGCCCGAGGTCAGCCCGAACAAGACCGTCGAAGGCAGCATCTGCGGTGCGATAAGCGCCGTTGTTGCAGGAATTATACTTTTCTTCGTGCTCAAGCAGTGGTATCCTGTCAATTGCCCTGCCTGCGCGCTGACCGCTCTTATCTGTTCGAGCTTCGGTCAGATCGGCGACCTTGCTGCCTCGCTTATCAAGCGCATGGCAGGTCTAAAGGACTACAGCAATCTCATCCCCGGCCACGGCGGCGTTATGGACAGAGTCGACAGTCTGCTCTTCTCCATCCCCACGGCATACTTCTGCCTCCTCATCGCGGGGATCATCTGAACATAGCGGAGTAATTTTAATGAAAAACTTTTCTCAGCTTAAAAAACTCATGCTCATAATAAATCCCGTTTCCGGGCGGCGCACCTCCATGCGATTTCTGCCGGATATAATCGGGATATTCTCGGCTAACGATTATGCCGTAACGGTTTTCCCGACCGCGAAAGGCGGCGACGCGACGGAGTTTGCGATGTGCTACGGCAGCGAATTTGACCTCATCGTCTGCATCGGCGGTGACGGTACGCTCAATGAGGTGATAAGCGGCATCATACGCGGCAATTGCCTCACGCCTCTCGGTTATATTCCTTCCGGCAGCACAAATGATTTCGCCGCCTGCCACGGCATATCCTCGGATATGCTCGAGGCCGCGCGGAAAATAATTGACGGCAAGCCGAAAAGCATAGACATCGGAAAATTCGGAGAGCAGTATTTTTCCTATGTTGCGGCCTTCGGCGCGTTTTCCTGGCTGTCGTACACCACGCCGCAGAACCTCAAGAACATGCTCGGGCACTCGGCGTATCTGCTTGACGCGGTGAAGGATCTGCCGAAAATCAAAGCTCACCGTCTTAAGCTCGATGTCGGAGAATTCACCTGTGAGGGCGATTATATTTTCGGCGCAGTGTGCAACTCGACCTCGGTTGCGGGAACGATAACGCTTCCCAAAACCGTTGTCGATACCGGCGACGGAAAGTTTGAGATCCTGCTCGTGCACGAGCCGCGAACGATCATGGATTTCCGCAGCATTCTGCTCGGCGTTTTCACTCAGGACTACTCATCACCATTTCTTGATTTCTTCCAGGCAGAGTCGCTGAAGATATCCGCGCCGGAGGAGCTCGATTGGTCGCTCGACGGTGAGCGCGGCAAGGGTGCCGAGCGCCGCGAAATAGAAAATCTCGCCGGCAGGCTTACTTTGATATGCTGAGATATGCTGAAAAATTACCGCCGAAAGCGGTAATTTTTCATGAGGGCCTATGAAGAAATTTTTAAACACCATAAACAATTTCATGACCGAGATAAGCGATGACAACATAAATGCACACGCCGCGGCAAGCGCGTTTTACATGTTCTTGTCCCTCGTCCCTTTTGTCGCGCTTTTGACCGCCATAATCCCCTACACCGGTCTTTCGCAGGAAACGCTTTTTGACGCGATAGAGCGCTACATACCGGCGGCATTGCAGGCGATAATAGAATCTGTCGTCGATGATATATACTTTGCCTCCGGCGCTGTTCTGCCTCTTTCGATACTGCTGACAATATGGCTTTCGAGCCGCGCATTCTCGGCGCTCATCCGCGGGATCGAGGATATCTTCCACTCGCCGAAATACTCGACCTTCCTGCGCCGGAGTCTGATAGCGTGCTTTTACACAATCGGAATGATCGCCGTTGCGATAGTCGTGCTTGCGCTGATGGTGTTCAGCAAGGAAATATACGATCTGATAAACACTCATCTTCCGGCAATGTCTCCGGCTTTGGCGCTGCTGCTTAAGCTGAGATTTGTTGTCGCGTTTCTGATCCTGGCAATAGTATTCCTTGCCATATACAAAGGCGTTCCGGGAGTTAAGATAAAGCTTGCACATCTTCTGCCGGGCGCTGCCGGAGCCGCGGCTGCGTGGCTTCTGTTCACATGGCTGTTTTCGCTTTTTATTCGCTACGCAAACTATTCCACCTACGGAAGCCTTGCGACGATCATCATATCGCTGCTGTGGATGTACTGGTGCATGTACATCATCCTGCTCGGTGCTTCTGTAAACCAGTTCATTCGTGAGGCGCATGAGGACTGATTTTATGACACTATGCACAAAATTTAAATGTTAATTTTATATATATTTACTTTAGATATCTGTTGTGCTATAATCAGCTCCGTTTGAATTAATTAGATAAATATAGGTGATATAATGAGTCAGAACAATTCGCTTGCCATGTTTGAGAATGAGACCATCGGCAAGCTTATGCTTAAATTTTCGCTGCCGGCCATCGCGTCGATGGTCGTAAACTCCGTATACAACATCGTTGATCAGATATTCATCGGTCAGGGCGTCGGTATGTACGGCAACGCGGCGACTAACCTTACCTTCCCACTCGTCACGATAGCCATGGCGATCGGAACGCTAATCGCCGACGGCTGTGTCGCGTATTTCAGCTTAAAGCTCGGCCAGAAGAACTATGACGAGGCCGCACGCACCATGGGCAACGGCATAACGATATCTCTCTTGGCCGGTCTTTTCATAACGCTTTCCATGGAGCTGCTGCTCACACAGGTACTGAATCTTTGCGGTGGCGCGAAGGTCGCGGAGGAAACGTTCAGATACGCTACGGAGTACGCGAGGATAACGCTCATAGGTATACCGTTTG
>CALBGG010000108.1 GCA_937893605.1 uncultured Clostridia bacterium
TCTCCCACGGGAGAGATTTTTTGTTATCCTATTTGGCATATGTAGGCCAGCCTGCCTCTGTAGAAGCTCGAGTACTGCGCCATGGGATCTTCGCGGCTGTCATTATAAAGCCATGTACCGTCTTGCTGCTTTACGAGCATAATGTAATTTTCCGCCGCACCGTCATAGGAATCTATTCCGGACGGCTCGTTCTGAGCCCAGGCGTAAAAATCATGGCTCTGTCCGTCGACCCATTTTATTTGGCCGTCGTCGGCACGGTAAGCGCCGATCCATACATACTGCGCTGTGCAGTCGGCAAGCAGCTGACATATCTTGTCGTAGTCTGCTTCGTTCTTTATCGTCGCAAGATATCCGCCGAGGGAGCGGCAGTTGTCCTCCGCCGTCTGCCATGAAACATCCTCGGAATAGAGCATGTACTGCACATCGGCGGGAGCCTTGCTCGGCTCGGGAGTCTGCGCCGGCTCGGCGCTCGGCACCGCAGAGGGCTCTGCCGAGGGCTGCTGAGTCTGCACGACCGGTGAAGGCGCATTAACATTAATACTGTCGCGCCCCAATCCGATGCCTATAAGCAGCAGGCATATCGCCGCAAGCGCTATCGCAGAGCGCCTTTCCGAGCGTCTTTCGTGGATGCTGCGAACCGGTCCGGCCGGTTCGGGCTTTACATTTGGTGCCCTCTCCTCTATCTTGGGCTGAGGCTTAGGCGCTTCCTTCTTTGGCATGGGCTTTTCCTGCTTCGGCTTCGGTTCGGGCTTCGGCCCTGCCTTTTTCTCAGGCTCAGTCTCGGATTTCGCCTTAGAAGCGGGCTTTTTGTGCTTTATCTCCTCCGGCTCATCGCCGCAGTATTCCCACAGCGCCTTAAGCATATCGTACGTACTTGCATATCTCTGTTCAGGTGAAAACGCCAGCGCTCGCTTTAAAATTTCGAGCAGCTTTTCCGAAACGCCATCGGGCATCGGGAAGCTGTCTCCGCTCATGCGCCTTCTGAGCGCGTGGGCGCGCTTTTCCGCGCTCTGCTCTCCGGCCTCGGCAAACGGGAGTCTGCCGCCGTTTAGTCCGGCATACATGATAAGTGCGATGGCATACACATCCGCGGCCGCACTCTCCTCGCCGTTCCAGAACATTTCGGGCGCCATATACTCAAGCTCAAGCTTAGTCCAGCCGTTTTCGCCGACCTTCCCCGCTTTTCCGAGCGCAACGCGCCCATCCTCGGCAACATATATGTTTCCGGGACGGATTCCGCCTCTGAAGCCGTTTTCGCCGCTCTCCTCGGCGGCTATGCGGCAGAGCTTTTTCGCAAGCTCAAGTATCTGCTGCTCCTCGCAATCGGCCAGATTGCCGCTTTGCAGCTTTTGTGGGTCAAACACGGTGTTTCCTGCCATGCCGCACCTCCAACAAAGTTTTTGCTGATTTACATAATATCACGGCGGCAGAGGCAAGTCAAACATATTAATTAAGCTTTGCCTTGATGCTTGCGGCGATGCTGTCGGCATTTTCGGCCATAACGAACACGATATAGCCGTTTACCTCCTCCGTCACGGCAGACTTCGCTATATCGTACTGATCGGCAAGATATTTATCGAAGCTCGCCTCCGTCTGCTGCCGGTAGTCGGAAAAATATTTGAGCACCGTATCCTTCTGTCCCTCGGCGGGCTTTACGATCGCTATAGTGTAGGCCTGAACGTTCATGAGCGAGAAAGAAAAAGCTCCCTCTTCGAAATTTGCCTTGTCCCACTCCTGCCACTGCATGAGCGTTTCGAGATTCTCGTCGCCGCTGTCCAGCGCTACAGCAGGGTTATACTCGGTCATTTCATTGCCGTTTTCGTTGATGATCACGGCAAGCTCCTTGCTTGTGAGTTCCGAAGTTTTGTCGGACGAGCACGCCGTAAGGGCGCAAAGCAGCAGAGCCGCCGCAATTACAACGGAAATAAGTCTTTTCATTTTATCATTTCCTTTCGGATGAACTTTCCTGCCGGGCAGGGAGCATCAGTATATATTAAAGCTCCTTGGGGTGCAAGCGTTTTCACGGTTTGTTTACACGATGTCTGAACCGGGCTTTTATTTTGCCTTTACATATGTTATTATAAAAAATTATAAAACGAAAATTCATATTTGGAGCTTATCATGAACGGACATGAATGTTATATAATCGGTGCGGGCGATTTTTTCGGACTACGCGAAACGCCCGACGACAGCGACTATGTCATCGCAGCCGACGCGGGATATGAGTACTGCACGGAAAACTGCATCATCCCCGATCTCGTGCTCGGCGATTTTGACTCCCTCGGAAAAGCGCCCAAGCATCCCAACGTCATGCAGCTGCCAGTCGAAAAGGATGATACGGACACGATGTTTGCATTAAAGCTCGGTCTTGAAAAGGGCTATAAGCGCTTTTACATCTACGGCGGGCTCGGCGGCAAGCGGCCGGATCACACAATAGCAAACATGCAGGGATTGCTGTATCTTCTGAGCCACGGCGCACGCGGCTGGCTGTTCGGCGAAAAATATGCCTGGACGGCGATAGAGAACACTTCCCTTCGCATTGAGGGCGAGGGCGATGTTTCAGTGTTCTGCATAAGCGGCAAGGCCGAGGGCGTTTCGATAAATGGGCTTAAATATGAGCTTTGCGACGCCGAGATAAGCTCCGACTTCCCGCTCGGCGTGAGCAACAGCTTTGCCGCGCCTAAGGCGGAGATAAGCGTGAAAAGCGGCAGACTTCTGATAATGTACGATATAAGGGTGAACGAAATTGACTGAATATAATGCGGGAAAATGCGATATAGCCGTCATCGGCGCGGGACACGCGGGAATAGAGGCAGCGCTTGCCGCCGCGCGCATGGGGCTTGACACGATATGCTTTGCTATAAATCTCGACAGTGTGGGCAACATGCCCTGCAATCCGGCCATAGGCGGCACAGGCAAGGGACATCTCGTGCGTGAGCTGGACGCTCTGGGCGGCGAGATGGCAAAGGCGGCCGACAAGGCCTGCATACAGTATCGTATGCTCAACCGCGGCAAGGGGCCGGCGGTGCACTCGCTGCGCGCACAGGCCGACAGGCGGAAGTATCAGGAGGTAATGAAGCTCACGCTCGAGGATCAGCAAAACCTGCGCGTAAAGCAGGCCGAGGTCGTCGAGATACGCACGGAAGACGGAGCCGTCAGCGCCGTTAAAACGCACACGGGCGCTGTGTACTCCTGCCGTGCGGCGGTCATCGCCTGCGGAACGTATCTTGACGGAAGAACGATAGTCGGCGACGTTATCCGCTCCTCGGGTCCCGACGGGCTGGCCGCTGCAAAGGGGCTTACCCCCTGCCTTGAGGCGCTTGGCCTTTCCATGCGCCGCTTCAAGACCGGCACTCCTCCGAGAGTTAACGCGCACAGCGTCGATTTTTCTAAAATGGAGCTTCAGCCGGGTGACGAAGACCCCGAAGGCTTTTCCTTTGAAACTACCACGCCGCCGGAAAACCGCGCGGTGTGCTACCTTACATACACCAACGAGGAAACTCACAGGATCATATTGGATAATATCGACCGCAGCCCGATCTACTCCGGCGTTATTGAGGGCATAGGCCCGCGCTACTGCCCGAGCATAGAGACAAAGATCATGACCTTCCGCGATAAGCCGCGCCATCAGCTTTTTATCGAGCCCATGGGGCTCGGCACGCAGGAGCTGTACATTCAGGGGCTGTCCTCATCCCTGCCCGAGGATGTGCAGATAAAAATGCTGCACACCATAGCGGGGCTTGAGCATGCGGAGATGACGCGCTGCGCCTACGCCATAGAATACGACTGCGTAGATCCCACGGAGCTGTATCCCACACTTGAAACGAAAAAGGTGCGCGGACTTTACGGCGCGGGGCAGTTTAACGGCTCCTCAGGCTATGAGGAGGCCGCTGTTCAGGGCTTTGTTGCCGGCGTCAACGCCGCATTAAAGCTCAAGGGCGAGGAGCCGATGATCCTGCGCCGTTCGGACGGATATATAGGAACGCTCATCGACGATCTCGTCACCAAGGGCACGAACGAGCCCTACCGCATGATGACCTCGCGCAGCGAATACAGGCTGCTGCACCGGCAGGACAACGCCGACAAGCGGCTTTGCGGCATCGGCCTGCGCATCGGGCTCATATCGCAGGAACGCTATGACGCGGTGCAGGAAAAATACGCAGAGGTCGGGCGCGAGATAAAAAGGCTTGAGAAAACGCACATCGCGCCGTCCGCGGAATTAAACGCCTATCTTGAGGCGCATGGCACGGCACCGGTAGTCAGCGGCGCTTCCCTTGCCGATCTCATCCGCCGCCCGCAGCTGAGCTATGAGGGGCTCAAGCCATTTGACCCCGAGCGTCCCGAACTTCCGCGCCCCGTGCGGTATCAGGCGGAGATAAGTCTCAAGTACGAAGGCTATATCAGGCGCCAGCTCAAGCAGGTCGAGGATTTTGCCGGCATGGAAAGCAGGCTCCTGCCGGACGATATAAACTACGACGAGGTCACGGGACTTCGCTTAGAGGCTCGCGAAAAGCTCAAGAAGATCAGGCCCCGTTCCTTCGGTCAGGCAAGCCGCATCTCCGGCGTGTCGCCCGCGGATATCTCGGTGCTGATGGTTTGGATGGAGGGCAGAAGATGAAAAAGGTCGTGCTCGGATTTTCCGGCGGCGTGGACTCGGCTGTCTGCGCGCGTCTTTTGAAGGACGAGGGCTTTGAAGTCCACGGCCTGTATATGGACAACACCGACGAGACTGCTCACGCCGACGCCGTGAATACCGCAGAATTCATCGGCATCCCGCTTGAGGTGCGCGACGTTCACCCAGAGCTTGACGAGCGCGTGTGCTCCCGCTTTGCCGAAAGCTATCTCAGAGGCGAAACACCGAACCCCTGCATAATCTGCAATCCGACGCTCAAGTTCAAAACGCTGCTCGATTTTGCGAATGAGATCGGCGCGGACAATATTGCCACTGGGCACTACGCACGGGCGGAAAACGGCATTCTGTATAAGGGCATGCCGTCAAACGATCAGAGCTACATGCTCTGCCGCATACGGCGCGAGCAGCTCGATCGCCTTACTCTGCCGCTCGGCAGGTTTGAGAAAACGCAGGTGCGCAGGCTTGCCGAGAGCTTTGAGCTCCCCGTCGCGCACAAGCCAGACAGCATGGAGATATGCTTCATCCCCGATAAGGACTATATCTCCTGGCTCGCAGCCCGCGCAGAGCTCCCCCCTGCCGGTAACTTCGTTTTCCACGGCGAGGTCATCGGCCGCCACGAGGGCATATACCGCTACACCGTCGGCCAGCGCCGTCCGGGGCTTTATAACGAGCGCAAGCTCTATATATCCGCGATAAACGCCGAGACAAACGAGATAGAGCTCGCTCTTTGGGAGGAGCTTTTCAAAACCGAGGTCACGGCGCGCGACTTCAACTGGCTGTGCGACGTGCCCGAAAAGCCTGTCCGTGCGACGGTGCGTGTGCGGCACACGAAGTGGGAAAACCCTCCCTGCACGGCATACGCTGAGGGCGATAAGGTGCGCATAGTCTGCGACGAGCCAGTGCGGGCTCCTGCTCGGGGCCAGTCGGCAGTACTGTACGACGGCAGCCGCGTCCTCGGCGGCGGCTTCATTGTCTGACAACAAAAA
>CALBGG010000109.1 GCA_937893605.1 uncultured Clostridia bacterium
ATGTTGCGCATGATGGCTTCTCCGTCATTTGCCCAGCGGCCTACGCCGTGCTTTGGCTCGCGCTCATACTCATAGCCGAAGTGCTCGAATGTTTCTTTGCGTGTTGCATCTGCGCTCCACTCTTTCGGCATCGAAAAGGTATCGTTTATTCCGCTCACCTCCTCTCATTTTTTCTCTCATTTTTGCTCAGCTCATCATTTCTTTTTGCTGTGCTATAATAATATATCAGCTCAGCTATAATGTCAAGCGTTTTTTCGCAATCATTTTTAGCTGTGCTAAAACTTTATGTTGATTTATTCTTTTCGCTGTGCTATACTCACACATGTAATCGTAAGGAGGTGATATGTGTGAGTAACATCGAAAACAGAATTGCTATCATTGTTAGCGAAGCTTGCGGCGGAAACCGCTCCGCTTTTGCTCGAAGGCTCGGTATTTCTGCTCCATATGCCGCTCAGCTGTGCGCAGGGCAGCGGCTTCCCAGTGATCGCACGATTTCGGATATTTGCCGCGAGTTTGGCGTAAATGAAACGTGGCTCCGCTCCGGCGCAGGCGAGCCGTTCATGCCGCCGAGCAGATCGGAGGAGATGGGGCGGCTCGTTAAAAGCCTGATGGCGGATAAGCCGGAATCGTTCCGCTCGCGCCTGATAACCGCGCTGCTTCGCTTCGATGCCGACGGCCCCGAATGGCAGCTGCTCGAGGATATCTATAACAGCGTCGCCGCGGACGTAGAAAAAGAGACCGACCAGTGAATGGTCAGTCTCTTTTTGGTTGCATTTTGTTGTTTTATAGTCAAATCTGCTGTATTTTGTGGTTTTGTTTTGTGAATTATATTAAATCTTTTTTAAATCTGACATCGCTTTGTTGATTTTTTCTAAGCTTTGCGTATAATAAAGATGTAAGCAGCGATGCTTACCATGACAAAGAACTTAGTTCTGCGTCGGCGTTGTCCGCCGCCTGTCGTAAGGCGACATATAAATATACGACCTGCTACCAACTGCCCCCTGCCGTTCGGGGACTTATAAATAGGCGGCTTGCAATTAACCCTCTGCTTCGGCGGAGGGTTTGCGCGTACATAGGAGAATTTATGATAGAGAGTTGCGGCCTGTATATAATTGATGATGCGTTCTTTAGCAAGTACGATAGGGATCATAAACTGATGCTGAACAAAAATGAATGCCGCCCGCATTATTGCGGCATTGTTTCCGATAACGGCATTGTATGGCTTGTGCCACTAAGCACACAGGTTGATAAATATAAGAAATCAATAGATGCTTCTGAAGCAAAGCACGGTAAAGGCAAGTGCGTTTTCTATTACATAGGCAAAATCAAGGGCGAAGAACGAGCTTTCTTGATTGGTGATGCATTCCCCTGTACGGAGGTGTATATCAAAAAGCCGTTCACAATTGCCGGTATACCTTACATCGTCCGAAATCAAAAAGATGTTGCCGCCGTCCGGCAAAGGCTATCAAGGTTCATAGCTCTCGTTCGTAGCGGAAAGCTGCACCCAAACGCAAATATTATGAGCATTGAGAAAGCATTGCTTAAGGATATATAGAAATATATCTATAACAGCGTCGCAGCAGACGTAGAAAAAGAGACCGACCAGTGAATGGTCAGTCTCTTTTTGGTTACATTTTGTTGTTTTAATATAAATTTCGTAATTTTTTGCTGTTTGGTGCCCCGTCAGGGCTTTACAGCGCCTCGCGTTTGTGGTAAATTGCAATTGATATCAAATATAGTCGTTTTTTTGATTTTTAGTACAAAAAATTTTAAATATGAATAAAAATCTGTTGACATTTACGGAGCAAGGGCATAATATAAGTTAACAGCAACAATTATTATTGTCACGCTGTGACTTAAATAAGCCCTTGGAA
>CALBGG010000110.1 GCA_937893605.1 uncultured Clostridia bacterium
AGCTTTCCGTTACGCTTTCCGAACTGATGGACGGCGAGGATGCGGCGGAGGACAGTGTGCGGGTCTATGACGATGAGCAAATTCTCGACCTGCTGCGCCGCACACAGGAGCTCGAGCGGCAGAAGGGTATCCTCTGCGGCTGTGTGCTCATCGTCCTCGGTATCGCCAGCAGCGCGCTGTCCACTGCCACCGGCGGAACAGATGTGCAGGATTTCTTCTCAGGCATTCTCATGGGCCTGTCAATCGCGGAAATTCTGGCAGGTATTTTGATTGCAGGAAAACGGCTGATTGGCAAGTAATCGCTATAACGTTGCATTGGCTAAAATCGTTATCTTCGTTGCAGTCTCTTCTTTCGATAATTCCCGAATAAACTATCTCACGGCTTTCGCAAAAACATGGAATTTTACCGTGCCCAAATCAGCAAGACTAATAATTTCCGCTGCACCGGCGGATCAATTTCGCAGCTCTGAAATCAATGCTTGTGAAATCCGTGAAGATTTTCGCCGCAGGTCGAACACGCTGCATTATCCGCTGATTTATCGAAGCGTGAAGCTTCTGCGCCGGACTGCGGCATATCCTGCCGTTCCGTATGATCTCACACAGAACGATGAATTCAACAGAGTGCTGTTATAAACAGGATACCACAGACGGAAACCTGAGTGGATTTGCGATACTGCCGATTTTTTAATTACAAATAAACCGACATCGCCAGTAAGAAAACCGATTGTACGAAAATATGAAGGTAAAAAGTTGGCGAAATCCAATCTGAGAAATGAGATCAAGTCGTACATCGTCCGTCAGAGCGTGACTGTTGACCACCGCAGCAATGCCGCACGGGGGCGGATGAAAGGCTCTGTATGCCGGCTGCAAGGGAAAACCGCTGCCAAAGAATCCGTATGGGTGGAAGAATCGGTCGATCGTCGGCATTCAGGAGCGGCAGAAATCCCCGTACTGGCAGAACCTATGATCGCAGAATCGACACTTGAACACTGAAAAACGGCGCGACCTTTATGGCCACGCCGTTCTATGCCCTACCGAAAGACCCGTAGTTCCTTACGACTGTTAAGCTTTGCTTTGAGGAGTTTTTACGCTTTCTGTTTTCTATAATGTTCCGAGATAGCCCTCAAGAATGAGGCTCGCCGCGACCGCGTCAACGGTCTTGCGGTGCTTTTTTTCTTTTTTGCCGTTTGCATGCAGTATCGCGTGCGCCTCGACGCTGCTGCGGCGCTCGTCCCACATGATGACTGGGATGTCGGTCTTGCTCTCTAAGAGCACGGCAAATTCGCGGCATTTTTCCGCCCTTACGCCCTCCGTACCGTCCATGTTTTTCGGAAGTCCCAGAACAAAACGCTCGACCGAGCGCGACTTTGCCTCGCGTGCGATCTCGTCTGCCAGCGCGTCTGCGTTCCACTGATTCACGGTCCACGCTTCGCCGACGAGGATGTTCATTGCATCCGAAACCGCAAGCCCCGTGCGTGAGTCACCGTAATCTATACCCATGATCCTCATGCCGTCACCTCATTTCAGCCCGAAGCATGCGCGTATCTGCCCGCAGATGTACAGCGATCCGAAAGCGCAGACCATCGCGTCCTGCTCCTGCGCGATATCGCGTGCAAGGTCAACGCCGTCCTCAACGGTATCGGCAATGCAGACCTCGCGGCAGCTGTCCCTGAAAAGCCCGCCAAGCTCCTCGGCCGGGAGTGCACGCTCGGAATCCGGCGTTACGCACACGCAGGCGTCGAACAGCGGCGCGAGCGTGTCGGCGATAGCTTTATAGTCCTTATCCTTCAGAACGCCGACGAGCGCGACGCGCTTTTTATCGGGGAAATAGTGCTCTATGCACTCTTTCAGAGCGGCCGCACACTGCGGATTGTGCCCTCCGTCGAGCACGAACCAGGGATCGTCCGTGTGCAGGATCTCGAACCGTGCCGGCCATGTCACGGAGTAAAGTCCGGCCTCGACGGCCTCGTCGTCGATATCCCAGCCCTGCTCGCGAAGAACATTCACAGCCTCCAAAACCGTCGCGGCGTTGTGCAGCTGATGCTCGCCCAAAAGAGGTATCGCGTAGCTTGCGCCGTCATACGAAAATACCTGACCGTCGATTGAGTCAAATTCGACATTTATATCGTCAAAATCCGGAACATACAGCTCGGCGCTCATATCGCGGCATACCTCGCGCACGACCTCCATCGTCTCGCCGTACTGCTGATACATGACTACCGCCGAACCGTATTTGATGATCCCTGCCTTTTCATATGCTATCTCCGACAGCGTTCCGCCGAGAACGGCCGTGTGGTCAAGCCCGATGTTTGCTATGACGCAGCACTCGGGGCAGGGAATGACGTTCGTCGCGTCGTATCTTCCGCCGAGGCCGACCTCGAGAATGACGATCTCGCAGCCTGAGTCGGCAAACCAGCGCAGTGCGGCGGCGGTCATCATTTCAAACTCCGTCGGGTGATCGTCCATGGCGTCCGCATGCCGCTTTATCTCGGCGACTATTTCAGCAAGCGTGTTATCTTCTATCTGCTTGCCGTTTATCTGCATGCGCTCGTTGAAGCGGCTGAGATACGGCGAGGTGTAAAGTCCCGTTTTGAAGCCGGCTCTGCGCATGACGGATGCAAGCATTGCGCATATGCTTCCCTTGCCGTTCGTTCCGGCGACGTGGACAAATTTGAGCTCCGACTGTGGGTTGCCGAGCCGTGCGAGCAGATCTGTTATGCGCTCGAGCCCGAGGCGCGAGCTTCTCCACGATGTGCCGTTAATGTATTCAAGTGCCTGTTTGTAATCCATACTTAGACCTTCATTTAATATATTTTGCGATAAATGCGTCGAGCTTAGCGGAGTATGCCGCGCCGTTTGTGAACATCGTCTCTATATGCCGCGTGCCCTCGGTGAAAAGGAAGTCCTTTTCGGCCGGGCAGGCATCAAATGCGCGCGGTGCGTTTTCAAACGGAACGGTGGGATCGTCCTTGCCGTGGGCAAACAGCATCGGGCATTTTGAATGCGCGAGATTTCCCGTCACGTCGGTATCATCGAGACTGTAGCCTGCGATGCACTCGTTCATTTTGGCAATCAGCCCGTATGCAAGCCCAAGCTGCGAGCGAAGTATGGGACGGGCATCGACAAATCCGCTGTCCTCAACGATGAATTTGACTGTATCGGGAACGCGGTCGCTCATTTTCATGACCGTCGCTCCGCCGAGGGAAAAGCCGTGCAGAATGATTTGAATATCGCTGCCGAACTCGGATTCCAGAAAGTCCAGCCATTTCAGACAGTCGGCGCTTTCAAATACGTCATAGCCGAACCAGCTGCCTCCGGAGAGTCCGGACGCCGTGTTGTCCGGGCAGAAGATATCAAAGCCGCGGCTGTGGTAGTATTCACGCAGCATGCCGGCTGTCTCCGCATGCTCGGAGCGATAGCCGTGGACGATGAATGCTATCTGTTTGCCGAATTTTTTGCCGCTGGGGAAATAAAAGCCCTGTAAGCTCTCGCCGCGCTCGGACTGTATCGTGTAGCACAGATGCACCTTGCCGTTCAAAGCCTCCGCGTGCTCGTCGCGCCAGGCGTAGTATTCCGGGCAGTGCGTTTTCTTGTCAAGCAGTGCCTCAAGCAGCGGCGGGCGTCGGCGCGCAAAGATGTATTTATAAACATCCCACACCGCAAGCGGCGGTATCGCGGCCAGCAAATATTTTTTCTTCATGTCAGTTCACCGGAAGTATGGCGCCGACGCTCGAGAGCAGCGAGAAAACAATGACGAGTATCTGGAATGCCAGGGAGCCGAATTTGCCGCAGATGGGCGAAGCACCGGTGCGTTTGCGCGAGCGGTTGTAGGCGACGATTATGCCTATTCCGGTGACGATCTGAATGATGCTCGCAAAGCGCGTAAAGCCGACAAAGCTGCTGACGCCGAAAAGAGCCAGCACAAGGCAGGGCAGGGAGGCCAGAAGCCAGCAGAGGTTTTTGCTCCAGCCGGTCTGCTCGCCGACGATATCGCGCAGGTTAAGGGTGTTTGCCCAGAACGAGGTAGCAAGCGCCAAAAGCGTGAATATATAGCCCACAATGGCAACCCAGCCGCCGAGATGACGTGAAAGATCTACAAGCGCGCCGTCCTCGGAGATATCGCTGCCCGCGCCGAGCAGTGTCATGAGCGTTATAATAAAAATGAGCGCAAGGTTTATGCCAAGCCCCGTTGCTATCGCCGCACGGATGCGCTTTGCGTCGCCATTGAGACCCTTTACGACCTGCGGCGTGCTCATAACGGCCGACAGCGAGAACGAGACCATGCCGAACAGAGCCAGTGCGTTATTGAAGCCGCGCCAGCCGGAGGGCAGGGGACTCAGGTTGCGCAAAAGCGTCGCGGCGAGCAAAATGCCGACAACGCCGACCATCGAAAATACCGCAATTTTTTCGCAGATTCCCACGAGCTTCATGCCGACGAACACGACGCCCGCGCCGAGGACGTAAAATATCAGCATGCCGGCGATATCGGGCAGACCGAACCAGTTTCTGAACACCGCCGCAGCACCCGTAAGGAAGGCACTGACGTTCACGATGACAGAAACACCTAAAAGAATAAAGGCCGTCCACGTGAAAACGGTCTTAATTTTTCCGGAGAAAAGCTCTGCGTCAAAGCATTTTACAAACTGCGCGCCGTCGTTGTTGAGGCTCAGCTCCGCTATGAGAAAATGCAGAACAAGCGCGACCGCGTAGCCTATGAGCAGAATAAGTATCGTCTCGCGGAAGCTGTTGTGCGCCGCGAGATACGGAACGGACAGTATACCCGCACCGACTCCGTGGCCGACGATTATGCTCGCGGACTCCATGAAGGTAAGTTCGGATTCACCCTTTATCTTTGCCATTTGCCTGACCTCCGTCAGCGATAATTTTTCACCATTTTACCACAGTGAGCCGTGTATTACAATAGCAGCGTTTTGTGTTATGTAAACTTGAGGCGCAAAAAAATGAGCAGCCGTTTTGGCTGCTCATTTTGAATATTCTCTGCCGACGAGATAGTCGAGGCTGACGTTGTACAGATCAGCAAGCTTTATGGCAAGCTCAAGAGGAAGAACTCTATATTAGTGAAAGCGAAGAAAACGATGCTGACAAGTAAAAAGCGACGGACTAATCATTAGTCCGTCGCTTTAATATTTAATATGAAATTTGTGCTCACTCCACATTTACGATCATTCGCATGACTTCCGGCGGGAGCTTCACCACTTTGCGGTCATATGTTATTAGACCGTTGACTTCTTCCTCCACATCGCTCAGCTGAGTGTACACTGCCGCGGCAAGTCCCTGCTCGTGGGCGGGCTTTATCTGCTCATTGTAGAGCATTTCGAGCGCCTTTTGCAGCTCCTTTTCGCTCTTGAGCTTTTTATAGCCGAAGTCGACGCTGCCGAAGCTGTGACCCTTGCAGCGGAAGTTATAGCCGCCGAACTCCGTGAGCATGACTGCACGGCCGAGCTTATCGGGCTTAAAATTGTATTTTTTAAAGTAAACATGCAGGCTTTTTGTCTCGCCGATCTTCTGATCGTGCCAGCCGGAGGCGTGGTCAATGGTGCGTGTCGGGTCGATATTTGCTATCTTCTCGGCAATGCGGGCCGCGTCAAACTGCCCCCAGCCCTCGTTGAAGGGTACCCACATGGCGATGCACGGGCAGTTGTAAAGAAGCTCTATCATATCGTTGAGCTCTGTTTCGTACTCGACCCTGCCCTCGAGATCCTCGCGTGCGAAGAGTTTGTAGTTTTTATCACTCAGATGCACGCCGGTGACAAGCGGCGTTGAGATTATGGCGGGACTATAGCTTCCGCCGCCGTTTATCATGTCCTGCCAGACGAGCATTCCAAGCCTGTCGCAGTGATAGTACCATCGCAGAGGCTCGATCTTTATGTGCTTGCGCAGCATATTAAAGCCCATATCCTTCGCGGTCTGAATATCGAAGATGAGCGCTTCATCCGACGGAGCGGTGTACATTCCGTCCGACCAATAGCCCTGATCGAGCAGTCCGTTATGGAAATAGGGTCTGCCGTTTAAAAACAGGCGCTTTACACCCTTGGAGTCGGCCTCAACGGAGAATTTGCGCATGGCGAAGTAGCTTTCGACCCTGTCCTCTCCGCAGATGACGGAAAAGTCATAGAGCTTGGGGCTTTCCGGCGACCAGGGCTCGAAATCCGGAACGGGGATTGTGGCCGGGAGCTGATACTGCTGCCCGTCGAACAGAGCATAGGCTCTGCTGTCGCCGACGGTGTCGGCGCGAACCTTGACGCAGGAATTGTCAAAATCGGGTGTTATGTGAAGGCTCCTTATGCAGTCGTGCGGTATGCACTCGGCCCAGACCGTCTGCCATATGCCGCTTTGCGGCGTGTACCATATGCCGCCGCGCTTTAATTTCTGCTTGCCGCGCGAGTGGTACGATGTGTCGCTCAGATCGCGCACGCTCAGAGATATCTCATTAACGTCCTTTGAAAGGAAGCCTGTCGCGTCAAACTCAAACGGAAGGTAGCCGCCCTTGTGACGATATGCGCGCAGACCGTTTATGTATACCGTACAGCTCTGATCGACTGCGCCGAAGTGCAGTATCACACGGTATCCGTCGGGAAACTCGGGTTTTGTCCAGTCGCGCCTGTACCACAGATACTCGTCAGGACTAAGAATGCGCCCGACGCCTGACAGCTCACACTCGGGAGAAAAGGGGACGAGTATCTTGCCGTCCCACTTATCCGGCTGCTTTTCGCCGGCGGCCGTGAAGGCATAGTCCCACGAACCGTTAAGGTTTATAAACGACTCGCGCCGCATCTGCGGGCGGGGGTATTCCGGTAGTACGTTGTTCCGATCGAGCTTTTCGCCCCATTGAGTAAGCATGGCAGAACCTCCAATTAGTTAGTATATATGTATATAATACAACTATATAATACAGCATAAACAGGCTTTTGATAAGCCCCATTTTTAACAAAGTGCAAATGCAGGTCTAATATTGACAATTAAACCACAAGAAGCAAAGAAATGCGTTAAAATATGTGCAGTTGTTAATCATTTGTCATAATAAAGCTCCAAAAATCACAAAAATTCCACGAAAATCGAGTCATTGATTGTAGACACAAAACATAGTTTATGCTATATTTAAGATTGCATAAATTAGAGAGGTGATGTAAATGCCCTATAAGTTCCGCGGTGGCGTACATCCTGATTACATGAAGGCTCCGAATGAGCCTGTTGTGGTCGTTACCCCGCCGCCCCAGGTCGTTATTCCGATGGCACAGCACATCGGCGCACCTTGCCAGCCTATAGTAAAGGTCGGTGATTATGTAACGATGGGTCAGAAAATAGGCGATAATCCCGCGCCCGTTTCCGCCCCGGTGCATTCTCCCGTTTCCGGCAAGGTCATAGCGATCGAGCCCAGACCCCATCCTCTGGGTGATATGATCCCGGCTATTGTTATCGAAAACGATTACCAGGACACCCCCTGCACGGATCTCGCTCCCATGACAGAGGAGCAGCTCAGGGATCCGGAAGCAATCCTTGCACGCCTGCGCGAAGCAGGCATCGTCGGCATGGGCGGCGCAATGTTCCCCACCGCTTTCAAGATCAGAGGCGGCCTCGGCAAGGTTGATACTCTCATCATCAACGGCGCAGAATGTGAGCCTTACCTTAACGGTGACCACTGGACCATGAAGCTGCATCCCGAGGAGCTCCTCAAGGGCATCGAGCTTGCGCGAGTAGCCAGCGGACTGGACAAGGCGTATTACGGCATTGAGAAGAATAAGATGGACGCTATCGAACTTCTCAATTCCAAGAACCCGGCACAGTACGGCGTTGAGATCGTGCCCGAGGAGGTCAAGTACCCCCAGGGTGCGGAGAAAATGCAGATCAAGGCCATTACAAACCGCGAGGTCAAGCCCGGCGGACTGCCCTCAGGCGTCGGCTGCAATGTTATCAGCACCCAGACCGCGTACGCTATCTACAAGGCATGCTATCTCGGCATACCCTGCTTCGAGCGTATACTCACCGTCGGCGGCTCGGCCATCAATAAGCCCTATAACCTGCAGTGCCGCGTAGGCACATCCTTCCGCTACATTGTCGAGCAATGCGGCGGCTTCGTCAAGACCCCCAGGAAGATCGTCCTCGGCGGACCTATGATGGGGCTTATCGCAACCGATATCGACGCTGTAAACATCAAGGGCACGGCCGGTATACTGTTCTTCACTGAGGAAGAAGACAGAACCGTTGAAAATCCCACCTGCATACGCTGCGGCAAGTGCATAACCGTATGCCCCATGGGACTTGAGCCTGTTTACATGTACGCATATTTCAAGAAGGGCGACTTCGAAAACATGAAGAAGTACCATATTCTTGACTGCTTCGAGTGCGGCAGCTGCTCGTATAACTGCCCCGGCAGAATGCCGCTGACCCACTCGTTCAAGACCGCCAAACTCCTGTTCGCTGCAAAGGCGGCGGAAGAGAAGGCAAGGGCGGAAGCTGCCGCAAAGGAGGCCGAGAAAAAGTGAAAGCAAAAGAGTATACGTTTGACGCTTCCTATCAGCCTCAGGTAAGAACCAAGACCGATACCTCGCGTATCATGCTCGACGTTATCATCGCGCTTGTGCCGGCCATGGCGTTTGCGGTGTATCAGTTCGGCTTTAAGGCTCTGGCTCTGCTTGCGATAAGCGTTGCGTCGGCAGTTTTCTTCGAGTGGGGCTACCGCAAGCTCATGAAAAAGCCCGGCTCGATAAATGATCTTTCCGCATGCGTCACCGGCATACTGCTGGTGCTGTGCCTGCCTGTCGATGCGCCCCTGTGGATGCCAGTTGTCGGCACGTTCTTCGCGATCGTCATCGTAAAGCAGCTTTACGGCGGTATCGGCAAAAACTTCGTTAACCCCGCACTGGCCGGCCGCGCATTCCTGTTCTTCTCATGGACGGCTACCATGACCACATGGGCAGTTCCCAAGACTCTCGGCAAGATCGCTGTCGAGGCTGACGCCGTTACCATGGCAACTCCGCTCAGCCTCCTTAAGGAAGGAAGCGACGTTGCGGCAGCAGGATACAATTTCGGCGATATGTTCCTCGGCTTCATGCCCGGCTCCATCGGCGAGATAAGCGCGCTTGCACTGCTCATCGGCGGCGCATACCTGCTTATCCGCAAGGTCATCAGCTGGCGAATTCCCGTTGCCTTCATCGGAACCGTTGCCATTCTGACCTTCATTTTCCCGAGATACGGTTACTCGAACGTCGACTGGATGCTCTATAACCTTCTGTCCGGCGGCCTGCTGCTCGGCGCCTTCTTCATGGCGACCGACTACTCCTCCAGCCCAGTAACGCTCAACGGCCAGCTGCTGTTCGGCTTCGGCTGCGGCGCTCTGACTGTTCTTATCCGTTACTTCGGCGGCTTCCCGGAGGGCGTTTCTTTCGCAATCCTTATAATGAACCTGTGCGCATGGGCAATTGATAAGGGCACACGCAGCCGCCAGTTCGGCGTCACAAAGGCGGACCTGAAGGCGGCAAAAAAGGCAGCAAAGGAGGCAAAAGCGTAATGAAGAAGATAGTAAAGCTCAGCCTCATTTTGTTCCTTGTATCCGCCGTGGTTGCGGGTATCCTCGGACTTACAAATATGATCACCGAAAAGCCCATCGCGGAGTATAACGAGAAAAAGACCAAAGAAGCCTACAGTGCGGTCATGAGCTTTGACAGCTACGAGCCCGTTGATTACAACGGCGACCGCAGCGAGGTCACCAAGGTCTACAAGACCAATAACGGCGACTGGATCGTTGAGGCCGAGGTCTCCGGCTCACAGGGCATGATCACCGTTGCCGTCGGCGTAAACGCAGATCTTACCTGCAACGGCATCTCAATTATCTCCAGCTCCGAGACCAGCGGTCTCGGCTCCAAGGCCAGTGATGCCGAGTTCAAAGATCAGTTCGTGGGTCTCTCGGCCGATCAGGCCAAGGTCACCAAGGACGGCGGCCAGATCAACGCCATCACCGGCGCAACCATCACGTCCCGTGCAGTCTGCACGGCAGTCGGCGCGGCTATCGAAGCTGTCGGCACACTTGGTTAAGGAGGTCAGAAATGAATATCAAAAAACAGTTCAAGGACGGCCTTATTACCAATAACCCCGTTCTGGTTCAGCTCCTCGGTATGTGCTCTACCATGGCTATCACCACGATGTTCTTCAACGGCATCGGCATGGGCATATCCGTACTTATCATCCTCACCTGCTGCAACGTCGTTATTTCCGCAATGCGCAAGATCATCCCGAACGATATCCGTATTGCCGTGTTCGTCGTTATCATTGCAGGCTTCGTTACGATAGTTGATCTTCTGCTTCAGGCGTATGTTCCCGCGCTGAGCGAATCCCTCGGCGTGTTCATCCCCCTGATCGTCGTCAACTGCATCATCATCGGCCGTGCGGAGGCATTTGCCGCGAAAAACAGCGTCGGCGCTTCCGCTCTCGATGGTATTTTCCAGGGGCTCGGCTATACCATAGTTCTCACCGTCATGTGCATCATCCGTGAATTCCTCGGCTCCGGCTCCTTCGGCAAGGGCATCATCAACACCGTTTCCGGCATAGGTACCGGCAACGGCCTTCAGATATTTCCCGAAGAGTTCGGCGCAAAGCTTCTGACAATGCCTTTCGGCGGCTTCCTTACCCTTGGCTGTCTGATTGCTGTTGTGCAGTATGCTCTGCGCAAGTCTGCCGAAAAGAAAGAAAAGGAGGGAAATGAGTAATGCTTACAAGTATTCTTTCCATCTCCCTCGGTGCAATACTCATAAATAACTTTATATTCTCGCAGTTCCTCGGCTGCTGCCCGTTCCTCGGCTGCTCGAGCAAGGTTGACACCGCTGTCGGCATGGGTCTCGCGGTAACCTTTGTTATGGGTCTTGCATCCGCCATCTGCTGGGTAGTCAATGAGTATGTCCTCATGCCTCTCGGCCTTGCGTTCCTTCAGACGCTGACCTTCATCCTGGTCATCGCCGCGCTGGTTCAGTTCGTCGAGATGTTCCTGAAGAAGTCGATACCCTCCCTGTACTCGGCACTGGGCATTTATCTGCCACTTATAACCACCAACTGTGCGGTTCTCGGCGTTGTTCTTCTGAACGTTCAGAACAAGTACAACTTCCTCGAATCCACAGTTTACGGCATCACCGGCGGTCTCGGTTTCCTGCTGGCTATCGTTCTGTTTGCCTCCGTTCGCGAGCGCGTTGAGTTTGCAGAGTACCCGAAGAGCTTCGAGGGCTTCCCTATCTGCCTCGTCACCGCTTCGCTGCTCGCTTTGGCCTTCATGGGCTTCAGCGGCATGAAGATATTTGGTTAAGGGGGACGATGATATGCAATTAGTAATTTACGGTGTTATCGTTCTCGGCGTTCTCGGTGCAGTGTTCGGCGCGATCCTTGCGTTTGCATCGGAGATATTCTATGTCAAAGTCGATCCGAAGCAAGAAGAAATCAGAGAGTGCCTGGCCGGCGCAAACTGCGGCGGTTGCGGCTTCCCGGGCTGCGACGGCTATGCTGCCGCGGTAGCCAGGGGTGAGGCTCCCGTCAACAAGTGCGTTGCCGCAGGTCCCGAAGCAGCGGCAAAGATCGCGGAGATCATGGGTGTTTCCGCAGGCGAAGTGGAAAAGATGGTTGCATTCGTGCCCTGCTCCGGTACGGATGGTCACGCTTCCAAGCGCTTTAACTACAAAGGACCCAGGAACTGTCAGGCAGCAATGCTGTTTGGCGGCAAGAGCAATAAGGACTGTCGATTTGCCTGCATCGGACTCGGCAACTGTGAAACTGCCTGCCAGTTCGGCGCAATGAGCATCGTTGACGGCATCGCGAAGGTAGACCGCGAAAAGTGCGTAGGCTGCGGCGCGTGTGTTGACGCCTGCCCGAAGAAGATAGTCAAGCTTGTTCCCTATGACCAGCACGTTCTTGTTGCATGCTCCAGCTGCGATAAGGGCGCTGCCGTCATGAAGATCTGCGACGAAGGCTGTATCGGCTGCATGAAGTGCCAGCGCGAGTGCCCTGCCGACGCGATCGCCATCAAGGATAACCTTGCTCGCATTGACGTCTCCAAGTGCGTACAGTGCGGACATTGTTCAGACATCTGCCCGCGTCACATTATCAAGGTCCAGAACTGATATCAGAAAAAATCCCAAAAAGCTCCTGCTCAGTCGAGCGGGAGCTTTTTGCATAAAAACCACAGGACGAGGCAAAATACGAAAAAAGCCATCGGAGTGATAAGCATGAGCGTTAAGCATAAAAAAATAATACTTGCCGTTGCACTTGCATTCGCGGTGAACATTTTGATAATCGCACTTGCGCAGTCTGCGGATGCTGCGCTGTACAAGCGCGGTTCGTCCGGAGCAACGGTAACGCAGATACAGACGCGACTGAAAAGCTGGGGCTACTACAGCGGCAGTGTAGACGGCGTCTATGGCAGCGAGACCGAGCGTGCGGTAAAATATTTTCAGCGCACGAACGGCCTGAGTGCCGACGGCCAGGCGGGGGACAATACCCTGGCCGCTCTCGGCATATACGAGCAGCCCGGCTCCGGCTCTGCTTCTTCGGGCGACGTGCATCTCCTTGCGAGGCTCATCTCTGCCGAGGCCCGCGGCGAGCCGTATATCGGCCAGATTGCGGTCGGAGCGGTTGTCTTAAACCGCATCGACCACCCGTCGTTCCCGAATTCGCTTTCCGGTGTAATATACCAGAGCGGCGCATTCTCCTGCCTTTATGACGGACAGTTCGATCAGCCCATTGCCGACAGCGCCTATCGCGCTGCCCGTGAGGCTTTGGCCGGCTCCGATCCGACCGGCGGCGCGATATATTATTTTAACCCCGCCACCGCTACAAGCAAATGGATATGGTCGCGCCCTCAGATGCTCACGATAGGCAGCCATATATTTTGCGCTTGACTTAAATTAGGTATAATAATAAAATAACAGTAATCGGCGCCGCAGCGCCGTACATAGAAAGGTGAGAAGTATGAACAAATGCCCAAGATGCGGAACATATATCCCTGATGGCGGCAAGGTTTGCCTCTCCTGCGGCTGGAAGCCCGACGCAGGCGACAGCTTCATGGATAATCCGATACTTAAATATATGCAGGAAGCCTTTGACGCGGCAAGCCCCGAGATGACCGAGAGCGATGCGATCCCCGATGAGTTTAAAGAGCGCGATCTCGCGGCCGTCGGATACATCGGGCCTGCTTTCCTGTATTCTCTTATTAAAAACAGCGGCTCGGAGCTCGTGAAATACCATGCCAGGCAGTCTGCTATGCTGTTGGTCATGCACATGCTCAACGGCGTGATCGGCGTCGTGCCCTATGTAGGAAAGACGATCAAGAAGCTGAACACCATGCTGCTTGTTATTTTGGCCTTCCTCGGTGCACGCAATGCTTATTTCGGAAGAAAAGAACCCGTGCCCTTTGTCGGACAGATCATTTCTTCAATAGTGGGGGCTCTTTGATATGAAGTTTGTTACATATAGATACAAAGGTGCAGAGAACGTCGGAGTGCTGACTGCCGACGAGAGTGCAGTCATCCCTGCACCGGAACTCGGACTTAAGGCCGAGAGTATGCTTGAACTGATAGACGAGCTCGGCGGCAGGCTGCCCGCGGTGCCGGAGGGAGCTAAAATGATAGTCCTAGACGATGTGAAGCTTGAAGCTCCCATCCCCGAACCACGGCAGGACATTATCTGCCTGGGTCTCAATTACCGCGATCATGCCGAGGAAGCTACCCGCGCCGACGCGGTATTCGACGTTCAGCGCGGCGATGCTGTTTATTTTTCAAAGCGTCTTCAGCGCGCCGTTGCGCCGGGAGATAAGATCGACGGACACTTTGATATCTGCGACAGCCTTGATTATGAGGTCGAGCTTGGCGTCGTTATCGGTAGGGACGCCAAACACGTCAAGGCAGCCGACGCGGGAAAGTATATCTTCGGCTATACGATAATAAACGACGTTTCCGCACGTAACCTTCAGACGCGCCATAAGCAGTGGTACTTCGGCAAAAGCCTTGACGATTTCACACCGATGGGGCCGTGCATTCTTTCGGCCGAAGCAGTCGGCGCAATGCCCGAGCTGAATATCCGATGCTATGTAAACGGCGAAAAGCGTCAGGACAGCAATACATGCATGATGATATTCGATATCCCTTATATTATAGAAGAGCTGTCAGCAGGTATGACCTTGAAAGCCGGAACGGTAATAGCCACAGGCACGCCCAGCGGGGTCGCCCTCGGCATGGATCCGTCAGTGCAGAAATATCTTGCTTCCGGCGACGTGGTCCGCTGCGAGATAGATGAAATAGGCGTTTTGGAAAACACAATAGCATAATGAACAAAAGCTGCCGGGAGAGAATACCGGCAGCTGTTTGCCATAAAGCACATTTTGCGATTATTTCAGGAGAAAAACACAAGATTTAGAGCTTTCAAACTGATTAAAAAAAGATGCGAAAATGTTTCAAAAATACCTTGACATTCACAGCTTGCGGTGCTATTCTATCTAAGCACTTCGGGAAATGACCGAAAAGAGCAAAAAGAAAAACTTAAAAAGTTTTGAAAAAAGTTCTTGACAAGTCGCCTCGAATTTGCTAATATATAAAAGCTCACCGCGTTGCGGTCGAGCGAGTGTACCTTGAAAATTAGATAATGTAAGAACAGCTTATGCAAAATAAGCACCGGAA
>CALBGG010000111.1 GCA_937893605.1 uncultured Clostridia bacterium
TTCAGAACGCAATGCTCTTCAACATTCTCAGTTATATGTCCGACAAGCTTCTGACTGAGGGCAACACCGTCGCTACACTCGACGAGCTGTACATCTGGCTTAGTAATCCTACTGCGATAGAGTATATCCGCAACTGCCTCAAGCGTGTGCGCAAGAAGGAATCCGCGATGATCCTCGCCTCTCAGAATCTCGACGACTTCGACCAGCCGAATGTGCGTGAGATGACGAAGCCGCTGTTTTCCATCCCGCCGCACCAGTTCCTTTTCAATGCGGGCAGTATAGACAAGCGCTCATACATGGACATGCTGCAGCTTGAGGAATCCGAGTATGACCTCATACGTTACCCGCAGAGAGGCGTATGTCTTTACAAGTGCGGCAACGAGCGGTATCTGCTTGAAGTCCATGCCCCGACGCATAAGGAAGCGCTGTTTGGCACAGCAGGTGGACGATGATGAATACCGTATTTGCAAAGCTGGCGCTCACGGTCGGCGGCAGCGACAATGGCAGAAAGACGATAGCGTGGGTACTCGCGGCGGTGCTCTCTCCGCTCATCCTCATAACCGCAGTGCTCTGCTCGCTCGCAAGCGGCGGCGCAGAACACAACAACACGACTGTGAAAGCGTGCTTCTACGGTACGAACTATACGGAGAAAGTACCATCTGAGTTCCGCTCGTACGTCTCCGAGATGCAGGAAGCTTTTTCTCTTCTGGATTCGGCGATAGCCGCTGCAAACTCAAGTGAGGACAGCACCGGAAGCCTTGACCCGACTATGGTCAAGGCTGTTTTCTTTGCTCTCTGCTTCGGCGAAGATGCGCCGACAGCAAGGGCCGCCGGTCGGTTTGTTGACTGCTTCTATTCCGAGCAGGAGCTGACGCGTGAGGTCGAGAGCGAAGATGAAAACGGTGAGACTGTCACCGAGACGGAAACATACACTGCGATCACGCCGCTGTCACTAAGCGACGCTTACAAAAATCTCTCCGCCGAGCTTGGCAGAGAGATAAGCGATGAGGATAAAGATAACATCCGGCACATCTACACTATGATCGCGGGCCCGATGGGTATTGAGAATTACACCGGTGCGTATGAGGTCGGCGGGCAGAAGAGTGTTGAGATAGACCTCAGCACATTCTCCGATCCGTCAACGAAGAACGCGCACGACCTCGCAGCTTACGCCATAAACGCTTGGCAGTCAGGCTGGGGCTATGTCTGGGGAACCTACGGACAGATCATGACCGAGGAGCTGTTTGCGTC
>CALBGG010000112.1 GCA_937893605.1 uncultured Clostridia bacterium
GTGGAGGTAGCGAGTTCGAGTCTCGTTGCCCGCTCCATAAAAAACCTCTGTCTTTCGACAGAGGTTTTTTGCAAATTTGTATTATTGTATTAATTTAAAATGAAAAAGGCAGGTTTCCATGGAAACCTGCCTTTTTGGTCGGAGTGGGGAGACTTGAACTCCCGGCCTCTTGGTCCCGAACCAAGCGCGCTACCAACTGCGCTACACCCCGAAACAGCTTTTATATTATAATAAGCTAAACTTAACTTGTCAAGGATAATTTATCACAGCTTGCCTGCATACAATTATCCGAGGTGACAAGCATGAACAGGAAGCAGATTTATATATGCTCGGCAATATTCATTGCCCTCACGCTGGTGCGCTTTACATCGCCGGCGCTTGCCGACCGGATATCCGACGGGATAAACAGGGCGCTGTATATAGAGCAGGAGCACACCGAAACTGCCGTAGAGTTTGGAAAAAGCCTTGCTGACGGTGACGTGATTGATACGTTTTTGGAGCGCTTTGATAAAAGCACTCCGGCGCAGCCTGCTGCCGCAGAGAGCACGCCCGATCCGATTCCGACGGCTGAGGCCGCAACCGAGCCGACGTCGTCTCCGACGCCGCAGCCGACCGAGCATCCGGCAGTTGCGGCGTTTTTGGCCGCTCAGTCTGCATATTCGGATTATGCCGTGCCGGAAACGGTGAGCTACGAGCGCCCGGAGCTTCCGTTTGACTACGAAAGCCCGCTGGCCGGCGTTACCTCATCCGGCTTCGGTTACCGCATGCACCCGATAAAAAACGAGGTTAAATACCACTACGGTACGGATCTTGCCGCAGACACCGGCACTCCGATATCGGCCTTTGCCGACGGAACGATCGTCGCGCAGGGAAATTCGGACTCGTTTGGGAAATATGTTATGATAGATCATTCCGACGGCTATCGCACGCTGTATGCGCATTGCAGCGAGCTGTGCATGAGCTGCGGCAGCGTCAAAAAAGGCGATATCATAGCATTCGTGGGCTCAACAGGTGCATCAACCGGGCCGCATCTGCACTTTGAGCTTGAGCGTGACGGAGTGTATCTAAACCCCGAGTTTTACATATGAGCAGCCGCTTTTCTCTTAGTCCCGGCGCGATATTCGTTTTATCGTTTATATATTTTTTCGGCGGCCTTTCCTGTCTCGCGGCTGTGATACTGTCCGTTACGGCTCATGAAGCGGGACATGCGGCTGCCATATACGCTTTAGGCGGAAGGGTCAAAGGCCTGCGCTTTGATTCCACCGGCTTTTGCATGTCCGGCACGGGAGTATATTCAGCCGCAGGTGAGGTGATCATTTTGCTTGCCGGACCTCTTTCGGGGCTTGCGATTGCTTATATCTGCGCAAAGCTCGGAGATGCTATGGCAAATATTTTTCTCCTGCGCACGGCAGGGATAAGCCTTGCCCTGACGATATATAACCTTCTTCCGGCTCTGCCGCTTGACGGCGGCAGAGCGCTTTGCGGCGTTCTTTGCGGACTCATCGGAAAAAATCGGTGCGAAAATGCAATGTATTTCATGAGCCTGACGGTTGCAGCCGCTTTGGCCGTTATCGGTATATGCGCCCGCACAACGCAGCTGGGGCTCGTGCTGCTTGCATCGTCTGTGTGGCTGCTTACCGTGCAAACGGGTATTGTAAAAAGCATACGTATGTTGTAAAATTAAATGATAAAACACATTTGGAGAGACATATGGATAAACGACTTGAGCGTATACTGCCGAAGGTGCAGAAGCCCGCACGATACACCGGCGGCGAGTACAATCAAATTATAAAAAGCAAGAACGAGGTCGAGCTGCGCCTTGCGTTCTGCTTTCCCGATACATATGAGATAGGCATGTCGAACCTTGGTATGGGCATACTGTACTCGACCATGAATGAATTGCCCTATGTCTGGTGCGAGCGCGTGTACGCGCCCTGGGGCGATATGTATGAGCAGATGAAGGAGAATAACATTCCTCTTTATGCGCTCGAAAGCGGAGACCCGATATCCGAGCATGACGTACTGGCCTTTTCGATAGGCTATGAAATGGCATATTCCACGGTTCTCGATATGATCGACATGGCGGGGCTTCCGATACACAGCGCAGAGAGAGAGCAGCTCCTACCGCTGGTCATAGCGGGCGGAACTGCGGCCTTGAATCCGGAGCCAATGGCCGATTTTATCGACATTTTCCTGCTCGGCGAGGGCGAGGAGATGAATAACGAGCTGCTTGCGCTCCTGCGCACGGCAAAGGCCGAGGGCTGGTCAAAACAGACCTTTTTGGAGAAGGCTGCGCAGATAGGCGGCGTTCTCGTTCCGTCGTTTTATACGCCTGTTCTAAATGAAGATAATACAATTAATCATTTTGACGTGCGCCGGGGTGCGCCCGAAAGAGTGACAAAGCGCGTTATAACGGACATGGACTCGGTGCATTTTCCGCTGGCTCCGATCGTGCCGTCTACCGAGGTCGTTCACGACAGAGTCAATTTGGAGCTGTTTCGCGGCTGTGTGCGCGGATGTCGCTTCTGTCAGGCAGGGCACACCTACCGTCCGATAAGGGCAAAATCGCCCGAGCTGCTTGCCGAGCAGGGCAAGGCGCTTTTAAAAAATACAGGCTGTCAGGATATAACACTGCTTTCGCTCAGTTCGAGCGACTATCGCCATCTGTCCGACCTGTGCGACGAACTGCTCGAATATTGTGAGCCGCGCAGCATCGGAATTTCGCTGCCGTCTCTGCGCGCCGATAACTTTTCCATCGATATAATGCACCGTATTCAAAAAACGCGAAAAAGCGGCCTGACATTCGCGCCCGAAGCCGGAAGTCAGCGCCTGCGCGACGCCATAAACAAAAACGTCAGGGAAGAGGATCTGCTGCATACATGCCGCCTGGCGTTCGAGGGAGGCTGGAACACGATAAAGCTCTACTTCATGCTCGGACTTCCGACCGAGACGGATGATGATATCCTCGGCATAGCAGAGCTTGCAAATCAGGTGCTTCACACATGGCGGCTCTACGCTAAAAACAAGAACAGGGGAGTGCGCATAACAGTTTCAACCTCCTGCTTTGTCCCCAAGCCGCACAGCCCGTTCCAGTGGGAGCGGCAGGTCACGATGGACGAGTATATACGAAAGGTGAATCTCCTGCGCGACAGTATAAAAGCCAAAAATGTCGTTTATAACTGGCACGATCCTCAGACAAGCTATATCGAGGCCACGCTTTCGCGCGGCGACCGCCGCATCGGCAAGGTCATTGAAAATGTATGGCGCGCAGGAGGCAGACTCGAGGCGTGGAGCGACTACTTCTCGTTCGAGCGCTGGATGAAGGCCTTCGACGATGCAGGTATCGACCCGACATTCTATGCTCACCGTGAGCGCGAAAAGGACGAGGTCATGCCATGGGATACCGT
>CALBGG010000113.1 GCA_937893605.1 uncultured Clostridia bacterium
TTTGTCACGTCGGCAAAGGATTCCGACAGGATGAATATGACGTTGGGCTTTGTATCGCTGCCGCCGGGATCTATCTCGTCTACATAGTCCTGGGCTGTGTTGAGCACCTCGGGCATGCGGCTTTCGTCAAAGTCGGGCCCTGCATATATGAGATCGAGCGCCGAGTGCCACAGACCCAGCGGAATGCCGACCTTGTCGTAGACATAGCTCTGATTGTAGCTCTGCCCGATATTTACTGCGCAGGGCTGATAAACAAGCGCGTTTGCGGCGGGCTTCAGCAAAAACACAAGACCGAACACAAGAAGCGCAACAGCGCCGCAGATGAACCTGCGCTTTGCGGCAAGCTTTATCCTGCGCGAGAAGAAGAACAGTATGATAAGCCAGACGACAACGGCGATAATGCCCAGAAGGATGTTTCGCGAAAAGCTTATCGACGAGCTGTTGAGCCGCGTTATGTCCTTGAGCTTGCCGATAAGACCGATGTCGGAAAGATAAAACGGCGTTGAGGTTATCAGCATCTTGAAGTGATTGACCAGCGATGCTGCCAGAACGAGAATGCTTATGACTATCGACGAGGCAAACAGGCAATTGCAAAGCCAGGCAAAAAACAGGATAAGAAGTCCCAGAAACAGCGACGTTGTCAGCAGCGCCAGAGGATTTGAGCCTATCCATGCAAGCGAGGAGTGAAAGCCCTGCCTGGTGATAAGAATGCTGGCCAAAGCAAGCCCCAGACCCGTGAGCAGGCTCAAAACGATCGAAGCAATGAACTGATATTTGGCGCTGCGCTCTATTCCGTCAAAAAAGCGGCTCAAAGCCGGCTTTTTTGATGTGGAAACACCGGCTGTCATCAGAACTTGATTCTCTCGGCAATGTAGTCCTTGACCTCGCTGATGGGGATGCGGACCTGCTGCATGCTGTCGCGCTCACGGATGGTGACGCAGTGGTCTGCCTCATCGGTATCGGTGCCGACGGTGTTGAAGTCGAAGGTGATGCAGTAGGGGGTGCCGATCTCGTCCTCGCGGCGATAACGCTTGCCGATGGAGCCGGTCTCGTCGTAATCAACCATAAATTCCCTGCTCAGCTCCTTGTAAAGCTCCATGGCGGGGCCGGTGAGTATCTCCTTTTTGCTCAGCGGCAGGATCGCGCACTTATAGGGAGCCAGCGCCGGGTGCAGGTGCAGAACGGTGCGGACATCGTCGTTGCCTTTCTTATCCCGGCCGACTACCTCCTCGTCATACGCCTCGCACAGGAACGCGAGCGCTACGCGGTCGCAGCCGAGTGAGGGCTCGATGACGTAGGGGATATAGTGCTCGTTGGCGTCCTGATCGAAATAGGTCAGATCCTTGCCGGAGGCCTCCTGATGACGGCCGAGGTCGTAATCGGTGCGGTCGGCGATGCCCCACAGCTCACCCCAGTCGGTGAACGGGAAGGCGTATTCAATGTCGGTAGTTGCGCGGGAGTAGAACGCAAGCTCGGCCGGCTCGTGATCGCGCAGACGCAGGTTCTCCTCGCTTATGCCGAGAGAGAGAAGCCAGTTTTTGCAGAAGTCCTTCCAGTAAGCGAACCACTCAAGGTCGGTGCCGGGCTTGCAGAAGAACTCGCACTCCATCTGCTCGAACTCACGGGTACGGAAGGTGAAGTTGCCCGGAGTGATCTCGTTTCTGAACGCCTTGCCGACCTGACATACGCCGAACGGCAGCTTTTTGCGCGTTGTGCGCTGGATGTTTGCAAAGTTTACGAAAATGCCCTGGGCGGTCTCTGGGCGCAGGTAACAGATGGAGCTTGAGTCCTCGGTGACGCCGATGGCGGTCTTGAACATGAGGTTAAACTTGCGTATGGGGGTAAAGTCGTGCTTGCCGCATACGGGGCAGATGATATCCTCGTGCGAGGCTATGAACTCGTCCATCTCATCGAAGCTCATCGCATCGACGTTGACCTCGGGATGCTCTTCGCCTATGAGCTTGTCGGCGCGGTGGCGCGCTTTGCAGGCGCGGCAGTCGAGCAGGGGATCAGAGAAGCTGGAGACATGACCCGTGGTTACCCATGTCTGCGGATTCATGATGATCGCGGCATCGAGGCCGACATTGTAGGGGCTTTCCTGAACGAACTTCTTCAGCCACGCCTTTTTGACGTTGTTTTTAAACTCAACGCCAAGGGGGCCGTAGTCCCAGGAGTTTGCAAGGCCGCCGTATATCTCGCTTCCGGGATATACAAAGCCGCGGTTTTTGCACAGGGCAACGATCTTGTCCATAGTCTTTTCGCTGTTTTTCATTTTTCCGTCCTTTCCCGCGGCTGGCTGCCGCAGCAAAATAAAATAATAATATAATGTAGTTGTCTACAAATCGTAACTATATCATTTGCCGTCGTTTTTATCAATACAGTGTCAAAATATAAACTAAGCGTTAAGTAAAAACTTTGCACGTTTGCACGCTATATTCCACTCGGGAATGCAATGAATGAATATTTGTGCAATAACGAACGCTTTGCGCATATTTCGGGGCATAACTGAATATAAATACGAACAATTATTATTAATTTTACAAGTTGATCATCATTATTGTGTTTACAAACGACTTGAATTATGGTTAAATAGCATGGTAAAATGCCTTACAATATCAACAGGAGGAATAATCACAAATGATCAAATTCTCAAGCAGAATGAACCTTCTCAAGGGCTCGGCAATCCGTGAGCTCCTCGCACTGGCCAATAAGCCCGAGGTTCTCTCCTTCGCAGGCGGCATGCCCGCTCCCGAGCTTTTCCCCGTAGAAAAGATGAAAGCGGCCACCGATGCTGTTTTTGAAGAGCAGGGCAGAGTTGCTCTTCAGTATTCCAGCACCAACGGCTTCGAACACTTCCGCCAGCAGATTGCCGACCGCATGGAAGCAAAGCTTAAAATCAAGACCGACGCCGACAACATCCTTGTTACCTCCGGCTCTCAGCAGGGTCTGGATTACTCGGCCCGCGTTTTCTGCGATAAGGGCGATGTCATCATCATCGAGAGCCCGTCCTACCTCGGTGCACTCAACGCATTCAAGGCCTGCGAGCCCAACTTCGTCGCTATTCCCACCGATGGCGACGGCATGATCATGGAAGAGCTCGAAAAGGTTCTTGCTACCACAGAGAACGTCAAGATGATCTACGTTATCCCCGACTTCCAGAACCCCTCCGGCCGTACCTGGCCCCTCGAGCGCCGCAAGCAGTTCATGGAGATCGTAAATAAGTACGAGATCCCCGTTATTGAGGATAACCCCTACGGCGAGCTCCGCTTTGAAGGCGAGTACCTGCCCGCACTCAAGAGCATGGACACCAAGGGTCTCGTGGTATTCCTCGGCACTTTCTCGAAGATCCTTGCTCCCGGCTACCGTCTCGGCTGGGTCTGCGCCGACGGCGAGATCCTCCAGAAGTACAACTTCCTCGCTCAGGCTGCATCCCTGCAATCCTCCACAGAGGCTCAGCTCATGGTCTCCAAGTTCATCGACATGTATGACCTTGACGAGCACGTTGCGACCATCAAGGAGTGCTACCGCAAGCGCCGCGACGTTATGATCCAGACCATGGAGAAGGAATTCCCGCCCGAGGCAAAGTTCACTCACCCCAACGGCGGCCTGTTTACATGGGTCGAGCTTCCCGAGTACATCAACACCAACGAGATGGCAAAGCAGTGCCTCGAGCGCAACGTTGCTTACGTTCCCGGCGACGGCTTCTTCCCCGATGCAGGCCACAATAACTGCATCCGCCTGAACTACTCCTGCATGCCCGAAGATAAGATCGTAAAGGGCATGACCATCCTCGGCGAGGTCATCAAGGAAAACCTCAAGAAGTGATTTAAACGTATATTAAAAACTCCTGCTCGAAAAGGGCAGGAGTTTTTTAAACCAAACAGCATAAAAAGTTTAAACAAATAAGAAAAAGATGTTGCAATATCGGAATGGGCGTGATATATTATTAACGATATTGAGGATCGCGTCCCCCCGTGATCCGGCTCCCGAGGACAATGCGCTTCGGGAGCTTTCATTTTTGCCTTGAAAACGCCCGGCTTGTGTGCTAAATTATGTCCATCAATACTATTCAAATATAAAGGAGAAAATTTCATGGAAATCGGAATAAAAGGCAAGGTCGAGACTGTCGTTGACGGCAGCAATACAGCAAAATTCGTAGGAAGCGGTTCGCTGGACGTTTTCGCAACTCCCTGCATGGTCGGCCTCATGGAGCAGGCAGCTCAGATGTCGGTGGCACCGTATCTTGCCGAAGGCGAGGGCACTGTCGGCACGAAGCTCGAGATAAGCCACGATGCGGCAACTCCTCTCGGCATGAAGGTCTGGGCGGAGAGCGAGCTTATCGAGATCGACCGCCGCCGTCTCGTTTTCGAGGTCAAGGCCTTTGACGAGTGCGGTCAGATCGGCGCAGGCCGTCACGAGCGCTTTATCATCAACAACGAGAAGTTCATTGCAAAAGCT
Source organism: uncultured Clostridia bacterium (assembly GCA_937893605.1). Taxonomy (GTDB): domain Bacteria; phylum Bacillota; class Clostridia; order Oscillospirales; family Oscillospiraceae; genus F23-B02. The sequence continues at coordinate 4,459 of CALBGG010000113.1, forward strand.
AACGCCAAGGGAGCAAAGTGATGAAGCACTTCATCGTGCTCATCGGCAACTACGGCTCGGGCAAAACGGAGATCGCGATAAATCTCGCGGTCAGCTCCGCAGCCAAGGGGCTGAACACGCTGGTCGTCGATCTTGATAAGGTCAACGACTATTTCCGCATGAGCGACCGTGTGGAGCTTCTGAAGGAGAATAACATAAACCTCGTGTCTCCTACCTTTGCCGGTCAGGGCGTTACGCCGAGCAACATGTCGGCTGCCGTTGCGTCGGCCTTTGCCGGCGACTGGGATCTGTGCGTCTTCGACGTCGGAGGCGATGCCGCCGGCGCTATGTCGCTCGGCAGATATCACACGGATTTTGCCGCTCTTGAGGAGGGGCAGCTTGAGGTATACGATATCGTGAACGTCTTCCGTCCCATGTCCGAGAGCCCGGAGAAGATCATAAAGCTCAAGGAGGAGATGGAGGGCTTTGCAAGACTCAAGGTAACGGGCTTTGTCAACAACTCAAATCTTTTGAATTACGCAAGCGCCGACGATATACGTCATGGATATGATGTTCTGCGCGAAACAAGCGATATGACAGGTATCCCCGTTGCCCATACGACCGGCCGCAAGTGCTTTCTCGACGAGTTCCTGAGCGACGGGCGCGATGAGAAATATATCGGCGAGCCTATCGGACTTGAGACATACATGCACCGTTCGTGGGAAGCCTTTACCAATCTCGGATTATAAAAATGCGGAGTCATTTTTGACTCCGTATTTTTTGCTCGCTCCACGGCGCTTGCAAGCAGCGGGAAAAACAGGTATAATTAAAACATGAAAAACTCGATGATAAAAATATTCATATGCCTTGAGGCGGCGCTGTATCTTTCGTTCACGGCGATGGATATCTGCGCCCAGGGCGACAGCAAATGGCTCAAATTTGCCGGTATCGCGCTGTGCTTTGCTTTCTCCGTGTTTCTGAGTGCAAGGGGCGGCGAATGGCTCGTGACGGCGGCAATCGGCCTTGCCGCGGCAGCGGACGTGTTCCTGCTTTTGTTCGACAGATATTACATCGTCGGCGTCGGGCTGTTTTTAATCGTGCAGATACTGTATTTTGCGCGCATTTACCGCGCAAACGGGCGCAAGGGCGCATGGCGGGTCAAGCTGTTCCTGTTTACGGGCTCAATTGCGCTGCTTCTTAATTGGGGCTGCGAATTTCCGCTTCTGCTGTTCGTCGCCGCCTATGCTGCGTTTTTTATCTGCAACGTGATGCAGGCCTCGGGGAGCGAAAACAAGCTGTTTTTCGCCGGACTGTGCGTTTTTTTGTGCTGCGATATCTGCGTGGGGCTGCACAATATGCGGGCACAGCTGCCCGATTGGATGCGCCGTGCGGCCGACATCGGGATGTGGACATTCTACCTGCCCTCTCAGGTGATGCTGGTGCTCTCCGGAAAGGAACGCGACGAATATGAAAGACCCGATGAAGATGAATAAGCTCCTGTCAGTTATAATGAGTATTGCTGTTTCTCTTGCGCTCCTGACGGGCTCGATAGCAGTGCCGATACTTATCCGCCCGTTTTACTATGCGCAGATAAATCGGCTCGGGCTCGAAAATGCGAGCGGCCTGAGCAGGGAAGAGATCATCCGCGCCTATGACGAGGTGCTCGACTATTGTATCGGAATAAGCGATGAGTTTTCCGCCGGAGTCCTGCCGTTTTCTGCGTCGGGAAGCGCTCATTTTGCCGACTGTCGAGTACTGTTCTTGCTCGAACTGCGGCTGCTCGCGGCGAGCGTAATTGTTATTGTGCTGCTTAGATTATACGATAAACGCAATAGATTGCCGCGCCTCGGCGGCCACGGCGCGCCGTTTTGGGGCGCTGCCGGAATTGCGGCGGTGCTCGCGACCATCGGCATTGCGGCAGCGGCGGATTTTGACAGAGCCTTTACCGTGTTCCACTCGCTGTTTTTCCCCGGCAAGGATAACTGGGCCTTTAACGCAGCTACCGATCCCATTATACTCATCATGCCTGCGGCTTTTTTTCGCAGCTGTGCTATACTCATCCTCGCGGTGCTGTTCATTCTGAGCGCCGGGATAATAATTTCGGATATAAGAAAAGGCTATGCAAAATGATGCATAGCCTTAAATTTTATATTAATGAATTAATAGTCGACCGGCTCTGAGAACGGGCGCTCAAGGCACTCGGGGTGCTCAAGAATATACTTGAGAAGTCTTACGCTCTTTGAGTAGTAATAGCCGTCGGCAAGGCGCTCGTCGATGGTAAGTCCGAGGTCGACGCTGTTTCTGTACTCGTCCTCACCGTTTTCATTGCGGAAGATGCGCTCCTTCATCTCGCCGACAACGACGAAAATGGAGGTCGTGCCCCAGTTGGTGAGGTGATGGTAGCCGCTTCTGAGCTTTATAGAGCCCAGGTTCGAGAGAATAACCGAAGCGTAGTAGGGGTCAGCCTCAATTATAGATTGAGGAACCATGCCGTGGCGGTCGAGCTGGCGCATGAGCCAGATAAAGAACTTGACAAACCAGCGCGGCAGCTTATTGAGGATATCCATGGTGTTTGAGGTTGCGTTGCCCGCACCGCTGCTTTTCTTTTCGCGATAGATCTGCCTGCGCAGCTCCTCGTGCAGAGATTCAATGGTGGAGTCCTCGGTAGCGTAAACGAATGCCATGCCCTCCTCGGAGCTGTCGGTAAACTGCTTTTTTACGACGAAGGATGCGCTGTATGTATTGCGCTGATAGTTGTTCTTATTTGCGATGAAGCGGTTGAGCTTCGGGCGCAGGATGATTGTCTTGAGTATTGCGGCGACGATGAGATGAAACAGAGTGTATTTAAATTCGGGATTTTCCGCATTTTTTGCCGCGAGGTACTTGTCGATGTTCGTAAGATCTATGCGTTCGGATATAAATGCCTCGTTGTCGCAGCGGTTGGGGTAGATCATCGGCATGATAAGATGCATGGCGTCCTGCTGACGGATAAGCTTTCCGTCTCTGCGGTCACCGAAGCGGCGTTTTTCTTTACTCATAATTATCCCTCAAATACTTTAAGACTTTTAATGAAATTGTCTTTAATACAGCAATTTTATCATATAGTTTTCATAAGTCAAGGAATATATTTGTTGACAAGAGCAGCCGATGTATGCTCTAATATTTCTTATATTGAAGAGTCAGGTGAAGATAATTGAATTTTTTGGACATATTCCTGATCGGCGCTGCGCTGAGCATGGATGCGTTTGCCGTGTCCATCTGCAAGGGGCTTTCCGTCAAGAAGGTGAGCGCAAGGCATGTGCTCACCGTCGGCGTCTATTTCGGCGGTTTTCAGGCGCTCATGCCGACGCTCGGCTTTCTGCTCGGCTATAAGTTTGAAAGCTTTATTACGAACATCGACCACTGGATAGCCTTTGTGCTGCTTGCGATCATCGGCGGAAATATGATAAGAGAGTCGCTCGGCAAGGACGAGGATGAGGAAAACGACGATTTTTCGTTCAAGGCCATGCTTCCTCTGGCCGTAGCAACGAGCATCGACGCGCTGGCAGTCGGAATAAGCTTTGCGTTTCTCGGTGTTGATATCGTAACGGCGGCGCTGCTTATCGGAGCCACGACCTTTGTCTTGTCCGGCGTGGGAATATTTGTGGGGAATATATTCGGATCAAAATATAAGTCTAAAGCGGAACTCGCGGGCGGTGTTGTGCTTATCCTCATCGGCCTGAAGATACTGCTTGAGCATTTGGGTGTTATAAACTTCTGATATTATGAAAGAAAAACTGAAAATGTATCTGCCGATAATTGTGATGCTCGTCATCGCGCTCACGGCGGGAATACTGATATGGTTGGATATTCTGCATGTAGACCGGATCATCGCGGCGGTAAATGATAACAGGCTTATAGCGGCGCTCGTCATACTCTCTCTGTTTGCATTCAAGGGCTGCTCGTGCATACCGTATGCCGTTATCCTCATTGGCTGCGCTCTCATATTCGAGCTGCCGCTGGCGATAGCGATTAACACAGCCGGTACGATACTGTGCATCTCGGTGTCGTATCTTATAGGCCGCTTTTCAAAGGGCCTTACCTTCGATGGCATAATGGAAAAGCACCCGAAGTTCCGGCGCTATTTTTCCAACGCGGAAAATTACAGCTTCACATTTGTGTTCTTTACGCACACGCTGCATCTGTCCACCGAGGTGCAGGGAGTTCTGTTCGGACTTCTGCGCACTCCGTATTTGGCGTACGTTGCGGGCTCTATGGTCGCGCTCATGCCGAGTATGCTCATCTACACGGTCATCGGCGACGAGTTTGATTTCGCAAACCCGCTGTTCTGGGCCTTTGTCGCGCTCGACGCGCTCACTGTGCTCACGGGATTTGTCTACGCCAAGAAAAATCTCATAGACGGAGGCAGCAAAAAAGCTTCGGAAGAATGATTCCGAAGCTTTTTAACTATCTGCTTTTAAAACAGCATATCCTTTGAAAAGACGATATCAACGCCGCCCATGGTTATCACGTCGCCGGAGAAGATGCGCTCCTTATGGTCGATGCGCTTGCCGTTGAGATACGTTCCGTTTGTTGAGCCGAGATCCTGAATGTAATAGTGCCCGTCGAGCAGCTGGATCATGAAGTGACGGCGCGAGGCTTTCGGAGCGGAGTAGACGAAGTCGCAGTCCTCGCTGCGGCCGAATATCCACTCGGTCTTGCCGCTTTCAGGCTCGTGCACGGAAACATTCACCGTAGCGTCGCCGAAGTTGTTTATAAAATCAAAAAGTCCCCTGAACTTATCTCCTGCCATAAGCGCACCTCCAATATACAACTGAGTATATCAATAACAAGAAGATTAAGCAAGAGCAAAAGAATGTATCGTGCGCTTGAAAAAAGGGGTGATCTGAGATATTATTAACACATTACTCAATACACAAGAGGTAAGCCTTTGAGAAAGATCGCACTATGGGAGGCAAAGCATCCCAAAACGGTTTTGATCGCGGCGCTTTTGCTGCTCATCCCGGCGCTTCTGGGCTTTTTGGGGACGAAGGTAAACTACGACATACTCTCGTACCTTCCCGACGAGCTCGAATCCGTGCAGGGCGAGCAGGTGCTGGATAAAACGTTCAACACCGCCGGAATATCCATCGTCATAACCGAAAACATGCAGCCGAAGCAGACGCTGGCTCTGAAAAACGAAATACTCAAGGTCAACGGTGTGTCGTCGGTCATATGGATAGACACCATTGCCGATATCGGCATCCCGGCCGATATTCTGCCCGATGTTCTGAAGAATATTTTCTACAGCGCAGACGGCAGTCAGACGATGATGCTCGTGCGCTATGATAACACAGGCTCGGACGACAGCCAGCTCAAGGCCATCGCGCAGATAAAAACGCTGCTGGGCAAAAATCAGTTTCTGAGCGGTTTGTCCGTCGTCGTAGACGATACGCGCGAGATCGCCGAAACTCAGGCGCCGCTGTATATTGCCGTCGCGGTCATTTTGGCGCTCATCGTCATGAGCGTTCTTATGGAGTCGTGGTTTCAGCCGCTCATCATTTTGTTTTCGCTCGGTCTTGCCGTCATCTATAACATGGGAACGAATATCTTCCTCGGACAGATATCATTCATAACCCAGTGCGTCGCGGCGGTCTTGCAGTTGGGTGTCACGATGGACTATTCGATATTCCTTATTGACCGCTACGCCGAGGAAAAGCAGCATTTCGATACGCGCGAGGACGCAATGGCCGAGGCCGTAACGGTGTCCATGACGGCGCTCATGGGAAGCTCGCTGACAACGGTGTTCGGCTTTTTGGCACTGTGCTTTATGAAGCTGGGTCTCGGCTTTGATATCGGCTTTGTCATGGCAAAGGGCGTCGTGCTCGGCATACTGACGGTCATATTCATTCTCCCGTCGGTCGTGCTTTTGTTTGAAAAGCAGATAATAAAATACCGCCACCGCAGCTTCGTGCCGAATTTCACGACGCTCAATAAATTTACCATTCGGCACAAAAAGGCCTTTGCACTGCTGTTTTTGGCGCTGCTTGCTCCGACGTATTTCCTTCAGAAGAATATAGAGCTTTATTACAGCATGGATAAGGCACTGCCGTCGTACCTGACCTCGATGGAGGGACTCAGTAAGCTCAAAACGGACTTCGGCATGGCCTGCACGCAGTTTATAATAATTGACGACAACATGCCCGCAGATAAGCTTATTGAGATGGAGCGAAAGCTCCAGAGCCTCGACGGGGTATCGTCGCTGCTTGCGTATAATTCCATCGTCGGCGCTGCGATACCTGACGATATCATTCCGGATGATATAATGTCGCTGTGCAAGCAGGACGGCAAGCAGCTTATGATGATAAACTCCGAGTACGGCGCAGCTACCGACGAGCTCACGGCGCAGCTTGATGAGATGGAGGACATCGTCAAATCCTACGATCCCGACGCCTATATAACAGGCGAGGGTGCTATAACTCAGGGACTTATCGACACGACGGACGTCGATTTCGCCGTCACGGCGGTATTGTCTATTGCGGCGATATTCATCCTCATCGCAATATGCTTCAAGTCGCCAACGCTGCCGGTGATACTTGTTCTGTCCATTGAGCTTGCCATATGGATAAACCTCTCGATATCGGTCATTATGGGCAAGGAGGCATCATTTGTAGATCCAACGGTCGTAAACTGCGTGCAGCTCGGCGCAACGGTCGACTACGCGATACTTCTGACGACGCGCTTTCGCGAGGAGCTGCGGCATCTGCCGCGCGACGAGGCAATGCTCAAGGCCGTTGCCGCGGCTCAGCAGTCGATATTCCAAAGCGCGGGAGTGTTCTTCGCCGCGACATTCGGAGTATACCTCGTCTGCGATATCTACATTGTTCGCGGCATGTGCGCCCTGCTTGCACGCGGCGCAATAATAAGCGAGATCGTTATAATATTCCTGCTGTCGCCCGTATTGTGCGTGTGCGAGAGTCTAATTGCAAAAACGACCCCAAGCTGGAGGTTAAAAACATGAAAGCTAAACGATATACAGCCCTGCTGCTGGCTCTGAGCATGCTCCTTGCGCTGCTGTCCGGCTGCGGAAAAAAGGACGACGGCAAGGCCGAGAGCACTCCCGCGCCGACAAAGCATCCGGAGTATGAGCTGACGGACAACGCCGTTAATAAGGAAGAGACCGTGTATATAAACATATCTCCCGACGGCGAAGTGAAAAAGGTCAGCGTTACCGACAGACTGCACACTGATATGCCGCAGGTGCGCGTTGAGGATAAAAGCAGCCTCAGCGATATTCAGGACGTCAAGACCTTCCTCGAACCCGTGAAGGACGGCGATAAGCTGTATTGGGATATGGATTCGACCGATCTGTATTACTCCGGAAGCACCGATGACGCGCCGCCCATGAAGATATCCGTCAGCTACACGCTCGACGGCAAGGAGATAAAGGGCGCGGAGCTCGCCGGAAAAAGCGGCGACGTTACGATAAAAATAAGCGCACAGAACACGCTCAGTAAGTCAGTCAGCGTCAACGGCGGCACATATGATATCGCGTGCCCCATGCTGTTTATCTGCGGCATGATATTGCCGGATGAGAATTTCAGCGAGGTCTCGACCCCGAACGGCGTGCTTTTAAGCGACGGAACGCGCCAGCTCGTGTTCTTTGCCGGCGTTCCCGGAATGAACGACAGCCTGGGTCTCACTGAGCTCGGCATACCTCTGACAGAGACTCTCGGCGGCAGCGAATACACTGTCACCGCAAAGGCCGAGAATTTTGCGCTCGGCAACATGATGTTCGTGGCAGTGCCCTTCTCCTCAATATCCTCGCTCGGCCCGGATGATATAAAGGTCGGAACCGAGAGTGTCAAGAGCATGCTCGGCGATATCCAGGGGCTCATGGGCGCGTTTAATTCCCTGAATCTCAGCGACATGGTGCAGATGCTCTATGGCGACGCGCAGCAGATAGAGCAGCTTGTAAACTCCGTGGGCAGAGCGGCGAAGCTGTATAAGGAGAATAAGGCGCTGATCGACGTTCTGAACAAATACGTCACCGAGGGAAACCTTGCAAAGCTTGAAAATCTTCTGGAAGACATGCAGCGCATCGACACAAGCCGCCTGCAGACCCTCGCGCAGTTTACGCATCTCAAGGAGCTTTTGGAGCTTCTCGGCAAGTTCAACACCAACATCGGTGCGCTCGCGCAGTTTACGCGCGACTATCTCGATATGGCGCCGACGTTTGAGAATTTAAACCGCGATCTGTCCTCGCCGGAGGTGCAGCAGTCGCTCAACAATCTGCCGACTATCATAAGCGAGCTGCAAAATCTCGTAAACGTTATGAATGCAAGCCAGGAAATGCTCGAGCGCATGACCAGTATGCTCGGCGGCGAGAGCATAAACAAAATAATAGAATTTACGCAGAAGCTCGAAAACAGCGTGAGCATGAAAACGCTCACCAAGGCTCAGCAGCAGTCGCTCACCGAGCGCATGCAGGCCTGGATTGACTTCGGCAACAGCTATGATATCTTCACCCAGCGCACCGAAAAAATGACCTCTACCGTCGTGTTCGTGTATAAATCCGAAGCGATAGGGTAATAAAAAAGACCGCCTATGGCGGTCTTATTTTATTCTATCCAAAATATTGAGTCGTCGTTTTTGACCCATTCGTCTACATCGACTATGCTGAAGGTATCTTCGCCGGTGCGGATTATGACGCGCTCGATGCCGGCATTTATGACCTGGCGGCGGCACATCGAGCAGCTCGTGGCATTTGTAAGCAATTCGTGCGTCTGCGCGTCGCGGCCGACAAGATACAGCGTCGAGCCTATCATATCGCGCCTTGAGGCGGAGATTATCGCGTTGGCCTCGGCGTGCACGCTGCGGCACAGCTCGTATCGCTCGCCGGATGGGATCTTCATCTCGACCCTCGCGCAGCGTCCTGCATCGGTGCAGTTTATCCTGCCGCGCGGCGCGCCGTTATATCCGGTCGAAATGATCTCATCATTGCGCACGATTATCGCGCCGTACATTCGCCTGAGACAGGTCGAACGCTGCAAAACGGCGTCCGCGATATCGAGATAATAGTTTTCCTTGCTTGTGCGCTTGTCCATAAGACCGTCCTCCGAAAGCAATGATACTCCATTTTACTGGTTCTGCGCCTTTTCGTCAATAGCGCTGCTGTTTTTGATGTGATTTCCTATTATCTCTGAGACCTCGGATATCGTGACGAAGGCGCTCACGTCTGCCTCGTTTATTATGCGCTTGAGCTGACTGACCTCAACACGGGTGATGACACAGTACAAAACGGTTTTCGTGCTGCCGGATACCAGCCCCTCGGCCGAGATGAAGGTGCAGGTGCGCCCGAGCTGCTGATAAATGGTGTCTGCAATGTCGCTTGCGTGGTCTGTTATTATCATTGCGGCCTTGGCCTGCTCCATGCCCTCCTCCACGATGTCGATAAGCTTGAAGGTTATGAAATAGGTCAAAAGCGATAGCATCGCCCTGTCCCAGCCGAACAGAATGCCGGCTGTTATGTAGATAAAAATGTTTATCATGAATATGATCTGACCCGTTGATGCGCTGACGTTTTTGGAAAGCAGCATCGCGGCGACCTCCGTGCCGTCAAGGCAGCCGCCGTGGCGCAGCACCGTGCCGACGCCGATGCCGAGCAGCACCCCGCCGAAAACGACGGCCAGAAGCTCGGAGCTTGTCACCGACGGTATGAGCTTGCACACTTCGAGAAAACCGGAGAATGCGGCCATCGCGATAATGGCGCGCAAAAGAAATCTTTTGCCCAGCGCTTTGTATCCGACAAAGAAAAACGGAATGTTTATGACAACTACGAGTATGCTCAGCCTTATGCCCGATAAGTAGTTTATCATCATGCTCACGCCCGTAACGCCGCCGTCGAGGATCGTATTCGGGATCAGAAAGCACTCGATGGAAAACGCGGCGCAGGCAGCACCGATGATTATCATGACAACGGGGAAGAGCTGCTCTTTGAAAAAGCGCTTCATTGTTTCACCTTCCTGAAAATTTAAAAGCGGTATAAATATATTATACCGCAATTAACATATGATTTGGTAAACTGAGGGTAAATTATTCAGTCGCCCTCGACCATCCTGTAGCCCACGCCGATCTCGGTGAAGATATATTGCGGCTCGGCCGGATTTTTTTCGATCTTGCGGCGGATGTTTGCCATATGCACACGCAGCGACTGGTTATTACCGCGGGTGCCGGGACCCCACAGCTCCTTGATTATATAATCATAGGTCAGTACTTTTCCGGCGCATTTCCCCAAAAGTGCAACAATTTTATACTCGTTCTGCGTAAGTCCGACATTCTGACCGTTAACGAGCACCCGATGCTTGTCATAGTCGATCTCAAGGTCGCCGGACTTGAATTTTCCCGTGGTCGCGATGGTCTCGTTTGCAAGACCTGTGCGCGTATGGCGGATGGCTGTGCGTATGCGCGCAAGGAGTTCGCCAGCGCCGAAGGGCTTTGTTATATAGTCATCCGCACCGAGATCGAGAGCCTCGACCTTATCGCGCTCATGCGCACGGGCGGAGACGACGACGATTGGAAGAAGCGTCCACTCACGCACGTTTTTGATGATCTGAAGCCCATCAATATCTGGCAGACCGAGATCAAGGACGATGAGATCCGGGCAGTGCGAGGTTATCATAGAATACGCCTCCGCGCCGGAGCGAGCGACAATAACGTCATAATCATTAGAGGTAAGTATTGCGCGCAGAAAGTTTGATATGCTGCGTTCGTCTTCAACAATGAGTATCTTATCACGGATGTTCATTCTTTTTTTCCTCCTCCATGGGTATAGTGAAACTGAAAACGGCGCCGCCCTCTGGGAGATTTGCCGCGCTTATTGTTCCGCCGTGGGCGGCAACTATCGCCTGACATGCGGCAAGGCCTATGCCGCGGAATCTGTTGCTGTCGTATGATTGGCCGTTCTTCGGGTCTATATGACCGCGAAACAGAACCGGGATTATTGCAGGATCAAGCCCGGCGCCGTTGTCCGCAACCGAGACAAGGGTCTGCCTGCCGCTGCATTTTACATTGAGGCAAAGCTCCGTCATGCCCTCGGCATGCTTTGCGGCGTTGTCCAACAGGTTCATAATGACCTGCTCTATGAGCATGGCGTCGACATTCACCATCAAAGGCTCGTCGGGGATGGTGACCTTGAGCTTGATGCCCGGGTGACGTTTTTTGAAATTTGCGATGCACTCACCGAAAATCTCCTCGATAAGCTCCGGACTCTTTTCGATGCTTGCCTGCTCGGTGCCGCTTATGCGCGTTATCGAAAGCAGGTTCTCAACCATTCTAACGAGCCACTCGGCGTCCTGCTTGGCGTCGCCCAAAAGCTCGGCCTTCTCTGCATGAGAAAGGTGCTCATCTTCATTCATGACCGTGTCGATAACTCCGATTATCGAAGTCAGCGGCGTGCGAAGATCGTGAGATATCGCGCGCAGCAGGTCTGCGCGCAGCTTGGCCTGCGCGGCCTCGTGCCGGAGCTTTTCCTGCTCATGCGAGCGCGTTGTAAGCGTTGAAATGACAATCGATACCGTAAGCATTGTCAAAAACGTTATCGGGTAGCCGTATATGGAGAAGTTGAGCTTCATGTACGGGAAAGTAAAGGCGTAGTTAACGCCGATAACGCTTATGAGCGAGGCGATGATGCCGTAAAAATACCCGTCCGTCATAAGAGAGATTATAAGCACGGCGAGTATGAATACCATCGGTACGAAGGTGTCCGTCGTTCCGACGCGGCTGAGCGAGGAGCACAGCACCCAGGCAACGCCGAGCACTGCCAAAAATATCAGCCAGTTGCGTATCGTGCGCAGTATTTCGTTTTCGATCCGTTTTTTCCTGTTCATGAATTAATTATAACACAGATTGCATTAAGACTTTGTTAAGAAATTTATACCCATTCCAAGCCGTTTGACAGAGTTTTTGCATAGACTGTTGACAAACTCGGCGGTATGGCGTATGATACTTAAAAACCCCATTTGATAAATAGGAATTGAAAGGAGCGGCGGACGTGCATATCGCAGACGTAACGGTTATGAGCACCTGCTGTTGTGGCATCTGCGCTTGTCGATGCCGGCGTCGTCGTATGCCTTGATACGGTGTTGCAGCCGTATTAGCAGCGGCGATGCTTTAAGGCATCGTCGATTTTTTTATGCCGAATTTCAGATTAGAGGGAACAACAATGAAAATTTACAAGTCAGTATCCGAGCTTACGGGGCGCACACCTCTTCTGGAGCCGAGAAATATCGAGGATGAAAACAGGCTCTGCGCGAGGCTGCTCTTAAAGCTCGAGATGTTTAATCCCGCAGTATCGGTGAAGGACCGCGCTGCAAAGGCGATGATTGACGATGCCGAGGCGAAGGGCATGCTCGCCTCCGGCGGTACGATAATCGAGCCCACCAGCGGGAATACAGGCATCGGCATTGCTTCCATAGGCGCATCACGCGGCTACAAAGTCATCATAGCAATGCCAGACACCGGCGATAGATATCTTTCGGTTCCATGTTTAAGGAGAGTGACAAGTGATGTTTGATGAACTGCTTGAAACAGTAAATGCTTATCTTATGCGCGACCCGGCGGCGAAAAATCCCTTTGAGGTGCTGTTTCTGTATCCCGGCGTGAAGGCCGTGTGCTATCACCGCCGTGCGCACTGGTGCTATGAGCATAATCTCATGTTCCTCGCACGCATGATATCGCAGATTAGCCGGCACCGCACCGGCATCGAGATCCATCCCGGTGCGAAGATAGGCCGCCGCCTCGTTATCGACCATGGCATGGGCATCGTCATCGGCGAAACTGCCGAGATCGGAGATGATTGCCTTATCTACCACGGCGTTACCCTCGGCGGTACGGGCAAGGACAGCGGAAAGCGCCATCCGACGATAGGCAATAATGTCCTCATCGGCACGGGCGCCAAGGTGCTCGGGCCGTTCAAGGTCGGCGATAACAGCCGAATCGCGGCAAACTCCGTTGTTCTGAGCGAGATCCCGCCCGACAGCACGGCCGTCGGCATCCCCGCGCGCATCGTGAAGCGTCAGGGCGTCAAGGTTGACTACGCGACCGAGGTCGATCAGGTCAGCATCTCCGACCCTGTTGCCGAGGAGCTCGCGGCAATAAGAAAAGCCCTGTGCGAGATGAACACAAGGCTTCAGAATATGGAGACAAAATAAGAAAATCCGCAGCGAAAGCTGCGGATTTTTTACGTTTAATTGTTCTTGAGAATGACATCGTGGCTGCCGCCCTCAACGATGCTGACAGAGGATACGAGCGTGAGCTTTGCGTCGCGCTTTAAGTCGGAAAGATTGGTCACGCCGCAGTTGCACATGGTTGATTTTATCTTGTAAACGCTCTTTTCAAGATTGTCGTGCAGAGGACCTGCGTAGGTGACATAGGAGTCGACACCCTCCTCAAAGCCGAGCTTGCTCTGACCTCCGAGGTCATAGCGCTGCCAGTTGCGTGCGCGGTTTGAGCCCTCCCCCCAGTATTCTTTGACGTAGCTGCCGTTGACGATGAGCTTTGCGGTGGGGCTTTCGTCGAAGCGGGCAAAATATCTGCCCATCATGAGGAAGTCCGCGCCCATTGCAAGTGCGAGCGTCATGTGATAATCATGGACAAGGCCGCCGTCCGAACAGATGGGAACGTACACGCCGGTCTTTTCAAAATACTCGTCGCGCGCTGCCGCGACCTCAATGAGCGCCGTCGCCTGACCGCGGCCGATGCCTTTGGTCTCGCGCGTTATGCAGATCGAGCCGCCGCCGATGCCGACCTTGACGAAGTCCGCGCCGGCCTCGGCGAGGAAGAGAAAGCCGTCTCTGTCGACGACGTTGCCTGCGCCGACCTTGACGCTGTCGCCGTATCTTTCGCGGATGAAATCAATGGTCTTTTTCTGCCAGCAGGAGAAGCCCTCGGAGGAGTCGATGCACAAAACGTCCGCGCCGGCATCGATGAGGGCGGGAACGCGCTCGGCGTAGTCGCGGCTGTTTATGCCCGCGCCGACAACATAGCGCTTGTGCTCGTCGAGTATCTCGTTTGGGTTGTTCTTGTGTTCGGCGTAGTCCTTGCGGAAAACAAAGTAGAGAAGCCTGCCCTCGGAATCAACTATGGGCAGAGAATTTAATTTGTGATCCCAGATGATGTCGTTTGCTTCCTTGAGCGAGGTGCCCTCTGGCGCTGTGACGAGCTTTTCAAGCGGAGTCATGAACTCGGAAACGCGGGTAGTCAAATCCATACGCGATACGCGGTAGTCGCGGCTGGAGACAATGCCGAGAAGCTTGCCCGTTGCCGAGCCGTCGGAGGTGACAGCCATGGTTGAGTAGCCGTTGCGCTCCTTGAGCTCAAGCACGTCGCCGAGCGTCGCGTCGGGGGTTATGTTCGATGCGCTGGGAACGAAGCCTGCCTTGTAGCTTTTAACGCGCGCTACCATTGCCGCTTCGTCTTCTATCGACTGAGAACCGTATATGAACGATATGCCGCCCTCCTTGGCCAAAGCTATGGCCATCGTGTCGTTTGAAACAGACTGCATGATGGCCGACGCAAACGGCACGTTGAGGCTCAGCGCGGGCTCCTCGCCCTTTTTGAACTTCACAAGGGGAGTCCTGAGCGTTACCTTATCGGGAACGCAGTCCTCGCTCGTGTAGCCGGGAATGAGAAGATACTCGCTGAAGGTTCTGGAGGGTTCGTTGAAATAAATCGCCATATTGCTTCTCCTTATTATCAAATATTAAACGCTATTTTCGCATAAATAAATAAAACCGTCAATTGACAAATTGACGGTTTTAG
>CALBGG010000114.1 GCA_937893605.1 uncultured Clostridia bacterium
AGCTCCCCTGCTGCGCGGCAGTCTTTCCTCGGCAGCATAGTTTTTCGACAGTCTGGAGAGAGTGCAGACTCAGTGTCTGCACTCTCTTTTTAGAGGCGTTTTTACATTTAAAAATACATTTTTTGCGTCAGCCCGACCGGAGTATGCGGAGAAAACCGTGACAAACGGGCGGACACTGCCCGCCGCCTCTACGAGTTAACATTAGTTCCGGAAAAGCTGTTAGGAACGGAATGGGCAAGATAAGTTACCTACAAGAGCGCAGCGCAAAATTTGCAGCGTTCCCGCGGTTAGCGAAACACTGCGGTTACCGCCGATGTTGCGATACCGGGCACCTGCAATAAATGTATAGGTGCAGCCTCAATGCGCCTCTAAAAATGCGCCTCTGAAATTCCCCAGCCGGGTAAGGGGAGGCGCTGCATCGCGCCGAAGACCTTCGATTTCATATCCGGGTATGTCGCGGAGAGGGTCTTTATAAGCTGCTTTATCTCGTAGCGCTTGCTGGCCTTGTCCTGCGGGCAGGGATTTTCGACAATGGGGATATCAAGCGCGTCGGCAAGGTTTATGATCTTCTGCTCACCGGCGTAGATGAGCGGGCGGATCTGCGTAACGCCGCTGCGATCCATATACGTCACGGGTCTGAAGCAGCTCAGGCGTCCCTCAAACAGCAGGCTCATCAGGAAGGTCTCGACCGCGTCGTCGAAGTGGTGGCCGAGGGCGAGCTTGGATATGCCGCGCGCACGTATAGCGTCGTTGAGCGCTCCCCTGCGCATCTTCGCGCACAGCGAGCAGGGATTGTCCTCCTTGCGCACGTCGAAAACTATCTCCTTGATGTCGGTCTTCAGGCAGGTGTAGGGTATCTCCAGCTCTGCGCACATCTCGCGCACGGGCGTAAAATCCATGCCCGCGAAGCCGAGCTCGATGGTGATCGCCTCAAGCTCGAAATGCTTGGGATAGTAGCTTTGCAGGTGCTTAAGCGCCAGCAGGAGCAGCATGCTGTCCTTGCCGCCGGAAACGCCGACGGCGACCTTATCGCCCTCGTTTATCATGGCGTAATCGTCAACGGCCTTGCGGATAATGCCGGAAAATTCATTAAGTGCGCGTACGTCCATAAAATGCACCTCGTAATATTTTTAAAATTGAAATTCAGCATCAGGCAGCTTTCGGGAGTATTTGAGAGCATTTGCGAGTTTCCGAAACACAGATTAAAATTAGTGTTGACACTGATTCGACGCTGTGGTATAAAAGTAAAGCACGCTGTTAAAGAACGTTTTTCAGACGTATGTATTTTAATAGCGCCCCGTTAAAAAGTCAAAGTATATTTAATATTTTTGGAGGCACAAATATGTCCACGACAATGCTTACCAAGGAGACCGTTGAAAGAAAATGGTACGTCCTTGACGCAGCAGGCAAGCCCCTCGGCAAGACCGCTGCAGCTGCCGCCGATCTGCTTCGCGGCAAGCTCAAAACCACCTATACTCCTCACGTCGACTGCGGCGATTACGTCATCATCATCAACGCAAAGGACGCAGTCCTGACCGGCAAGAAGCTCGAGCAGAAGTACTACCGTACTCACTCCGGCTGGGTCGGCGGCCTGAAGGAGACCCAGTATAAGCACCTGATGGCAAAGCGCCCGGAGCTGGCAATGCGTCTTGCGGTCCGCGGCATGCTTCAGAAGAACACCATTGCTCAGTGGCAGCTCAAGCGCCTGCGCGTTTTCGCCGGTGCGGAGCACACCCACGCAGCTCAGAAGCCCGAAGTTTGGGATCGTTGATAGGAGGAAGAGAATATGGCAACTTATAAGTGCAAAAGACCGTATATGTACGGCACCGGACGCAGAAAGCAGTCCGTCGCGCGCGTCCACCTCATCCCCAGCGGCACCGGCTCTATCACCATTAACGGCCGTGATATCGACGATTACTTCGGTCTCGAGACCCTGAAGCTCATCGTTCGTCAGCCCCTGGTCACCACCGGCACCGTCGGCAAGGTCGACATCGAGGCAACCGTCCACGGCGGCGGCGTTTCCGGCCAGGCCGGCGCTATCCGTCACGGTATCGCCCGCGCACTGCTCCTCGTAGACGAGAGCTACCGCGCATCCCTGAAGGCCGCAGGCTTCCTGACCCGCGACCCCAGAATGAAGGAACGCAAAAAGTACGGTCTCAAGGCCGCTCGTCGCGCACCTCAGTTCTCAAAGAGATAATTGGGCGCGATTTTCGATCAAATTGCTTCAAAAAAACCGGAAAATCAAGGTTTTTTATGTGTCGGCAGATCAAATTCGAGGCGGGTCTTTGCCCCCTCGGGCTCCCCTGCTGCGCGGATATTTTTCCACAGCAGCAGAGCTTTTCTGACAGTATAAAAAAAGACGTGGCCGTTGGCCACGTCTTTTTCAGCAGTCAGCTATATGTGTGCGGATATGCCGCACAATTTGAATACCGCCTCATCCGTCGGCCTTTGGCCGACACCTTCCCCTCGAATTTTCAGAGGCGCATTTACGCCATGCTTATACGTTTATTGCGCTTGCCCGGTATCGAAAACCGGGTTAAAAACCGGTTTTGCATCGCGCTACGGCACTGCGCCGCAACGGTTTCCTCCGCAGTCGCCGGTCGGGCTGACGCAATCAATGTATTTTTAATAGCGCCAAGGCGCTATTAAAAATCTGCGTTGCCGGTGGTGCGGGGGTGCAGCTCCACGTCACGGATGTTGGAAACGCCGGTGAGGTACATGACAAGGCGCTCGAAGCCCATGCCGTAGCCCGCGTGACGGCAGGAGCCGTAGCGGCGCAGGTCGAGGTACCACCAGTAATCGTCGGGGTTCAGACCCAGCTCGTCCATGCGTGCGAGCAGAACATCGAGCCGCTCCTCACGCTGCGAGCCGCCGATGATCTCGCCGACACCGGGAACAAGGCAGTCGGCCGCCGCGACGGTCTTGCCGTCGTCGTTCATGCGCATGTAGAACGCCTTGATGTCCTTGGGGTAATCGGTGACGAAAATGGGCTTTTTGAAGACCTTCTCGGTCAGATAGCGCTCGTGCTCGGTCTGAAGATCAATGCCCCACTCGACGGGGAAGTCGAACTTCTCGCCGCTTTTCTTGAGGATATCGACGGCCTCGGTGTAGCTTACTCGGCCGAACTCATTGGAAACGACGTTCTCGAGGCGCTCGAGCAGTCCCTTATCGACGAAGGAATTGAAAAACTGCATTTCCTGCGGGCAGCGCTCGATGACGGTGTTTATGACATACTTGACCATCGCCTCGGCGTTGTCCATGTAGTCGTAAAGATCGGCAAAGGCCATCTCGGGCTCGATCATCCAGAACTCCGCGGCGTGGCGCTGGGTGTAGGATACCTCGGCGCGGAAGGTAGGGCCGAAGGTGTACACATCGCCGAAGGCCATTGCGAAGTTCTCGGCGTTGAGCTGGCCGGAGACGGTCAGACTCGTGACCTTGCCGAAGAAATCCTTGCTGTCGTCCACCTTGCCGTCCTCGCGCAGGGGGAGGTTATTGAGGTCGAGCGTCGTCACGCGGAACATCTCGCCCGCACCTTCGCAGTCGGAGCCGGTGATGATAGGTGTGTGGATGTATACAAAACCGTTATTTCGGAAAAATTCATGCACCGCCTGCGCCGCGACGCTGCGGACGCGGAAGACGGCCGAGAAAAGATTCGTGCGCGGTCTCAGGTGCTGGATCGTGCGCAGGAACTCGACGCTGTGACGCTTTTTCTGAAGCGGATAGTCGGGGCTGGAAACGCCCTCCACAACGACCTCGGTCGCCTTGAGCTCAAACGGCTGCTTTGCCTCGGGCGTGAGCACGAGCTCGCCCTTTACAATGAGCGCAGCACCCACGTTCTGATGCGCAAGCTCATCGTAGTTTGACAGCTTGCCGCGCTCGAGCACGACCTGAAGGCTCTTGAAGCACGAGCCGTCGTTGAGCTCTATAAATCCGAAATTTTTCATGTCGCGGATGGTGCGTGCCCAGCCGCAGACGGTTATCTCCTTGCCGCCGAAGCTCTCGGCGTCGGAAAATATCTGAGCTATCTTGGTGCGTTTCATAAAAGACACTCCAATCTGAATCTATATTGACAAATGCACATTATATACTATTTTTTTCTTCCTTGCAACAAATTTAAATTTGTGATATATTAATAATGTATTAAGAGCTTTGAACGCCGCCTTATGCGGCGCAATTTTTTTGGAGGTAAGCAATGCTGACGGTAGGTCAAACGGTCGTATACGGAACTCAGGGAGTGTGCACGTTAAGAGAGATAAGCACGCTCAAGCTCGGCAAGGCGAAGGGCGAATACTACGTCCTCAGCCCCGTTGACGATCCGGGCAGCACCGTTTATGTGCCGACGGCAAACGAAAAGCTCATGAGCAAGCTGCGCCCGGTGCTTACCGGCAAAGAGGCCGACGCGCTCATAATCGAGGCCGTGCGCGAGCCGCTCGAGTGGATAGCAAGCGACTCCGAGCGCAAGAGCGCATGCGACGATATAGTCAAAAGCGGCGACCGCAAGCAGCTTATGCAGCTTGTCGGCATGCTCTATCGCCGCCGCGAGCTGCTCAAGGATCAGAAAAAGCACTTCCACAACGTCGACGCGCAGTATCTCAAGACCGCCGAGCGCATGCTGCACGG
>CALBGG010000115.1 GCA_937893605.1 uncultured Clostridia bacterium
TTTGAAGGCGCCTCTGCTCGCGCTCTTCGGCGGACACAGTGTGGCTCACGGCGTAAGGTATTTCATCGTAATCCTCTTTGCCGGCATCCTTTGGCCGATGACGTTCAAATACTTCGCAAGGCTCGGAAAAAAGTAAAAATCCCGCCCAAGGGCGGGATTTTTCGTTATCCGAATAAGCTTATTCTTACGGTGTAAGTGACTGTCTTGCCGTCGTAGGTGACGGTCGCGTCGCGGTTGCCGAGACCCGTCATGTCGCACTCAACGGTATATTCGCTCGGATCTGTTATACGCTTTGCCGAGCCGTTATTGTAATACGCTCTGAGCACCAGTCCCGTTGTATCGAGCTCCTCGCCGACGGAGTACACGGTTTTGGTCGGCATCTCCTCTATCGTGAGCTCCGTTACCTTCGGCCGCTCGACGATGACCGTGCACTGATCATATACCTCCATCTTATCCTTAACGTAGACCATGATGGTTGCCGAGCCCTCGCTCACGGCATTAAGCTTTCCGTCCTGCGATACGGTCACAATGGATGTATCGCTGCTTTTCCAGACATACTCAGGCTCATCCTGACCGGCAGCGGGCTCGGGCATGCAGCTTACCTTGAGCTGCGCCTCATCCTCAACGGTGAGTGTGAGGCTCGGCGAGCTGAGCATGACGGATTTAACGTCGAGCTTCTCGGGCTCCGGCGTTGCCGTAGGTGTCGGGCTCACAGACTGCTTGGGCTCATCGTCTCTGCCGCCGTCGCTGCCGGACAGGGCAAACACGATTATCGCCGTCGCCATTGCGGCGATGATGAGAAACAGTGCCAATATGTACCCGAACATAGATTTTTTAGGCTTTTTTTCCGACTCTGCCTGCTTGGGCGGGGCTTTTTCAGTCTGAGCCGGCTCGGGCCGCGGTTTTTGCTTCGGCTGCGGCTGAGGACGTGGCTCACTCGGCATTTCGGGTATATACTCGGGGCGCGGATCGGCCTTGAATTCCTCGCGCACTGTCGCCTCATCACTGCCGAATGACGGCTGCACAGGCTCTGGCTCGGCCTTGCCCTGAGCCGCGAGTTTAAGCGCGCGCTTAAACTCCGCAGGGCCTGCATAACGGTCGGCTATCTTATAGTTGCACGCGGTCATGACGACCTTTTTGAGCGCCGTACCGCCGTTTTTCGGCTGCGGCAGCATCTCGCCGCGAAAGCGCCTTATCTGTGCGTCGGTGATCTGCTCCGGCGTCGGCGTCTGCGGCGGCATCGGAAGAAACGGGCCGCGCCGCTCGTTTAAAAGCCAGTAGAGCACCATGCCGAGCGAGTAGATATCCACCCTGTCGTCATAGCCCTTGCCCTTGTAAACCTCGGGCGCCATATACGAATACGTTCCGACCTTGTCGGCCGAGGTTCGGATGGTGGAGGCCTTGGCGACGCCGAAGTCGCCGAGCTTGAACACCCCGTAGCGGCTGACGAATATGTTCTGCGGCTTAATGTCGCGATGGATTATATTATTCTCCCTGCAAAGTTCGAGCGCCGAGCACATGTCGCTGCCGAGCTTTATAACATTTTCGACCGTCATGCCGTTTTCGCGGACATAGTCCGGCAGGGACTGCAAAAGCTCCATGCGGATATAGATATCCCAGCCCATGTCGTTTTCATGTGGGATTATCATCTGATCCTCGCAATTGACGACATTGGGGTGTCCGCGCAGGGCGCCGAGCAGGCGATATTCGTTGCTGATCTCCTCGACCTTCTCGCGCAGCTTCGCGCGCATGGCAAACTCACTCATGGTTTCGAGCATCTCATCGTACTCCTTCTGAGAGCCGGGAACGCTTATCACCTTGAGCGCACAGTGGAAATCGCCGCCGTATTCATCCTTTTTTTTGATCTCATATACCTTGCCGGAGCTGCCGCTGCCTATGCAGCGCACTATCTCCCAGCCCGGCAGCGAAGATTGCAAATTCTCCATATCATGCATCCCTGATAATTATTGAAATTACACTTTAATATAATATATTCTCTGCGTCTTGTCAAATTACTCAATGGATTTGAGCGCGCCGGCCATGTCGATGTTATCGATCCTGCGCCGCATGATGGCGTTTACTATGAGCGCGAACACGAATGTTATGATTATCGACACAGCAAAGCTCAAAAAGCTTATATGCGGCTTAAAGTACATCATATCGACCTTTATCGCATTCATGACAAAGGCGTGCAGCGCAACACCGAGACCCAGCCCGAACACCGCTCCCGCCCCGGTGAGTATTAGATTTTCGCGGAAAACATAATGCGCGGCCTCCTTCGGGTAAAAGCCCAGCACCTTTAGCGTCGCTATCTCGCGTATGCGCTCGGAGATATTGATATTTGTAAGGTTATACAAGACGATAAAGGCCAAAAGCCCGGCGCAGAGGATTATCGCAGCGACGACGACCAGAAGGCCGTCCATCATGCTGCTCATTCGATCCTTGGTATCAATGCTGAGGGTAACGCCTCTTACGCCGTCAACATCATTTGCGATAGCCGCGGCGCAGGCGTTTACGTCCTCCCCCGTCGGAGCGTTTGCGAGCGCGGACTTATACTCCGGCACCTCGCCGAGCTGCTCTTGGCAGGTATCGGGCGAAATAAACACATAGCTGTCGACATAGTTGTCAAAAAGTGCGCTGACCGTTACGGTGAGCTCCTTTTTCTCCGCAGTTGTTATCTTTATCTCGTCGCCGACATCGACTCCGCCGAGCTGACGGGCAAGGTTATAGTTTATAGCGGCCTCGTTCTTTCCGGGATAGTCGATGGGCTCTCCGTCATAGCTGAGGTCGATGAACTTGTAAAGCCCTTTCCCGTCAGTTACCGTGAGCGTTGCGTTCTTTACCGCGCCGCCGCCCGATATTTCGGCAAGGCCGCGGTAGAGGAATATTGCATCCTTTACGTTGTCTCCGGCATCGCGGAAGAATATCTTCTGTTCCTCCTCGTTCATGTCGTAGGCCATAGTAAGCTCATAATCATATAGAATTATATCGTCATACTGCCGTGTGACGACATTCTGTATCGTGTCGTTGAGGCCGAGAGCCGTCAATACGAGCGCTGTGCAGCCGCCGATGCCGAGGAGCATCATAAATATGCGCTTTTTATAGCGCATGATGTTTCGTGCGGAGACCTTCTGCATAAAGCTCATGTCGTTCCACACGGTCGGTATACGCTCGAACAGTATACGCTTTCCGGCCTCTGGCGCCTTGGGGCGGATAAGCTCCGCCGGGGCACATTTGAGCTCCTTTGCGCAGCAATACCATGTCACAAGCAGCGTGACGGCAAGGTTTGCCGCCGTTATACCCAGCGCCAGCGGCCAGTCCATCGTAAACATGAGGCCGGAGAGATTATAAACGAGTCCGTAGCCGAACCACACTACAGCCGGGAAAGCAAAGCTTCCCACCGCTATGCCGAAAATGCATCCGAGAACGGTTGCGCTGCCGGAATAGAACATGTATTTGCCCATGACGGCGCCGTAGGAATAGCCCAGCGCCTTCATGATGCCGATCTGCGTGCGCTGATCGTCGATCATTCTCGTCATCGTCGTAAGGCACACGAGCGCCGCAACAAGGAAGAAAAACACCGGGAACACGGACGCTACGCTCTGAACGACGTTCGTGTCGCTTTCAAAGCAGACGTAGCCCGCGTTCGTGTCGCGGTCGAGAACGTATGTATCGGCGTGATTTATGTTTTTTATCTGCTTTTCGGCGGCATTGAGCTCAGCTGCGCCCCTGTCGAGCTCGGCCTTGGCCGAATCGAGCTGAGCCTTTCCGGAGGCAAGCTCCTTTTCGGCCTCGGCAAAACCGCGCTCAGCCTCCGCCTTTCCCTGCTCGTACTGCTTTTTTGCCGCCGCTATCTGCGCTCCGCCGCTGCTTATCATCTCGCGTGCGGCGTCAATCTCCGCCTGGCCTGCTTCTATCTGAGCATAGCCCGAATCGAGCTTGGCCTTGGCTTCTTCAAGCTGCCGGCGGTACGGCTCGAGCTGAGCATCGACCTCGGCGCGCTTCTGGCGGTGAGTTTCAAGACGCTCGTTATAGCGCTCGATATCCGCGTTATAGAGGCTTATGAGGTTATTTGCGGTCTTGATTTTGCGCTCTATAAGCAGCGCCTTTATATTTTCGCCGTTTGCCTGAGCCTCGGCGAGCTGAGCATTGAGGCTTTCTATCTCCGCTGTCTTAGCTGCGATATCATTCTGCTTTTCGCTGATGCGGTTTTCGTAATAGGCTATCTGCTCGTCAACAACGCCGTAGGCAAGCGCCGCTTTTGCGTTGAACTGCCGCAGACCGTCCTCATACTCGGCTTTGCCCTTGTCAAGCTCCGCCTTTGCGGCGTCAAGCTCCGCCTGCTTCTGATCTATAACGGACGAGTCACCCATCATGCTCTCTGCATCCTCTATCTGCTTACGCGCCTTTTCGAGCTCGGCCTCGGTATCGCTTTTCTTTTTTGCATACTCGGCATAGCCGCTGTCATACTCGGCCTTGGCCGCGTCGTACTGCGCCTTGCCCTGCTCATACTGAGCCTTCGCGTCGTCAAGCTGCGACATGGCATCGTCAATAATGCTGTCGCGCCGAATTACGGCACGCTCTTTCATGAGCTTTTCGAGCGGCTCGACGTATTTCCCTGTGCTCTCATCGTACTCATCCGAGTACACATAGCCCTCTGACTCGACGCAGACATAGATATCCGTGTAGTAATCCGTCGAGAAGCCGTCCATGGGGATATAGATATAGCCCTTGACGCTGCCGTTGCCGAGCGTGCTCGAGCCGCGCTCCATATTGATATACAGAACGCTGTCGGTCAGGCCGACGATGGTATACTCATCATAGGCAAAGGTATCAAAGGTATCGTCGCTGTTATCCTCTGACAGCTTTATGGTACTGCCGATATCCGATTTTGAATACATATTGGGGTCTGCAAGGCACTCGTTTGCCTTTTCCGGCATGCGGCCTGCCTTGAGCTCAATGAGGTTTACGCTTTCCGGTATGCTCTGCGCCATCATGATGAGGTTATCCTCATCGTCGGTGTTAAACAGAAAATCCGCGCCGACGGCGCCCTCTGCAAGCTTAACGCCCGCGAGCTTTCTGACCTCGGCAAGGTCATCATCCGTAAGGCCGAGCGTGGAGATAAGACGAAAATCGTAAAAATGAGTATCGTGCGTATAGTTATTATACGTCTCCAAAAAATCCGGACGTGAGAGCCGCAGACCGACAAACAGACCGGCCCCCAGTGCGATTATCGCGAATATCGCAAGATAGCGTCCGAGGCTGCTCTGAATTTCTCTTTTTGTAAGCTTTATTAGTGATCTGTTCATCCGTTTACCACTCGATATCTTCAATGGGAATGGGGTGCTCATTGCACCGTACATCCGTAACGACGCCGCTTTTTACGGAAACGACTCTGTCAGCCATT
Source organism: uncultured Clostridia bacterium (assembly GCA_937893605.1). Classification (GTDB taxonomy): domain Bacteria; phylum Bacillota; class Clostridia; order Oscillospirales; family Oscillospiraceae; genus F23-B02. The sequence continues at coordinate 5,408 of CALBGG010000115.1, forward strand.
GCGGTCAGCGCCTGATTGTGGGTTATTATAACGACGGTCATGCCGTTCTTGCGGCTGCAATCCTGCAAAAGCTGAAGCACCGCCTTGCCGGTGTTGTAGTCGAGTGCACCTGTCGGCTCGTCACAGAGCATGAGCTTCGGGTTCTTGGCCAGAGCGCGCGCTATCGCAACACGCTGCTGCTCGCCGCCGGACAACTGCGCCGGGAAGTTCTGCGCCCTGTCGTGCAGGCCGACAAGGTCAATGACCTCGGCAGCGTCCATGGGGTTTTTGCATATCTGAGCTGCAAGCTCAACGTTTTCAATGGCCGTCAGGTTCTGGATGAGGTTATAAAACTGGAACACAAAGCCCACGTCATAGCGGCGATAGGTCGTAAGCTGCATGGCGTTATACGAGGATATCTCCTCACCGTCGAGTGTAACTCTGCCGGAGGTCAGGCTGTCCATACCGCCGAGGATGTTGAGAAGCGTTGTCTTGCCCGCGCCGGACGCCCCGACGATGACACATATCTCGCCCTTTTCTATCTCAAAGGTCGCGTCCTTCAGAGCCTCGATGCTCACCTCGCCCATCTGATAGATCTTTTTCACTTTCTCAAATTCAACGTACGCCATAGACTGCCCACCTTGCCATATTTAATAGATATATTATACTAAACGTCTATACTGATTGCAATAAAAAACCGTGGTTCCCCACGGTTTTTTAACGTTTTATTCAATTTATCAGATAAGGCTGAGTACCTTGCAGGCCTGCTCACGGGTAGCGAATGCTGCCGGGTAATAGCTGTAGCTTCCGTCGGCGTTCTTTGCGCCGCAGATTATACCCGCACGCTGGAGCGCGGCAACGCTCGGCGCTGCATAGGCCGATATCCGGGCGCTGTCTGTGAAGGTCACGGCAGGAACATCATCGGAGAGCTTTATTCCTGCGTACTCGGCGTAGCGGCAGAGTATCGTTGCCATCTGCTCGCGGGTGATGTTATCGTCGGGCAGGAACGTCGTTTCGTTTATGCCCTTGACGATGCCGTTATTTGCGGCCCACTCGATATAGGGCGCTGCGTAGCTCTTATCGCTGACGTCGGTGAAGCGGCACTTTGCGTATGCGCTCGTGTCAACGCCGTCAAGGCAGGCGATCATTTTGACAAACTGTGCGCGAGTTACGTTTCCTTCGGGCTTAAAGGTCCCGTCGGGGTTGCCGTTTACGATGCCGAGCTGATACATCTTGAGGATGTAGTCATACGACCAGCGGTCGCGGGCAACATCGGTAAACGGCAGGGTGTTTTCGTTTATGGGATCGTCGGCCGTGCTGCCGTTCTTGCCGTAGGTGCTCGTTATGCGGCTTATGAGCTCCATGTACAGATGCCGTGTGTTTGAAACGGTGTTCGACAGTATGCCGCCGACTATGCTCAGGTGGTCATACGGCTGCGTGGGCAGGACGTTCCATATGCCCTTGGCATAGTCCTGCTTATTGTATCCGTCGCAGACCACAAATGCCTGGGTTCCGTCGGCTTTTACGCACTTGAGATAGCTGTTGACGGGATACAGTCCGGACACGACGTTAACCATACCGTCGTTGGGAAGCCATGTCTTGTCGATATAAACGCCGCCGGCAGTGTACTTATCATAATATTTGCCCATCATGGCCGCAAAAGGCTTTAACAGCACAAGCATATCCGTGTTGGGAATCTCATTACCGCTCACAGCGCTCTGGTGCGTATCGTCGCCGCAGACGGAGAAGTAATAGACATTATCCTGCATCTCGATGCCGTCGTTTATCTTCAGCGCGTTATCAATGGTGAGGTCATAGATCGCGTTGTCGTTATGGCTCATGAAATCGCTGCTGTTTAGAACGCGGATGAGATATTGAATATCGGTCTCGTTTTCCTGACGGTAGATGCCGAAATGCTCAAGCTGGAGATCGTACACGCCCTTGAGCTTGGTAAAGCCGAGACTCGCACCCAAATTGTACATAAGATCGGTAAAAACTTTTGTGGAGATATCGCAGGTCTCGATAAAGGTCGTTCCGTTGTGCGGTGCGGCAACGGCTGTGAGCGAATACACCCAGTCGCCCTTGCCGCCTTCAAACAGCGGAGAGACCTTTGTTCCTGCGGCCTTTGCCGCCGCTACCTCCTCGGCGCTGCCGTTGGCAAGAAGCTCAAGGAACAGGCGCGTCGTTGCGCCGCCGAAGCTGTGTCCGATAAAGTTCACCTTTTTCTGCGCGCTCCAGCCCTCAAACAGGGGCTTCTCATATGTTATGCCGTAGCGATCGTGGCCCTTCGCGGTGGAGTGCGCGGCGCCGTAGTCTACGGTCGTACCGGTCAGCTGAGCGTAGAGCTCGCAGGCTCTGTCCCACGCGCCGGAGAGTGGCCCCACCTGCGCGGCGTAGCTCTCGTAGCCCTTGGAATTGAGATACTTCATCAGATTACCCGTAGTAAGACCCCAATACGGCATGATCGGGTCGAGCATAGATCTGTCGCCCCAGCCCATAAGACCGTGGACGAATACGAAGGGATAGTCATCCTCCGGGTTTGCCTTCTCTGCCGATGCCGCGACGGGCATCAGGCTGCAAAGCAGCAGCACCGCGAGCAGCAGACCGAGAAGTCTTTTTGATTTTTTCATTTCTCTCCTCCTAATCATAATTTGCTCCGTATAGTGTATAAACACCGTATGCTAATGTTACCATATTATGATGTTCGGGTCAATTATTTATTGGCTCTTGCATATTTTAAAGCTATGGTGTAAAATATACCTCGCCTGAACAATGCGGATGTCGTCTAATGGCAGGGCCCCAGCTTCCCAAGCTGGCGACGCGGGTTCGATTCCCGTCATCCGCTCCAACTTATAACAAATCCCGTAGTCATTGAAACTACGGGATTTTCTTTGTTTATCGCCATGTGCTAAGGCTCGCCGCTGTCCTCAAGCGGAAAAAATAATAGTTATTCTTTTCCGGGAACGGTGAATATGCCGGACTCTACAAGCTCCTTAAGTCCCTTATGCGATTCATACATGACAAGGAGTCTGCTCTCGATGACCGCCCACTTTTCCTCGATCTCGGCGTCGGCGGCGGCAAGGCGCTTATTCGCAACGGCCTCAGCCTCGGCAATTATCTGATCTGCCTGCTTCTGAACGTCGGCAAAGACTGCCTCGGCCTCCTCATCGCGTCTTTTCATATTTTCAAGATATGTATCGACCGTGAGCTGGGCTGCTTCAAACAGACCGCTGACCTTTGCCGCAGCTTCGGCAAGGCTTCCGCTCTCGCTTACCTTTATCTCGTATCCGTTGAGCTTTGCCTGAAGCTCATCGACCTGAGATTTGAGCTTTTCTATCTCCTGCTCCTGATCGTGCATGACCATTATCATTTCATTCTTTGAAAGATTCATCGATTCGTTTCTCATAGGCTTGCTCCTTAGTCACCAAAATGTAATTTATATAATATCATTCTGCGAGGCATATTTCAACACAATTTTAAAGAAAAGGCGCGGATGGCCGCGCCTTTAGGCTTTATTGTCGATTGTCAGTTAACAACGCCCTTGCTGAAGGCACGGAACAGGAACGTTACGACCTCAGAGCGCTTGCAGGTCGCGCCGGGCGCGAACAGGCTCGGGCTGCCGTAGCCTTCGGTAATGCCGTTCTCGGCCGCCCAAAGGACCGCCCTGTAATAGAACTGGTTTGCGTCAATGTCGTTAAAATTGCTGCTCAGGTTCTTGGGAGACGGCTCTCCGGCATAGCGCCAGAGGAAGGTCACGAACTGAGCGCGCGTAACGGGATCGTTCGGCGAGAAGGTGCTGCCGTTGCCGGTTCCCTTGGTTATTCCCTGCTCGACCGCCCACTGGATGGCCTTGTAGTAGGGCGCGAACTGATTGGTGTTGGGAACATCGGAAAACAGCTTTCCGCTGCCGGTGGGCTCAGGTCTGCCCGCCGCACGCCACAGGAAGGTAACGACCTGTGCGCGGGTGCACTGCTCAGCGGGTGAGAAATGCGTTTCGTCCGTGCCCGTGGTGATAAGCGGAATATTATAGTACGCCCACATGACCGCGCTGTAGTACCAGTCGCTGCCGTTTACGTCATAGAAGGGGTTGGAGAATCTGCCCTTGCAGAGCTTGCACACACCGTACTCTATGATATGGCCGGTCTTGCTGGTCTCGTTATCCTTATAGCTGTCCTTGCAGGCAGAGCAGGTATGCGTCGTGTAGCCGCCCTTGGTGCAGGTCGGTGCGGTAACAACGCTGTCGTATCTGTGCTCGCCGTATTCACCGTACTCATCGCCGCATTCGTCGCAAACGGCCTTAGCCTGGCAGGTAGCCTTGCCGCCGGAGTGTGGAGTCTTGCGGCTGAGCTCATACCACTTTTCGTTTATCTCAAAGCCCGCGGAGCTGAGCTCGCTTCTCAGATCCTCAAGGGTCTTTCCGCAGCGCTGGCAGCCGAGCCAGTGGTCGGTATCGTCGCTGCAATGGTCGATATCCTTGATCTTTATCATACCGATGATGTGCTCGATATCGAACGTGCCGTCGCGGATAAGCTGCACTATCTGAGGCGTAGACAGGCCGAGCTTTAGCGCAAACTGCTTGAGACTATCCTTATTTATATTTCCGAAAAGATCGGTGCTGGGGTGCAGGTCATGGCCGGTGCACTTATCGACGAGGTCAGCCTCGGTCAGAAGGATCGTGCCCTTCTCGTCTCTGTAGATATTATGGCACTTGGGGCACTCGTAGTAATCTATCGTGCCGTCCTCGGTGCAGGTCTTGGGCGTGCCCTTAACGAGCTTGAGGTCCTTGCAGCCGCCGGTGCACTGGGCGGAGTACTCCGTGCCCTTTTCGATGAAGGCGCCGCAGTCCGCGCAGTACTTATCGCCGGTGTAGCCCTTTGTGGTCTCGGTGGGCTTGACTACGTTTTTATACTCGAAGTTTACGTGATTCGTCGGGTCGAGCTCGCCGTAGCTTGCGCCGCACTTTTCGCACTTTGCCTGAGCCTTGCAGCTTGCAGTGCCGCCGGAGTGATTGCTCGTGCCGGTGGTCTTGCCGCAGACTCTGCACTTTTCGTAGTGGACGTTTGCTACCTCGTCGGCGACCCAGTAGTAATCATGGTCGGCCTTTGAGGTCGTGACCTTGGCGTGCGAAGTCTTTACCGCAGCAGTTGCATCGGTATAGTAATTATCGCAGCCGGAGCAGTACCAATACTCGATGTTGCCGTTCTCGGTGCAGGTCGCAGCCTTTGCGGGGACCTTCTTGAGAGCGGTATGCTTATTCTTATCCTTGGTCATGCCATTGTCGAGCTTGCTTTTTCTTATTTCGTTTGTGCATGCCGCATCGGTGAAATACTTGCCGCAGTCGGGGCAGTACCAGTACTCGATATGCGGATCGCAGGTGTTATTGGACTCGGGATGGTGCTCGGGCTTTGCATGAGTGCAGGCAGCCGGGTCAGCGCTCGGGCTCGGGCTGGGCGTGGTCGTCTCGGACGGAGCCGGAGTGTCCGTCGGTTCGGGACTCGTGCTGGGCTCGGGCGACGGTGTGACGCCGCCGGTCACGGTGAGTTTAACTGTGTTGCTGAACGCCAAATCCGTAGGTACGGTCACGGTAAGTCCGAAAATCGTCTTCTCGCTCTCATAGTATACGGCGCAGCGGATACTCATATCCTTCTGTACATCAGGTACAGTAAGCGTCTGTTCTTCTCCCAGTTTTGCTTCTTTTATCTTGTCGATAGTGTCACTAATGTCTTTAAGACTGATGTTATTTGTGTTGACCTCATCCGCATTAAACCACAGATATTTGAGATCCGTGCTGTTCGGATTTGTCGCCGCTATAGAAAACGTTGCCGTTCCTCCCGCGTTTACACTGACATCAGACGGCTGCTCTGTTATCACCGTGTTGCCCAGCGCCATTGCGCCGAACGGGGCGATCGAGACGAGCATCAGGGCTACCAGCAGCAGACTGATAATGCGTTTTTTCATTATGTTCCTCCTTGGTCGTGCTTGGTCGTGTTTTCTCCGCCGGGCCGCTTATGCGGCCGTATTCAAAGTAATTATACTATTTTGTCAGTTTGTTGGCAAGTGGCTGTTTTTCGTTATTTTGAACAGTTATGGACAGT
>CALBGG010000116.1 GCA_937893605.1 uncultured Clostridia bacterium
GCGGTGTTGTCGGTGGGGATGTAAAGCGCGTCGCACTCGTCGCATGCGGTAGCGGTGACGGTGGCAACGTCGTTGGAGTCTGCAAAGGTGTAAATCTTGACGGTGATGCCCTTGTCCTCAAGAGCTGCCTTGACTACGTCTGCCTGGTATACGGAGTTTGCCTCGGCCGAGCAGTAGAGGATGCCGACGGTCTTCGCGTCGGGCAGAAGCTCGGAGAACATTGCGGCCTGCTGATCGAGCGGCGCAAGGTCGGAGGTGCCGGATACGTTGCCGCCGACGGTGCCGGAGAAGTTATCAATATCAAGAGCAACGCCGTACTCGGTGACAGCGGTGCCGAGGATGGGGATGGTCTGAGTCGCGGAAACGGCCGCCTGAAGCGCCGGAGTCGCGTTTGCGAGGATGAGGTCAACGCCGTCGGAAACGAAGCCGTTGCAGATGGTCGAGCAGGTGTTTATGTCGTTGGAGGCGTTCTGCTCGATAAATTCGACTTTGTCGCCGAGTTCTTCCTTCAGAGCGTCCTTGAAGCCCTGAGTCGCCGCATCAAGTGCCTGATGCTGAACAAGCTGGCATATGCCGACGGTATAGGTGTCATCTGCGGTTTCGCCGCCGTTATCGCTTCCGCATGCCGCAAAGCTCAGACACATTGCAGCAGCCATTACAAGAGCTGTGATCTTCTTTTTCATGTCGATTTCTCCTTTTTTAATTTAAAGCGCTGAAAAGTTGTTGAAAAAAACAGGGTGCCGCCGGAATGGCAGCACCCTGAGTTTTTCCGTATCAGAAAACGATTTCGGGGCGTTCACACCGGTCGGACAGATTCAAAGCAGCAAAATATCGGTCTGCATAGCAGACCTTAATAAAGCTGAAATAGGAGCAAGCAGACATTGCGCGTCTGCCGGTGTTTATCATGTTTTTCGCAGTGCAGATGCTCATTGCCGTGTCTCCTTTCATAAAATCATCCGGCGGAGGCCGCCGTGTTTTCATGTCGAAATAATAGCGCTTTAAATGGCAAAAGTCAACCGTCAATTGCGACAAAAGATGCGGTGTATATAAAGAAAAAAACTACATCCGGCACAAAACGTGCCGGAT
>CALBGG010000117.1 GCA_937893605.1 uncultured Clostridia bacterium
GCACAGCAGATACTGAGCGTCCTGCCTGAGCGCGGAACTCTCCCGTTTACCGACGTTCCCTCCGATGCATGGTACTACGACGATCTCTACTATGCGTGGTATAACGGCCTCATAAAGGGCACGAGCGATACGACCTTTGAGCCCGACGCGACGACGACCCGCGCACAGGCCGTAACCGTTCTTTACCGCATTGCTGGCTCGCCCAATGTCAGCGGCCTCTCAGAGCCCTTCACTGATGTCTCCGAAAATCACTGGGCGCACGACGCGATAGTCTGGGCATATGAAAACGCCATCGTCAAAGGCTACGATGCGACGACCTTCGGCCCCGACGACGGCCTGACCCGCGGTCAGTTCGTCGCGATAATGCACAGATATGCAGGCTCGCCGCAGGTCAGCGGAGACCTCGGAGTGTTCTCCGACTCTGCGGATATTCCGTCCGACTTCCGCAATGCGGTCCGCTGGGCTGTTGCAAACGGCATCGTCAACGGCTATGCTGACGGCACCTTCCGTCCGAACACCGTTATAAGCCGCGCTCAGCTCGCCGCGATCCTTGCTCGCTTTGACCGTCTCTGATCATAGACCTCCATATATTCAGCTCCCCCAGAACCGCGGCGTTATATGCAATGCATACTTCCTTTTCTTCCTCGCCATGCCGCGGACGACCGGCCACATTTGTGGCCGGTCTTTTTTAGCGACGCTAAAGCGCCGCTGCGTCAAATCGCCTCTAAAAAGACTTGTTATATGAGCTGGTTTCTGTTAAAATAAATAAAGTTAGTTACGGGAGGCAGAACGATGCCTGCAAAAAGACGGAGCAGAAAAAGCTCAAAACGAGTTTACATAATATGCGCCGTTGTGACGCTTATTGTGCTCGGCGTTATTTTCGGCATACACAAATACAGGATATCGCAGGTCGCGCCGGTATATCAGGTGCATATAGAGGGGCTTGAGGCGACTACCCCCGCCGAGGCGCAAGCCGCCCTGCGCGCAGATTATAAGCGCTTTGCCGCCGAGAGCGAGAAGTATCCCGGCTGCGCGTGGGTGTGGACGGGGAAGCGTATGCTGTACCTCGTAAAGCCCGATGTGCTGGAGATCGACGCCTCGGCCGAGGAAACGGGATTCACCGCAGTCAAATTCATAAACGCCGAGGGAAAGCAGCGCAGTGGCTTTATTATCGACCCCGCGACCGAGCCGGTCGAGCTTGGCAGGATAGAGATAGACAATGCCGAGGAGTATACCTACGACAATGTCAGCATGACAATACGCGTCGGACTGCGCAGCGGCGAGATAAGCTATGAAAATGCAGTGTATCTTTGGGAAAAGGACACGAAGCTTGTCATTGCCGTGCGGCCGGATACATATAAGACGGTCGAGGGGAACATCGTCAGCTTCACTGACGACGGCAATGTTACCCACACCTGCTTTATTCTCGATACTGAAATTTGAAGGTAGGAGCATAAATGGCAAATGCCGCGATGGAAACAGGCGCAGACGCAAAGCGTCTGCTTGAGATAGTAAAGGTAATAAGAAAATACAAGGTCACGCAGGGGATAAGCCCGGATGCGCTGTGCCAGATGCTCAAAGAGCTCGGCCCGACGTTTGTAAAGCTCGGTCAGCTTTTGTCGATGCACCCGGAGATCATCCCCATGGAGCACTGCAAGAAGTTAGAGGAGCTGCGGACGGACGCAACACGCCTTGTGACGGCGCAGATACGCGAGCTTATCACCGAGGAATACGGGCAGCCGTGGAATAAGGTGTTCAGGCAGATCATGCCGTATCCGCTGGGCGCGGCGTCCATTGCACAAGTGCACGAGGCCGTGCTGCTCGACGGAACGCATGTCGCAGTGAAGATCCAGCGGCCGGAGATATATTCGGTCATGGAGCGCGACGTAAGGCTTTTAAAAAGCGCGTTGAGCGTCGTGAAGCTCAAAAAGATAAACAACGTCATGGATCTCGGCGATACGATCGACGAGGTGTGGGCGGTCGCGCAGGAGGAGATGGATTTCAAGCGCGAGGCAGACAATATCCGCCGCGTGCGTGAGAATATCGAGGGCATAAAGTACGTCTACTGCCCGAAGGTGTATGACGAGCTTTCGACAAAGCACATTCTGGTCATGGAATACATCGGCGGCTTTGAGATCACAAATAAGGCCGCGATGGAGGAGCAGGGCTATAACGTGCAGGAGGTCTGCACGAAGTTTATAAATAACTATATAAAGCAGTTTGCTGAGGACAGGTTTTTCCACGCCGACCCGCATCCGGGCAATGTCCGCGTGTGGGACGGGCGCATCGTCTGGCTCGACCTCGGCATGATGGGAACGCTAACGAGCACCGACGCCGAGCTGATAAAGGTCTGCATGAAGGCGATATTCAGCAACGACTACCTGAGCTTTGCAAACGCGGTTTTGAAGATCTGCGAGCATGACCCGGAGCTCGACCGCGAGGCCTATTACGGACGCATGCAGGCGTATCTGGATAAATACCGCGTCCTGTCCATGGCGCAGATGAGCAGCACGGTCGACATTTTCGCAGATCTGTACCGCATCGCACGCGACTTCGGTATCAAGGTGCCTAAATCGCTGACGATGTTCTGGCGCAGCCTGTCGATCATGGAGGGCACTGTGTCAGACCTGTCGCCGAAGACCGACCTTGCCGCGATCATCGGAAAGCACCTTGCCGCGCAGGCTATGGTCAAGGGCGTGGCGGGCAGCATAACGCGGAAGATATCGCATCGCAGGCTCATTTCCGGCAGCGCGCTGCACTATAACGGCAGCGATCTTGAGCCGGATGAATTTATTGATGAAGAATATGACGAGCTCGATCCCGAGCTTGAAGGAGATAGCGAAGAATAGAGAATGGAAGGGGAGCACCCCGGTCACATGACCGGGGTGCTTTTCTGCTTTTAGAGTGTCATTGGTACCTTATGCTGCGATGGCTACGGCATCATAGCTGACGAGAGTGTAATCCTTCAGATGACCGCAGGCCGTTTTTTTGCTTACTGATTACTGATAGTCAAGAGAGATTTTTCAGATTGCCCTGCTCTGTGTTATATATACCATTTGATATTATAACCTTGCATATCTGTGAGGTGCCCTCCGCAACGGTCAGAAGCTGTGCATCTCGTAGCAGACGTTCAACATCGCAATGGCTTCTAAAACCTCTTCCTCCATGTATAAGCATGGTATCCGCACAGACTTTTTGGCACATTTCGGATGAAAACAGTTTTAGCGCCGCGGTTTCAAGCGTTGCATTCTTGCCGGCCTCGGTGATCGCAGCTACATGATAGAGAGTGTTGCGGGCAATACTTATATTTGAATACATTTCCGCTATCGGGAAGCTTACACCCTGATATGAAAAAATTGATCTGCCGTAGTCGCCCCTGCTGCGCGCAAATTCAACAGCGTGTTCAAAGGCTGACTGTGCTATACCTATTGACACAGCTGCAAGCCCCAATCGGCCGCAGTTGAGCGCCATCTTTATCGGTTTATAACCATTGTTTTCTTCGCCGATAAGAGCGTCCGGAGGGAGAAGGCAGTCTTTGAAGCTGACTGTGCCTGTCGGGGAGTTGTTCAGACCGATCATGTCCTCGCTTCTGCTTATATCCAGCCCCGGAGTTTTTGCATCAACGTAAAACAGGCTAACATTACGACTGCGTATACTTGTGCCTGTTTTGGCGTTTATTATATAGCCGTCGGCAACGCCGGCATTGGTTATCCAGCATTTTGATCCGTTGAGCAGCCAGCCGTTCGGTTTTCTTTCGGCGATCGTGTCAACTCCGAAAGCATCGGAGCCTCCTCTCTCCTCGGTTATGGCAAAAGTTAGCAGCTTCTTACCTCTTATTGCGGGTATGAGCCAATCCTCCCGCTGTTTATCGCTGGCAAGCGGAAGCACCGTATAACAGCAGGGCAAAATATGAGCACAGAAAATAAAGCCGATTGAGGCCAAGCCCCTTGATATTTCTTCAAGAAATATGACAGCCTCGGTAACACCCGCCCCGCCTCCGCCAAGCTCCTTGGGAAACGGAAGCGAGCAATATCCTAGCTCAGATATCCTTTCAATCAGGTCGCGCGGATAGATGCCCTGCTTGTCAAGACTTGATGCTTGGGGAATTATTTCGCTGTCAACAAATTTGCGAATCTCGTCCTTCAGCTCCTGCTGTTTATCTGTGAGATAATACATATTATTAATCCTCTTTAAAATAGTGTCCGTTGTCACTGCCGCAGTTTTCAGTCAATATCAGCATGCAGTTTGCATAGTTTGAAGCTTCATTATACATCTCTATATCAATAATTGAACCGCTTTCTGCCGAACGCCTTCTCTCGCAGGACACCATTACCTCGCCCGGAGGTACGGGTGATGCAAAAAAGGTACCGCTGACAATGATGCCGTTTTTTGCGGTGTGTTCAAAGGAGAATTCCTTGATGGCAACCCTGATGACCCCCATAAGCGTATCGGCAGAATCGCTTAGGGTTTCCCGAAGCTGCGCTGTGTAAACGCTGCGATTTTTATCGGAGTTGAGAGTCTCAAGCGTGGGATGAGTCTGATCGGAGGATGCCGCTGCTGAATTCATAAAGTAATAACGCAAAACATCGTTTGCTGTTATTATGCCGCAAAGTTCGCCGCCTCTTGTGACGTAGGCAACGGAAACCTCATTGGATACCATGTGCCTTGCGATCTCATCCATTGACGTGGATACGTCAACGGAGTACACGCTTTCCCCGGCCTTATACAGGCTGGATATCTTCGTATATGTTGACGATGCTATGACCTCGGTAGCGTCAACGGTTCCGCATATTTTCAGAGAATCATCGACAACGGCGTGCTTTGAGCTCATTTTAAATATCGGCTCATATGAACTGTACCAGTCAACGACCATATCGTTATAGTACAGATATGGCGGTATACGCATCCATTTGTCCGCCGCATCTGAGTTTTCCATGCGGCTGTGTTCGGTCATCTCCGTTCTGAGAAGGTTCAGCACCGTATAGCTGTCCTGCTGAGATGAGAGTATGCATGCATGATGCTCCCGCGCCTCGGCGAGAAGGGCTTCGCCCGGCTGAGCTCCTCCGGTCACTATTACATTGACGCCCTGTGATGCCGCACAGAAAAGCAGATCGAGTCTGTCTCCGACGATGCAGAGGGTGTCGCCGTTGCTCTCGGAAATAGATTTTTTGAACTGCTCAAGGCTTCCGTCGCCCAAAATGACAGAGCCTACCGGTGCGTCGGTAAATTCCTCGCCTTCCAGAACGACAAGACCTAAATTTCCCGTGAGCTGA
>CALBGG010000118.1 GCA_937893605.1 uncultured Clostridia bacterium
GACGGGCGTAGCGGGTATCGACGGTCGCTGCGCGCGTAATGGTCTCTTTATAAGATACCTGCGGCTTGCCGACGTTAGCCTCGACCTTGAACTCGCGCAGAAGTCTGTCAACGATGATCTCAAGGTGAAGCTCGCCCATACCGGCGATTATGGTCTGACCCGACTCCTCGTCGGTGTAGGTCTTGAAGGTCGGATCTTCCTCCGCGAGCTTCTGAAGCGCGATAGCCATCTTCTCCTGACCGGCTTTGGTCTTTGGCTCGATAGCTACCCGGATAACAGGCTCGGGGAACTCCATGGATTCAAGGACGATCGGATGCTTCTCGTCGCAGAGCGTATCGCCCGTGGTGGTGTTTTTAAGGCCGACCGCGGCGGCGATATCGCCGGAGTACGCAACGGAAAGATCCTCTCTGTGGTTTGCGTGCATCAGCAGGATCCTGCCGATACGCTCGCGCTGACCCTTCGACGAGTTCAAAACCGTCTTGCCTGCCTCGACGATGCCGGAATAGACACGGAAAAAGCTCAGGCGGCCGACAAATGGGTCGGTCATGATCTTGAACGCGAGTGCGGAGAACGGAGCTTCATCGGATGCTTCACGGGTCTCAGTCTCATCGGTCTTGGGGTTCGTGCCGCTGATAGCTGGAATGTCCAGCGGCGAGGGCATGTAATCAACGATAGCGTCGAGCAGCTTCTGCACGCCTTTGTTTTTATAAGATGTGCCGCAGACCACGGGAACCATCTTGACGGCGCAGGTCGCCTTTCTGATGGCCGCGCGGATCATATCCTGCGGGACTTCCTCACCTTCGAGATAAAGCATCATTATCTCGTCGTCGAAATCCGAGATGGCTTCCAGCATTTTTACGCGGTATTCCTCGGCGAGATCGCGCATATCCTCGGGGATCTCCTCGGTGCGCATATCATTGCCGAGATCGTCGTAATAAATACGGGCATTCATCTCTACGAGATCGATTATGCCTCGGAAATCCGCTTCGGCGCCGATCGGGAGCTGAATGGGAACTGCATTACACTTAAGTCTGTCATGCACCATTTCAAGAACATGGTAGAAGTCCGCGCCCATGATATCCATCTTATTGACATATATCATACGGGGTACGTTGTAATGGTCAGCCTGTCTCCAAACCGTTTCGGACTGCGGCTCAACGCCGCCCTTGGCACACAGTACGGTTACACATCCGTCAAGTACTCGGAGCGAACGCTCGACCTCGACGGTAAAGTCAACGTGACCCGGAGTATCAATTATATTGATACGGGTGCCGCGCCAGTGGCAGGTGGTGGCGGCAGAGGTGATGGTTATACCTCTCTCCTGCTCCTGCTCCATCCAGTCCATGGTCGCTGTGCCCTCATGGGTCTCGCCAATCTTGTAGTTTACGCCGGTGTAATACAGAATACGCTCGGTGGTCGTAGTCTTGCCGGCGTCGATGTGAGCCATGATACCGATATTTCTTGTTTTTTCAAGTGAATACTGTCTTGGCATAATCTTCTCCTGATAGGATTACCATCTGAAGTGCGCGAAGGCCTTGTTGGAGTCTGCCATCTTGTGAGTATCCTCGCGCTTCTTGACGGATGCGCCGAGGTTGTTGCAGGCATCCATGATCTCGCCTGCGAGACGCTCCTTCATGGTCTTTTCGCCGCGCTTGCGGGCATAGCCGACCAGCCAGCGAAGGCCGAGAGTCTGACGGCGTGCGGGTCTTACTTCGATAGGAACCTGGTAAGTTGCACCGCCGACACGGCGAGCCTTGACTTCGAGGCTTGGCATGATGTTGTTCATAGCTTCGGTGAATGCGTCAAGGGGCTCCTTGCCGGTCTTCTCCTTGATGATGTCAAAAGCGTCGTAAACGACCTTCTGAGCAACACCCTTTTTGCCGTCCAGCATGATAGCGTTGATGAGCTTGGTCACCAGAACACTATTGTACATAGGATCGGGTAAAATTTCTCTTTTGGGAACATTACCTCTTCTGGGCACTGTGCTTCCCTCCTTCATTAAAAAATGACTTCACAGGTACTCGGAACGGCTCTTAGCCATTCCGTCTGCGCCCCGAGGTCTAATATTATATAGTAGACAACAGGGCAAAAAATTGCTTGTTGGAACAATTACTTCTTTGCAGCCTTGGGCCTCTTCGCACCGTACTTGGAGCGAGCCTGCATACGACCCGTGACGCCCTGAGCGTCGAGGGTGCCGCGAATGATATGGTAACGAACACCGGGGAGATCCTTGACACGGCCGCCGCGGATCATAACGACGCTATGCTCCTGAAGGTTGTGGCCGACACCGGGAATGTAAGCGGTGACTTCGTAACCGTTGGTCAGACGCACACGAGCGATCTTACGCAGTGCGGAGTTAGGCTTCTTGGGGGTGGAGGTTCGAACTGCGGTGCAGACGCCTCTCTTCTGAGGGGAGCTCAGGTCGGTCTCGCAATTTTTCAGGGTGTTGAGACCCTTCTGCATTGCGGGGGAGTTGGACTTGTAGGTCGACTTCTCTCTGCCTTTTCTCACCAGCTGGTTAAACGTAGGCAATTTTCATTTCTCCTTTCTTGAAAAATTCCTTGAAATTCAAGGTTTTTGCGCGGATTATTCGCTTTTGGGCGCACTAAACCCACACAGACTGAAATTTTAGCATAATACACAAAATCAGTCAAGATTTTTTTACACAAAAATCAGTCCGGTTTTTGAATTTTATATGTTTACTTTATTAATTATCAAGTTTTTCGACACATGTGCCGCTTATGTAATGGTTAAAATTTCGTTTTATGATATAATTACATTGAGAAAAATCAGAAAAGGAGATCACGCAATGTTAAGAAGAATGTTATGCACTTTGCTCGCTCTGATAATGCTCATGTCTTCGGTACCGGCTGCGTTTGCTGACGGAGAATTAAGCGGCACAGTTCGGTATTGCTCCGGTCATGGCAGTGACAACACTCATGACTATGAGACTTATTTTTCTTACAGCGACAACTATTTCGGCAGGAGCGGCTACATTTACCGGCAGGATCTTGCGGAGGCATCGCTTGCACTTGCACTTGCCTCATTTTCAAGCAAAGACGCGCAAACACTCAGTGATGAGGATAGAAACTTTGTGTCCATGATGCAGCAATGCGGCTTTGAAAATATTTCTTCGAACGAATGGTTCGGCAAAAAGCCCGAAATGAGCTCTATAGGCGTTTGTGCCGCGAGCAAGAGCGTCAAGGATAACTATAATGATTATACGCTCATCGCGGTCGGCATCCGCGGCAATTTCTACCGTCGAGAATGGGGTGGAAACGCCGTTGTCGGTTCGTCGGGAGATCATGAGGGGTTCTCGCTGGCAAGCGCGCAAGTTCTCAGCTATCTGAAGCAGTTCATCTCCGAGAACAGCATAAGCGGTCCTGTGAAGGTTTGGATGGCAGGTTACAGTCGTTCGGCAGCGGTGGCAAATATGGCAGCGGCTCAGCTCGACCGCGGATACGATCTCGGTTCCGCAAAGCTTATGCGTAACGACCTTTACTGCTACTGCTTTGAGCCGCCGATGGGCACTACCTCAAATGATAGCGATAATCTCATATACGGCAACATACACAATATCGTTAACGAAAACGATCTCGTTACATATGTAGTTTTCGATCAATGGGGATTTTCGCGATACGGCGTTGATCACACATATCCCACTAAGGGCGATGCCGACTATGACGAGCTCAAGGCTGCAATGATCGATGAATTTGATGGCATTCCGAATAACGGCGGCAGCTATTCCATAGACGATTTCAAATACATCGGCTTAAGAACGGCTAAAGACGGCAGCTTCAAGACATTTTCCGGCAGCAAAATGACACAAAAGCAATATTATAAACTGCTCTCGGACGCAATGGTTACAGACTTTGTCTCTTCCCGCGAGGATTATTCCGATAACGTGCAGGACAGCCTTGCCGAAGTGCTGGCAGTTATATTTGACAGGAAGCAGTTCGATTATGAATTATTATTCAGAATATTCGGCCAGAAGCTGAAGGATAATCTTTTCGACATCATAAGCGGTTATGACGCTTCCGATGTCGGCTCGAGCAAAGCATGCAAAACCGTAGAGCAGCTGTTTTTCGAAAGCCTCAACGAGGCCGGGATCACTGAATTTGACGCGCAGGGACTCCGCACAGCACTGAGTGTACTGCTCACAAGGCTCACAAAGCTTATGGTCAATAACCCGGACATTGCGCTGACACTCATTGCAAACATATCGCCGATAATTTCCGCGCACTATGCGGAAACATGCATCGCATGGATGCACACTCTTCCCGACGATTATATGTCTTCAAAGATTGAAAAGCCTGACTTTAACGGTCTTTTCACAGATATCAATGGTGATGAATGGTACGCCGAGGCTGCTGCTTATAATGATTTAGGCGGCATTATGTGCGGTATCGGCAATTCCGTCTTCGCACCGAACTTAAACATGTCCCGCGCCATGTTCGCCTGTGTTCTCTATCGCCTGTCAGGCAGCAGCTCAGTTGCCGAAACTGTGCCGTTTACCGACGTTTCTTCATCCGCCTGGTACTCAAACGCGGTCGCATGGGCTTACAGCCGCGGCATAATCACCGGCTGTCCCGACGGCAGCTTCTGTCCGGACGCAAACGTCAGCCGCCAGGAGGCAGCTACAATGCTGTACCGGTTTGCGGGCTCACCCGACTGCGGCGGCAAGGACATAAGCTTTGCAGATACCGACAGCGTAAGCAATTACGCATGTTCTGCCATTAGTTGGGCTGAATCCTCCGGGATAATATACGGATATTCCGATGGCTGTTTTAAGCCAAACGACGCTATAACACGTGCGGAAGCTGCTGCAATGATAATGCGCTGCTGCGAAGCATAAAATATGTGAAAAAATCACCCATGGCATAAAAATCTCGGCAACACTTTGTGTATTGCCGAGATTTTGTTATTTACCTTAGAATAAGCATTATAGGAATACGCCCTACAGATGGTTCTTATGTCGGATTACTGAGCGCTCTCGACTGCGGCGGCAGTCAAAAAGCCGCCGCAGTTTGATTGTTAATTAGCTTAGAGTGCGTTGGTCTTTCCGACAAGAGCGGAGAGATCGACATACTGCGCCGGATCGTCGGTGATGGTATCGTCGGTTTTCTCCTCAAAGTCGCGGTACATGGCAAGTCCGGTACCGGCGGGGATAAGCTTGCCGATGATGACATTCTCCTTAAGTCCGACAAGGTGATCGACCTTGCCCTTGATGGCAGCTTCGGTGAGAACCTTGGTGGTCTCCTGGAAGGACGC
>CALBGG010000119.1 GCA_937893605.1 uncultured Clostridia bacterium
CATGCGAGACTATCGCATTATCCATATTGTCCTTATTCGTGAAAAAGCACTGCATTCCGTCAATGCCCTTGAACACATGCTCTCCGTCAATGTACTCGGCATAGACCCTGCCGTCGTCACTTTCGGGCAGAAACTGTGTGGTCACAAGCATACCGACGAGCATGTCGGCCTGCTTTCCCTTTACCATAGAAGCGTTTCCCGAAGCGCCGAGAGCGTAGGCTATTACCATTGCGACGAGTATCGCGGCAACCGTTATGAGTGTTTTCACCTTATTATTCATTTTCATCCTCCAATACGCCGTCAAATTTCAAAATATCGCCCACGTCGCAGCCGAGGTAGTAGCATATCTTATTGATCGTTCCGAACCTGATGCCCTTTGCCTTGCCGCTGCGCAGGATAGAGAGGTTTGCCTCCGTTATACCGACGAGCGCGCACAGCTCCTTTGAGGTCATGCCGCGCCGCTTTAAAACATCCTCAAGATGCACTCTTATCGCCATTTTTGCACCTCAGATGAAAAGCTCGTTATCGTCGCGCAGCTTGCGGTTTTCAACGACGATGCGCGTAAATAGCAGAGCAAACAGCGTAAAGGCTATGCTGAAAACGGGTATTTGCATGCTCGTTGCGATGCTCAAAAGAGCCTCGGAGAACATGAGCTGAAGGACATTGAAGCCCGCCGCCAGCGCCGCGGTCGCTGTGAGCGTCGAGCAGCACAGGTTTGTAAGCCGCTCGGCTTTCTGCGAAAGAGCCTCCGCGTCGCCGCTCCACGCGGCATCCATGAACTCGCCAATATAAACGATTATCGCGATATCCAAAGCGTAGGGCAGTTTGGCCGCAACGAAATTCATCAGAGAAAAAAGCGCGTCAAGTCCTCCTATGGCCGCGGCCGAGATCATCCGCACCGTGCTCACGCCATAGAGCACAATATTTGCCGCGCACAGCATCGCAAGCGCGTACAGCGCCGTGTAAAAATAGCCTGTGAGCTTTTCCCTGTCGCCTTCGCGCAGAAGTCGGACGATTCGAACGATTAAATACAGGATCAGCACCGACCACGCCGTTGTGCTTGCCATGAGCTTTGAAAAGCTACCGGTTTCGTCATACGGCGTCATCAGCTTGATCGGGTTTGTCGAAAAGTATATCGCCGCACAGACAGAGAGAGCAAAAAGCACCAGCAGTACCCGCTCCCACGGCGTTTTGCCGCGCCCGTGCACAGCCGGTATCACCGGCAGGAGCGACAGCCCGATCCACAGTGCGCAGGCTATGCCCGCACCCACGCTGTTGAGATCATGCAGTGCGGCAAGCCCCGCGCCTATCTGCGCAAAGGGAAAGCTCAATATCGGCACAGACTGATCCGGCTCCCCTACCGCCAGCGCGCAAACGAGGCTGAGAAGAACGCTCTCTATTGCAAGAACGGTAAAAAGTCGTTTTCTATTCATTCCGCCGGTCTCCTTAAATTATTGTTTTTCGATAATTTCACTATAAACGTAAAATTATCGTTTGTCAATAATTTTATTGGTATTAATTATATTCATACACTTAAGAATTTTCATCATTTGCCTTTTTTAATTTGGTGCTTTAAAATGAAAAAGTCTTAGGGATCTATGTTTTTTATCAGGAGAGAGTTATAATGAAGAAAACAAAGAATTTTGCAAGCCGCTGGGGATTTATCCTCGCTTCGGTTGGCTCTGCCGTCGGCATGGCCAACGTTTGGGGCTTCCCGAACAAGCTCGGCGCAAACGGCGGCGGCGCATTTCTGCTGATATACCTGCTGTTCGTTTTTATCTTCAGCTACGTCGGCCTGCCCGCCGAATTTGCAATGGGCAGGCGCGCACATACAGGGACCCTGGGTGCATACGAAGGCGCATGGGCTACTCGCGGCAGGGCTTCCGGTAAGATAGGCGGCATACTCGGCTGGCTCCCGCTGGCAGGCTCTCTGTGCATCGCCATCGGCTACGCTGTCATTGTGACGTACATACTGAAGGCGCTCATAGATTCCCTCGTCGGAACGCTTATGACTGCCGACACGGCCGCGTGGTTCGGCGAATTTTCGTCGAGCTCGTTCTCGGTCGTTCCCTATCACATCGTAGTCGTCGCCGGAACACTGCTGACGCTGTATCTCGGCGCACACAGCATCGAAAAAACGAACAAGATAATGATGCCGCTGTTCTTCCTTATTTTCCTCGTGCTGGCGGTGCGCGTTGCGTTCCTGCCGGGCGCGGCGGAGGGCTATAAGTTCATGTTTACTCCGCGCTGGGAGGCACTGGCCGATCCGATGATATGGATATGGGCAATGGGACAGGCATTTTTCTCGCTGTCCGTGACGGGCAGCGGAATGATTGTCTACGGCGCTTATCTTTCAGAGGGCGAGGACGTTGTCGGCGTTGCGCAGCACACCGCTCTGTTTGACACGATTGCAGCCGTCGTCGCCGCTTTGGTCATAATCCCCGCCTGCTTTGCCTACGGGCAGGACGTAGGCGCAGGGCCGAGTCTTCTGTTTGTTACCCTGCCGGCCATATTGCAGGATCTGCCCCTCGGCAGGCTGTTTGCCGTTATATTGTACGTAGCCATGATCTTCGCAGGCATAAGCTCACTGCAGAACATGTTTGAGGCTGTCGCGGAGTCGCTCATGCACAGGTTCCCCAAGCTCAGCCGAACGGCGGTGCTTGCTATTCTGTGTGTTCTGTGCCTCGGCTTCGGCATCGGCATGGAACCCATCTCCAAGTGGGGTCCGTGGATGGATCTTGTCTCGATCTACATTATCCCCATCGGCGCAACGCTCGGCGCGGTGTCGTGGTTTTATGTGATGAAAAAGAGTGAGCTCATGGAAGCCATGAACACAGGCAGCTTAAAGCGCCGCGGCGAGCTCTGGTACGGCATCGGCCGCTATGTCTACGTTCCCCTCGCGCTGATCCTCTGCTGCGTCGCGCTGCTGATGCACGTTGCGTTTTAAGTGGATATATGAAAAAAGAGCTATCTGACTTCATTTGAAATCAGATAGCTCTTTTTGGCGAATAATGAAATTCTGTTGCCAAATCGTTGCCATGAGGGGCATCAGGGCTCAAAAAGTCCAGTGTTTACGGGCTTTTTTCAAGCTATGAAATCATTCCCACTCGCTCCCTGAAACCGTGACCTAAACAATTTTGTATAGACCGTTTAGCTCCGATTAGCGGGATTACTTAGATTATCCAAGAATTACGGTGTATCATAATTCCCGTTGTCATTGTGTTGTCACATATCTGCTAAATATCGCA
>CALBGG010000120.1 GCA_937893605.1 uncultured Clostridia bacterium
GCTGGGTCTGGAAGCTCGACATGATCGTTGAAGAATGTGAATCCTCCGGACACAAGTTCTGGGGCAAGGGCTTCTTCAACATCTGCTACAAGTTTATTACCCCCATCGGCATGGCCTTCGTTCTGTTTGCACAGGTCACCGATTTCTTCGGATAATTTCAAAACGCAACATAACATATGATTTAAGGGACGGTCAAATGGCTGTCCCTTTTTATGTTTGTTGAAAATATCTCAGATTGTGATATAATCTAAGCACCATCGCATAAAGGAGAAATAACATGCGTGAATGTGAAAGCTGCAAGAATTATATACCCGACGGAATGAAGATCTGCCCGCACTGCGGAAAGCTGCCTCCTACGCTGTGGCCGCAGTTCGGCGTTTATGCCGTTCTCACGCTCGTAGCATTCGTCTGCGCCGTGTATTTCCGTCCATTTTTGAGCGGACCGGCCATAGGTGAAGTTGCGCAGGGTGTGCTGTGGGTCGCAATGGTGATATTTCTGGTGTTCGGCATCATATTCCTTGGTGTCAGCATCATAATAATGCGTGACTATAAAAACCGTACCTATCGCGGCAAGCTCACAAAGCAGGAGAGGGAACGCTTTGTGAAAATGAAGCAGCACATAGAGGCAAATCGTCATTTCTATGAAAAGGATCTCGAGTACTGCACCGTCTGCGGCCATAAAAAGCCGGGGTACATGAATAAGAAATAACAAAAAGCCCGTCCTTGGACGGGCTTTAAAAACTATAGGCTTATATCTGCTTGAAGGCCTGCTCAAAGTCGGCTATTATATCGTCAACGTTCTCAAGACCGACCGACAATCTAATAAGCCCTGCGGATATACCGGCGGCTTCGAGATCCTCAGGACCGTAGGTGGAGTGCGTCATGGATGCCGGATGCTCTACGAGCGTCTCCGCGTCACCGAGCGAGACTGCGATGGTGCACAGCTTGAGCGAGTTGCAGAACTTCATTCCGGCTTCCTTGCCGCCCTTTATTTCAAACGAAATCATGCCGCCGAAGTCGCGCATTTGGCGCTTTGCGATCTCGTGGCCGGGGTGTGAGGGAAGGCCGGGGTAATTGACATGCTCGACTTTTTCATTATCGTACAGGTATTGAGCAATTTTCTTTGCGCTCTCCGTATGGCGAGCAACGCGCAGCTCAAGAGTTTTGAGTCCGCGCAGTATGAGCCATGCCTCGAACGGTCCGAGCGTTGAGCCGGTCATGTCCTTAAGGCCGAACATCTTAACCCGTGTTATGAACTCTGCCGAACCCACGACAAATCCGGCGATAACATCGCCGTGACCGTTGAGGTACTTGGTTGCGGAATGAACAACAACGTCCGCACCGAGCTTAAGTGGGCTCTGGAGTACGGGAGATGCAAAGGTGTTGTCGCAAACGACCTTGATATCGCTGTTATATTCATGCGCGGTCTTTGCCAAAAGCTCGATATCGGTTATCTTGAGGTTCGGGTTTGCCGGAGTTTCGAGATAAACGGCAACGGTGTTTTCCCTGAGGTTTGCCGTTAGGTTTTCGAGATTGCTGAGATCGGTAAAGGTCACCTCGACTCCATACTCGGTCATGCCGTGGTTGAGCAGAGCAAACGTGCAGCCATAGAGCGTTTCGTCGGCGATGATGTGCTTTCCCGCGCCTGCGATAGACCACAGACAGGAGGATATCGCGCCCATGCCGGAGGCCGCTGCCGCGCAGGCCTCGCCGCCCTCGAGCGCGGCTATCTTGTTTTCGAGCACCGTGGTGGTAGGGTTACCGAGGCGGCTGTAGATGTATCCGCCCTCTTCGCCGGCAAAGCGGCGGCCGCCCTGCTCACAGTTTTCAAAATAGAAGGTCGAGGTCTGATAGATGGGCATCGTCAGTGAGCCGTACTGCGTGTCCCTGATGTTGCCTGCGTGGACTGCGCGTGTGCCGAATCCGGCGTTTTCGAGTTTTTCTTTTTCCATTTTGTTCTCCAATCTTGATTTGAATTCATATAGGTATTACCGAATTTCATAGCTGCATTATACAATATCAACAAAAACTTGTCAATATGATATTGAATGATGAGATATATAGCACAATTTAAAGCGTGAAACAGCACCTCACATTATCGTGAGGTGCTGTAAGCTTTTATTCGTTTGTATCCGGCAGCGTAAGCAGCTCGGAGCCGAAATTATTCTGTATCCAGGCGATGCACTCGGTGCAGTCGGTGCTGATATCGACCATTAGGTCGGAATAATCGTCAGATTGACTTTCGTCGGAGCTTCTGAGTGAAATGCTCAGTGTTGCAATGTAATAGGCATCTCCGCCGATTATCTTGCGCCCGGCCATGATATCAGGCAGGAGCGCATTTTCGTAGAAATCGACCGCCTGCTCCGGTGCAAGCTCGACCTCATAGCCGTCTGCTGTCCATAGCACTGCGCTGATGCAGTTTTCAACCGTCACGGGGATGCGCGGAGTGAATCGCTCGATGAGGATCGCCGGAGAATTCATAAGATCATAGTATTCCTCGCAGATTTCGTCATCGCCGGGGATATCGTACTCGCGAGTGATGGTCCTGCCGTTCTTGAGAGTGTAAGCGAACAGAAGCGAGCTTGAGATGTCGGAGCTTTCGCCAAGCTTTTCATATTTGTCCTTTTGGCTGAGTATCTTAAGGTGCAGCTCGCGATAGCTCTCGATCGCCCCGGGCTGCTTTATCTCGCCGGCCGAGTATACGCTCACGCTTTGAATAGAGCTGAGATCGGGAATATAGCTTCCGATGCCGAACACGTCAAGGTCGCAGCAGAGCGTGAACACAGCGCACAGGCAGCAGATAACGATAAAGCCGACCCAGCCGCCGCGGAAAACGTGGAAGCTCTTTTCAAGCAGCATTTTCGCGCCGAAATAGCCGATAAAGGCAAATACGATCATGCTCGGTATCATGATAACGACCGACAGCGCGGGAACGTTAAACAGCGAATAGAGCATCGCGTACAGCAGCAGACCGCCGCACAGTGCCGAGCATGCGGCAACGCCGTATTTGAAAACAGGTCTCAGGCAGCGCACGGCGACAACGTCTCCGGCAGACTCCATACGGCGCTTTCTGAACATCATCAGTGCCGCGGCAGAGAAGATAAGACCCACGACGCAGTAGATGATAACGGGCAGCCAGTGGTCAAAGGTGAAGGCTATGCACTCGCGGGTGGAGGACATGGAGCTGAAGCTGTCAAATGCATAGGGCACCGTTCTGTAACCGACATGCGGAACAAAGTCGCCGGTCATGTAAATGATCGGTGACAGGAAATCGAGCACGCAGTCATACGAGAGGTTTGACATGCCCCAAATGAGGTAGGAGAAATGCATGCGGATTATGGCCTCCATGCCGAAAACAAGGAAGTTGAAGATGACATAAAGTATCGGGAGCACAACGATGCTGCCGGTCATGACCGCAGTTATCGAGGCGATACCGAAAAACAGGATAAACTGCATCGAGTATACGCCCAGCCAAGTGCATATCGCCTTGAGAGCGAGCGCGGAGTTCACATCGGTGCCGAGGGAAAACAGGAAGGTCAGAAGTGCGATAACGATATTCGAACCTGTTACCGCCGTAAGCCCTCCGAGCCACACAGAGCCGAAGATAGCCTCACGGCGTATCGGCAGGGAGGCAATAAGACCCGTGCTGCGGCTTGAGTACATGAAGCTGAAAACGGCCATCGCAGATATTATTGCCATGATAAACGCAACGATCGGTGCGGCAAAGATCGCCGATTCAGACATGGTGAACACGAAATCATCGTATCTGTTCGAGCCCATGCTGTTTATAAGCGTCAGCATCGGCATGACTAGGAACCAGCCGGCGAAGTGGATCGCCCACAGCGGCCAGAAGCGCCGGAGCGTGCTTTTGAAAAGCCCGGGATTAAAGAACGATATCTTTGACTTCATAGTCTGCACCTCCCAGCTCGTAAATAAATATCTCCTCAAGCGTCAGCGGGACAAAGTCCATAAACAGCGGCCTGCACGGTGAGAGCTTTTCCTCAAGCTCGGCCGATGTTCCGTGCAGAATTATCGTCTGCAGTCTGCCGGTGGAGGAGCTGTGCAGGATGTCGAGTCCTTCGGGCAGCGTCTCGCCGTCGGGCAGGGCGAGCTGCATCTTGACGATGCCCTCCTGAAGCTCACTGAGGCTGCGCTCTATCATAATTTTGCCCTTGTTCATTATTCCGACGTGGTCGCATACGTCTTCAAGCTCGCGCAGGTTGTGCGACGAGACGAGCACTGTCGTTCCGTTCTCGGCGACATCGGACATGATGATGCTCCATATCTGGCGGCGCATAACGGGATCAAGGCCGTCGACCGGCTCGTCGAGCACGAGTATCTCCGGCCTGAGCGCCATCATCATCCAGAACGCGGCCTGCTTCTGCATGCCCTTTGAAAGCTTGCGCATCTGTCGCTTTACGTCAAGGCCGAACACATCGCCGAGCTTTTTGAAGCGCTCTGCGTCAAACTGCGGATAAATGCTGCAATAGAAATTCGCCATCTCGATGATGCTTGCGTTTGCAAAGAAGAATATATCGTCCGGGATGTACGCGATACGGTTTTTGACGGCGGGATTTTCAAACACAGGCTGCCCGTCGATGAGTATCTCGCCGGAATCCTGCTTATATATGCCGGTCAGGTGGCGGATTATCGTGCTCTTGCCGGCTCCGTTCGGGCCGACAAGGCCGTACACCGAGCCGCCGGAAACGGTCATGTCAAGTCCGTCGAGCGCACGGAAGCCGTCAAACTCCTTGACGACGTTTTTGATCTCAATCATTGTTCTGCTCTCCTTTCAGGCGCTGCGAAAGCATCTGCTTTGTAACGCCGATGTAGTCGAGCTCGGTGACAAGCTCGTCAAATTTGCCGAGCAGCTCCGCACGGTGAAGAGCTTCGGCCTCGTCGTTTGAGCATACGAAGCTGCCCTTGCCCGGTACGGAGCAGATGTATCCCTCGGCCTCAAGCTCACGGTAAGCGCGCTGTATGGTGCTCGGGTTTATCGCAAGTCCTGTCGCCATCTCGCGCACCGAGCTTATCTTGCTGCCGGCAGGCAGCGCCCCGGAAACGATCAGACGGCGCATCCCGTCCTTTATCTGCTCGTATATAGGCCGCGGATCACGGAAGTTTATGCTGATCACTGTTTGATCCCTCCATGCTAACTGTGTGGTTTGTTCTCATACACTTAAGATACACACATACAGTGGTCTTGTCAAGAAAATTTTTAAAGCTCCCTAAAAAACGATATATGTGCAACGATGAAATTGTGAACGTATTTTTCTTGCTTATACAGATAAAAAATGCTAAAATAAAATGCTATATCAGTATAATAGGTAAGGTATGCTTATGTGGATATCGGATAAATGGCAGGACTTTGAGCTTATCGACTGCTCAAAGGGAGAAAAGCTTGAGCGCTGGGGCAGGTTTTATCTTGTTCGCCCCGACCCGCAGGCCATATGGGACACGCCGCGCAGCGACGCACGATGGAACATGCGCGATGCGCGCTATCGCCGCGCATCTACCGGAGGCGGAGCCTGGGACAAGGGCGGACTTCCGGCGAGCTGGAAGATAAATTACGGGGAGCTTACTTTCAATGTTAAGCCCATGAACTTCAAGCACACCGGCCTTTTCCCCGAGCAGGCCTGCAATTGGGACTTTGCCATGAATAAGATACGCACTGCCGGGCGGCCGATAAACGTCCTGAACCTGTTTGCGTACACGGGCGCTGCCACTGTTGCCTGCGCAAAGGCAGGGGCTGGCGTCTGTCATGTTGATGCTGCAAAGGGCATGGTCGCCTGGGGCAGGGAAAACGCCGCCGCGTCCGGACTTTCGGACGCGCCCATACGCTGGATTGTCGACGACTGCGCAAAGTTTGTCGAGCGCGAGATACGCCGCGGCAGAAAATACGATGCCATCATCATGGATCCGCCGTCCTACGGACGCGGCCCGGGCGGCGAGGTGTGGAAGCTCGAGCAGAATCTATGGCCCTTCGTTTCGCTGTGCGCTGGAGTATTGTCGGACGATCCGCTGTTTGTCATAATAAACTCCTACACCACGGGCCTTTCGCCCTCGGTGCTGTCCTATGTCACGGAGAGCATATTCACCAAAAAATTCGGCGGGCACTCGGAAAGCCGCGAGCTTGGCCTGCCGGTCACCGACTCCGGCCTTGTGCTGCCGTGCGGCGCGACCTGCCGATGGGAAAGGGACTGACAATGAGCAGTATAATCAGCATAAAAAATTTGCATTACACATACCCGGGCGACGAGTTTGAAAGCCTCTGCGGCGTGGACCTTGAGATAGAAAAGGGAAGCTTTGTCGCGGTTCTGGGACATAACGGCTCGGGCAAGAGCACGCTTGCAAAGCACTTAAACGCCATCCTCACGCCGACTGAGGGAGAGGTGCTCGTTAACGGCATGAGCACAGGCGATGAGGACAAGCTTCTCGATATCCGCCGCACGGTCGGCATGGTGTTTCAAAATCCCGATAATCAGATCGTTGCGAACGTAGTTGAAGATGATGTAGCCTTTGCGCCGGAAAACCTGGGCGTTGAGCCGAAGGAGATACGAAAGCGCGTCGATAACGCCTTGAAGCAGGTCGATATGTACGAGTTCCGCCTGCATGCGCCGCATCTTCTGTCCGGCGGACAGAAGCAGCGCGTTGCGATAGCGGGCGTCATCGCAATGGAGCCCGAGGTCATCGTTCTCGACGAGCCGACGGCTATGCTCGATCCCAAGGGCAGAGCCGAGGTCATCGACACCGTAACAAAGCTATGCCGCGAAAAGGGCATAACGGTCGTTCTCATAACGCATCATATGTCCGAATGCATCGGCGCCGACCGCGTTATCGTCATGTCAAGCGGAAAAGTCATAGCCGATGACAGCCCGGAAAATGTGTTCTCGCAGGTCGAGTTCATGAAAAGCGAGGGGCTGACTGTTCCCGCAACGACGGAGCTCATGTTTGAGCTTAACAAAAACGGCTGGCATCTGCCGCTCACGGCGCTCGGAGTCAACGAATGCGCAAAGGAAATCGCAAAGGAATTAAAGTAATATGTCAGAGATAAAAGTAAGCGGTCTGAGCCATGTTTACAGCGCGGACACGCCCTTTGAAAAAATAGCGATAAAAGATGTAAATGTCGAGATACCGCATGGCCAGCTTGTCGGGCTTATCGGCCATACGGGCTCTGGCAAGAGCACGTTTATCCAGCATTTAAACGGACTGCTCGTTCCGACGAGCGGCACCGTGCTCGTCGACAGCGTGAATATAAACGGCGATAAGACCGCGACGCGTGACGTCAGATTCAAGGTCGGCCTTGTGTTTCAGTACCCGGAGTATCAGCTTTTCGAGGAGACAGTTTATGCCGACATAGCCTTCGGCCCGAAGAACATGAAGCTTACCGAGACGGAAATCGACGAGCGCGTGCGCGAAGCCGCCGCCCTTGTCGGCGTGGGCGAGGAGCTTTTCGAGCGCTCGCCGCTTGAGCTGTCCGGCGGCCAGAAGCGCAGAGTCGCCATAGCCGGCGTTATTGCGATGCGCCCAGGCGTTCTCATTCTCGATGAACCGACGGCCGGCCTTGATCCGGCAGGATGCAAAAGAATACTCGAGACGATCTGCGACTACCGAGAAAAAACGGGATCTACCGTCGTGATCGTGAGCCACAGCATGGATGATGTTGCACGTATTGCCGACAGGCTTATCGTGTTCAATCACGGCAGGATCCGTTTTGACGGAACTCCCGAAGAAGTGTTTTCAAACCCTAAGGAGCTTTCGGATATCGGTCTGTCCGTCCCGGCACCGACGCAGATAGCCGCCGCACTGCGCGAGCTGGGCGTCCGGATAGAGGGGTCGATTTACACCAACGAGCAGCTGCTCGCAGCTCTCCTTAAACTGAAAAAGGAGGACGAACGCAATGCTTAAGGATATTACTCTCGGCCAGTATTTCCCCGGAGATACAGTCGTGCACAGGCTCGATCCGCGCACGAAGCTCCTGCTGGTTGTAATATATATAGTAGGGCTTTTTAATTCCACAGGCTGGGCAAGCTATGCATTTGTCATCCTCGTTACGGCGCTGAGCATGGCAATATCGAAGATAAAGCCAAAATCTGCGCTCAAGGGACTCAAGCCGCTGATAATCATTATCATTCTCACGGCGGTGCTGAATATTTTCTACACCGACGGAACGCCGATAGCTGAAGGCTGGATCGTAACATGGGAAGGCATAGAGCGCGCAGTCATGATGTCGCTGCGTATTATCCTCCTCATCGTCGGAACGTTTATGCTGACGTATACGACGAGCCCCATTGCGCTCACCGACGGGCTTGAGATCATGATGGGGCCTTTAAAGAAGATAAAGATACCCGTCCACGAGATGAGCATGATGATGAGCATGGCGCTGAGATTTATTCCCACGCTCATCGAGGAGACTGATAAAATAATGTCCGCACAGAAGGCGCGCGGCGCGGATTTTGACAGCGGAAATCTGTTTCAGCGCGCAAAGGCGCTGCTGCCGATACTTGTTCCGCTGTTCGTCTCGGCCTTCCGCCGTGCAGACGAGCTGGCCGTTGCCATGGAAAGCCGATGCTACCACGGCGGCAAGGGCAGAACGAGAATGAAGCAGCTGAAAATGCAGGGCATAGACCTATGGGCGCTTGTGCTCGGTGCGGCGTTCCTCGCGGCGATCTTCGTCATGAAGCACTTCGGGCTTTGAGGGCTGAAGCTATGAGAAACATTGCATTGCGCCTGCGCTATGACGGCAGCCGCTATCACGGCTGGCAGGTGCAGAAAAACGACGTTTCCGTTTGCAGCACCGTGCAGGATGCGCTATCTAAGATATGTGAGCATCCCGTGAAGCTCACAGGCTGCGGCCGCACAGACGCGGGAGTGCACGCGCTAAGATACTGCGCAAACTTCCGCACCGACTGCCGCATACCCATTGACCGTTTTCCGCTGGCGGCAAATTCGCGCCTGCCTGATGATATAGCGGTAGCGGATGCCGTCGAGGTGGACGAGCGCTTCAACGCCATATCCTCCTGCGTGAAAAAAGAGTATATTTATAAGATACACAACTCGAACATCCGCGATCCCTTCCTTGAAAAGCGCGCCTGCTTTTATCCGCAGGAGCTCGACATGGACAGGATGAAGGCGGCGGCCAAAGCCTTTGAGGGCACGCATGATTTTGCTGCAGTGCGCTCGCTCGGAACGCAGACGAAGACCACAGTGCGAACGGTGTACAGCTGCACAGCCGAGAAAGCGGATGATCTTATAACCGTTTCTGTTTGCGCAAACGGCTTTCTGTACAACATGTGCCGCGCAATAGTAGGAACACTGGTGTACGCGTCCTACGGGAAGATAGAACCCGGGGATATCCCCAAGCTCCTGGAACTCGGCGACCGGCGGCTCACAGGGCCGACGATGCCGCCGCAGGGCTTGTATCTTAACAGAGTGTGGTATGAAGGTCCGGCCGGTATCATGATGCTGAAGGACTGAATACTTAATGAAAAAACTACTGATCTCAGCCTTTTCGCTGTGCCTGATTTTCTGTTCCTGCACGGGGAAAACGGAGTTTTCCGGATCTTTTATCTGCGGCGAGGCCGACGCCTATGCCGTGTGCAAAAGCGCCATTTTGACCGCAAGCCCCGGCAGCGTAAAATGCTTTGACAGCGCGGGCGATATTGTATTCGAGCGGGAGCTTGAGCTGATGCCTGCTCATATAACGAAAAGCGGTGCTCTCGCCGCAGCATATGCAGAGGACGGACGCAGCGTCGTGTATTCCGACGGCGAAACCATAAGCACGGATAACGATATCATCTGCGCAAAGCTGTCGGAAAAAGGCTTTGTTGCCCTGTGTACAGATGAGCCGGGCTATATGGGCAGCGTTACTGTGTATTCACCGGAGAAAAAGCCGGTGTACAAATGGTACTGCGCAAAGCAGAGCCTTGTATCGGCCGCCGTTTCGCCTGACGCAGAGCGCCTTGCGGTGCTCACGGATGAGGGCATACGCCTGTTTTCGCTCGACAGCGAGAAGGAACGAGGCTTTTTTGAATGTGCCGGTCTGCGAGATGTCGTCTGGCTCGGAGAGCGGGTCTGCGGTATCGGAGAGTGCGGCGTGTATGTCTGCGATGATCGGGGCAGGATCAGTGGAAAACGCGAATTTTCAGGCAAAATCAACGGAAAATTCGGGGTACTTGACAAAAAGCTCATAATAGAGGTGAGGGAGCACGCTTACGGCGAAGCCGGAGATGTGTGTGTTCTCGATGACAGCCTTGATATCAAAGGCAGAATATCGCCGGGTGCTGAGCTGTGGTCTCTTGATTGCAGTGATAATTGTATAGCGCTCCTCACGCAAAACGGCGTTAGCGTATACAGCGATAAGGCAAGGCTTTTGCTTTCGGAAAAAACGCCGGGGGCAAAGACGGCGCTGCTGAACGCTAATGGCAAGGTTATCGCCGTCGGCGGAGGCAGCGTGTGGGGTATAGAGAAATGAATAACTCATGAGATTTGTAATTGAACTGAGTCTGCTGCTAATAATATTTTATTGCACATGGCGCGGATACAGACGCGGAGCGGTAAACGCTGCGATAAGCCTTGCGGCCATCGTTATCGCATCGCTATGCGGACTTGTTATAGCGTCGAGCGCGGCACCGTCCATGGCGTATCCGCTGCGCCCGTTTCTTGCAGGGTATATAGACTCGCAGCTTGAAACCGAGGCCGCAAGAGCCGCGGGTATCGACGATACGCGCATTGAGGACACCATAAGGGAAGACCCGGAGCTTTTGACGCCCTATGCCGAAAGCTGCCTTGAAAGCCTCGGCTTTAATGAAATGCGTGCCAAAAGCTATTGCGGCAATGCGCAGAGTATATACTCCGAGTATGAGATAGACGCGACGACTGCTGCGGCTCACGCCGGCAGTGAGGCTGTTGCCTACGCGATATGCTCGGTCATATTCTTTCTGCTTGCGATGCTGCTCATTTCGCTTATAAAACAGATATTCGGTCTGCGTTTCCGGATAACCGACAACGCGGATATTGACCTCTACGGAGGAGCCGCATTCGGCTTTGCGTGCGGCTGTGTATACTGTACGGGGCTGTGCTGGCTTCTCAGCTTCTGCGGCAATATGATAGGCAGGCAAACCTTGGACGACGGCCTGTTCAGCAGATTCTTCCTCATGCTGAGCAATGCGGCCGACAAAATATTTTAATGACAGGAGGATAAATTATGCAAGCAAAAATGTGCTCACGCTGCGGCAAAAATGTTGCGGTGGTGTTTATAACCAAGCTTGAGGGCGGAGTTCAGAAAAATGAAGGGCTGTGCCTGAAATGCGCAAGAGAGCTGCACATAAAGCCCGTTGACGATATGATCGAAAAAATGGGCATATCCGATGAGGATCTCGATAATCTCAGCGGTGAAATGATGAACGCCTTAAACGGCGTTGAAAGCCTTATGGATATGAATCTTGACCCCGACGGTGACGGAGACGCTGACGGCGATGACGACGGCAAGACCGCGACTTTCCCGTTTTTGAACAGACTGTTCGGAAACGGAAATAACACCCCTGCCGAGAGCGTAAATAATTCAAATTCCGCGCCTCAGCAGACGGCCAAGGATGGCGGAAAGCCTCCCAAACGCAAGTTTTTGGACAATTACTGCATAAATCTCACCGACAGAGCCAGAGCGGGAAAACTCGACAATGTGATAGGCCGCGAGGAGGAGCTTGAGCGCGTCATTCAGATCCTCAACCGCCGCCAGAAGAATAATCCCTGCCTCATCGGCGAGCCGGGCGTCGGCAAAACGGCCGTTGCCGAGGGGCTTGCCCAGCGCATAGCGCTCGACCGGGTGCCGTATAAGCTGCTCGGCAAGGAGGTATACCTGCTCGACCTCACGGCGCTCGTAGCCGGAACGCAGTTCAGGGGTCAGTTTGAGAGCCGCATGAAGGGGCTTATCGAGGAGATTCGCAAGCAGGGCAATATAATTCTCGTCATCGACGAGGTGCACAATATCGTCGGAGCGGGCGACGCCGAGGGCAGCATGAACGCGGCAAATATCCTAAAGCCCGCGCTGTCGAGAGGCGAGATACAGGTCATCGGCGCCACGACCTTCACCGAGTACCGCAAGCACATCGAAAAGGACTCCGCGCTCGAGCGCAGGTTCCAGCCCGTTACTATAAACGAGCCCTCGGTGTCCGACAGTATCGAGATACTCAAGGGCATAAGAAAATACTATGAGGATTACCACGGCGTCAGGATATCCGACGAGATGTGCGCCGAGGCTGTCAAAATGTCAGAGCGCTATATAACCGACCGTTTCCTGCCGGATAAGGCCATAGACCTTATCGACGAGGCGTGCTCGGATGTAAACCTCAAGGATAAGAGTATCATCCGCCGTGCGGAGCTGCAGAAGGATCTTGACGATCTGCGCTATGAGCGCGAGGCGCTCATGAGCGCCGACGCACCAAAGGGCGAGGAGCTCACCGACGATGTTCTCGATAAGCGCTACGAGCGTATAGCCGAGCTTCGCAGCAAGGAAATGCAGCGCGAGCAGGAGCTTGCCGCCCTTGACCTTGAGGGCGTTCCGGAGCTTACTGTTGATAACCTTGCCCGCATAATCGAGCTGTGGACGAAGATCCCGGCCTCGTCGATTCGTGAGGACGAGTTTGAACGCCTTGCCGAGCTCGATAAGCGCCTGAAGGCGCATATAGTCGGCCAGGACGTGGCGGTAAACGCCGTGTGTGCGGCAATAAAGCGCTCGCGCGTCGGCCTCAAGGCAAAGCGTAAGCCGACGAGCTTCATCTTTGTCGGCGGCACGGGCGTCGGCAAAACAGAGCTCGTAAAGCGGCTGGCTGCCGATCTTTTCGACTCGCCAGAGTCGCTTATACGCCTTGACATGTCCGAGTTCATGGAAAAGTTCAGCGTCTCGCGCATTATAGGTTCGCCCCCGGGTTACGTCGGCTACGATGAAGCAGGTCAGCTCACCGAGAAAATACGCCGCAAGCCGTATTCGGTCGTTCTGTTTGATGAGATAGAGAAGGCACACCCCGACGTTCTGAATATCCTCCTGCAAATTCTCGACGACGGCAGGATCACCGATGCTCAGGGCAGAACGGTCAATTTTGAAAACACCGTCATCGTCATGACTACCAATGCAGGCTCCAACACAAAGGGCGGCGCAATGGGCTTCGGCGGCACGGTAAACGATATGGGCCGCGAGCGCGCACTTAAGGCGCTTAACGACTTTCTGCGCCCCGAGTTTATAAACCGCGTCGACGAGATCGTTTACTTCAACAGCCTTTCCGAGGAAAACTTCCGCAGCATAGCCGGGCTCATGCTCAGCGAAACGCGCGATGCCATCGCCGAGCGCGGCATAAGCATGACGTGGAGCACCGAGCTTATCGACTACCTCGTAAAAAAGAGCTACTCCGTCGTGTACGGTGCGCGTAATCTGCGCCGCACTATCCAGAAGGACGTTGAGGACGCCATCGCGCAGAAGATCATCGACTGCCGCGGTGAAGACGCGGAGAAAATATATGTCACCGCCGGCGATGACGGGGTCACCGTGGAGGTGAGCCGGTGATACGCTTTGAAAGCGATTATCTTGAGGGCGCGGTGCCCGAAATAATGAGCAGGCTCATTGAAACAAACTATGAGCAGACGGCAGGCTACGGCACAGACCCCTACTGCCGCGCAGCCCGCGAGAAGATAAAGCTTGAATGCGATGCCTTTGATGCGGACGTTCATTTTCTCGTCGGCGGAACTCAGGCAAATCTCACGGTTATTGCCGCCGCGCTGCGTCCGCATCAGGGCGTCATGGCGGCTGAGACCGCACATATAGAAGCGCATGAGACGGGCGCTGTGGAGGCCACGGGTCACAAGGTCATAACTCTGCCGACCGTTGACGGTAAGATAAATGCCGCCGACGTCAGAGACTGCGTTTTGCGCCACAGAGCGGATGAGTCTTTTGAACACATCGTTCAGCCCGCCATGGTCTATATCTCTCAGCCTACTGAGACGGGAACGGTCTATTCTCTGCCCGAGCTTGAGGAAATGAGCAGCGTCTGCCGTGAGCTCGGCTTGCTGCTGTTTGTCGACGGTGCGCGCCTTTCCTGCGCGCTTGCCTGCGAGGGAACGCCGACTCTGCGCGACCTTGCGCGGCTTTGCGACGTGTTCTATATCGGAGGAACAAAACACGGCGCTCTCTTCGGCGAAGCGGTCGTTATCAAAAACGCCGCAATAAAAAAAGATTTTCGATATATCATAAAGCAGCGCGGCGGCATGTTTGCCAAGGGCAGACTGCTCGGACTCCAGTTCGACACACTGTTTACCGACGGCCTGTATTATAAGATAGGCCGCCGAGAGGTAACACAGGCGGCGCGCCTTCGCACGGCTTTCGAGGCAAAGGGCATAGAGTTTGCCTACCCGGCCCCGACAAACCAGCTGTTCCCGATACTCAGCGGGACTCAGCTCGAAACTCTGCGCAAAAAGTACAGCTTTTCGATCCAGACCCCGCTGCCGGACGGCGGCGCGGTGGTTCGATTCTGCACAAGCTGGGCGAGCAAGGAGAGCGATATTGATGCGCTCATTGCCGATATAAAAAATTTTTGAGGTGCTTCATGTCTAAGATAGAGATAATTCAGGGCGATATAACAAAGCAGAGCGTCGACGCTATCGTAAACGCCGCAAACTGCTCGCTGCTCGGCGGCGGCGGAGTCGACGGCGCTATCCACAGAGCCGCCGGCCCCGAGCTTCTGGCCGAGTGCCGCACATTGGGCGGCTGCAAGACGGGAGAAGCCAAGATCACCCGCGGCTATAAGCTTCCTGCAAGGTACGTTATCCACACGCCCGGACCGGTCTGGCACGGCGGCAATAAGGGCGAGGCGGACAAGCTTCGCTCCTGCTACCGCAATTGTCTCGTGCTTGCATCGGAAAACGGCTGCAAAACGGTCGATTTTCCGTCGATATCTACCGGAGTTTATCATTTTCCGCTTGAAAAAGCGTCCGAGATCGCAATAAAAGCCATCTCCGACTATCTCCTTGAGCATCCGGAGATCGAGCGTGTGCGCATGGTAT
The DNA here is from genome assembly GCA_937893605.1 of uncultured Clostridia bacterium. Lineage (GTDB taxonomy): Bacteria > Bacillota > Clostridia > Oscillospirales > Oscillospiraceae > F23-B02. The sequence continues at coordinate 15,052 of CALBGG010000120.1, forward strand.
GCTTTGACGAGCGCACAAAGGATTATTACGAAAAAGCGCTGGAGAAGCTTAAATGAAAAGACTGTTCAGACTTCAATATAACGCCCCCGTGACGCTGACCTTTGCGCTCATATCGCTGCTCGCGCTGCTGCTCGGAAAGCTGACAAACGGCTGGACGGATACATATCTTTTCAGCGTGTGGCACTCGTCACTGTCGGATATTCTTACATATCCGCGCTTTTTCCTGCATGTTCTCGGCCATGTCGATTATGACCATTACATAGGCAATATGATGATGATACTCGTCGTTGGACCCGGACTTGAGGAAAAATACGGCAGCCGGAACATTTTAAGCGCTATCGTCATAACGGCGCTCGTGTCGGGCCTCGTGTACTGGTTTCTGTTCCCCGGCTCTATGCTCATGGGCGCATCGGGTATAGTTTTCATGATGATAGTCATGGCCTCGCTTGCCGGAATGCGCGACGGATGCATACCAATAACGCTCATCCTCGTTCTCGTTCTCTACCTCGGCAGCGAGATAGTTGACGGAGTTATGCTCAAGGATAACGTCTCGCAGCTTACGCATATAATCGGCGGCATCTGCGGTGCGGTGCTGGGGCTGAGAAGACGATGAAGGAAAAGGTCATTATATCTGCCTGCCTTTTGGGCGTGGACTGCAAGTACGACGGCGGCAACAACAGTCTGCCGGAGGATATGATAGTAAAACTTACGGGAAAATACGGGCTTATCCCCGTGTGCCCGGAGTGCTACGGCGGACTTACAACGCCGCGAACTCCATCCGAACGGCTGGGAGACAAGGTCGTTTCCAAAACGGGCGCGGATGTAACACGGCAATTTTGTAAAGGCGCCGAGGCGGCTCTTTATCTCGCACGGCTTTTCGGCGCAAGGATCGCGATACTCAAGGCGAACAGCCCCTCCTGCGGCAGCGGAACTATATACGACGGCACGTTCACGGGAACGCTTGCTGCCGGCGACGGCGTTACCGCCGAGCTTCTCAAAGCAAATGGCATAAAAGTAATAGACGAAAATGCACTTTAGGCTCGGTCGGCCCGGAGTGCATTTTTTATGCGCATGTCGCATATGCTTGTACAAAAAAGGAGGGTACGGCATGGCATATGAGGAAAAACAGCAGACAGCAAAAGCACACAGTATAAACATGGAGGACAGGACAAAGCTCAATGTGACCGGTGTTGAGGATGTCGAGAGCTTTGACGAGAACGTCATTGTTATGAACACGAGCAGAGGAGACCTTATCGTGCGCGGCAGCGGCCTGCATATCGGAAAGATAAGCCTTGATGTCGGGCAGCTGAGCGTTGAGGGCAGCATAAGCGAGCTCAGCTACGAAGACAAAGCCCCCTCGGGCGGCTTCTGGCAGAAGCTTTTCGGATAAATGCACCTTGACGTTTCGCTCCAGCTCGCGCAGCTTGCGGTATCGATGCTGACCGGCCTTGGCCTTGGAATTGCATATGATGTACTTCGCGCTCTGCGACGGGAGCTGCACAGAAACGCGGCGCTCGATATGCTTTTCTGCGCAGTGCTGCTGTTTGCGTTGTTTGTCCTCGGCATGGACATAGGACAGGGGGGAGTTCACATATTCATGTTCTGCGCCGCAGCTGCCGGATTCTCGGCATATATGGCGCTTCTAAGCCCCGTGATACTGCCTGCTTTTACCCGCTTGACAGGTTTTGCGGTAAAAATTTTTGCCCCGGTGAAGAAATTTATAAAAAAAGTTGCCGATTGCGTCAAAAAATGCTTTTCAAGAGCCTTTAACTGGTATATAATGAAAAAACAAAGCAGCGGGAGGAGAAAAGAAAAGCAGGATGAAAAAATCGACGACGATCATCGGCCTGGCATTGACGATGCTTGCCGCATATGCTATTCTGAACCTGGCGAGCCTCAAGCGCGACCTCAACGACGCGATGGAGCAGACGAGCGCTCTGCGGGCGGAGATCGCCGAGGCGCAGGCCGAGGGCGGGTATCTTGAAGAGCAGATACAGAATATTCATACCGACGACGGAATAGAGAGCTTGGCACAACACCGGCTGAGACTTATCGGCGCGGATGAAAAGATATTCAGAGATATAAGGGGATAAAATATGCAGCCTGAAGTGGGAGCGGTGCTGGAAGGCAAGGTAAGCGGCGTAACGAAGTTCGGCGCTTTCGTCAATCTGCCCGGAGGCAAGAGCGGTCTTGTGCATATTTCCGAGATCGCAAATACTTTTGTAAGCGACGTTGCGCAGTTTGTCAGCGTCGGTCAGACTGTTAAGGTCAAGGTCATCGGCATAAACGGAGATAAGATAAATCTCTCGATAAAGCGCGCCGAGGAAGCTCCGGAAGCGCCGCGAAAGCGCGCGCCTTCTCAGCAGCGCCCCTCCGCGCCGCGACCGCAGCAGCAATCCGTGCAGCCGGCGGGTCAGGTCACTGCGCCCACGGAGGATCAGGCCTTCGAGGATAAGCTCAAGCAGTTCATGAAGGACTCCGACAGCCGTATTGCGGATAATCGCATGTATGCCGACCGCGGCCGCTCGCGCAGAAGAAAATAAACTATCAGCCGTTTTTACGGCTGATTTTTTGAGCTTACGGGAGTTCCCCCCCCTTGCCGGGGCATTGGCGGGATTTTCGCTTAATAAGCCGGAAAATGCATTGCCGGGCGATGCTTCGTGCAAGCCGCAATAAGCTCTCTGCGCGAAAATGCACGCATTTTTGCGCAGAGCTTATTCACACATGTGCTGTTTTAACGAAATTCTTAATATATCTCAATAAACACGGCGGTTTTCACCGCCGTGTTTTTGCACTATTAGCAGGCATACCGGGCGAAAATGCAGCTTTTGCAGCCGCAAAATCGCAGATAATTGCAAGCTGCCTTTCATATCAAAACCCGTTTTTGCATCAACTGTGCATGCAAACTTGCAAAAATTAAGCCTTCTCCAAGCGTCAAAGCTGTAAAACGAATAATGAAGCCTTGCGTTATGCAAACTGCAAAATGCCTGCAAAAGCTATTCTGCAAGTTTTCAAAATGCTGCTGCAAAACGCGATGCCTTATGCAACTTTCACAAAAAGCGAAACTCGTTTTTGTGAAAAACAGTTGATTTTCTCG
>CALBGG010000121.1 GCA_937893605.1 uncultured Clostridia bacterium
CGGCGAAGCCGACGGATGAGGTGTTTTCAGCAGCGCATTTAGAATGTACCGATACGTTTATTGCGTCAGCCCGACCGGAGAGTGCGGAGGAAACCATAGCAAGCGGAATGGGCAAGCCCATTCCCTACAAGAGTGCGGCGCAATGTCGGGAAGCGGCAGCTTTCCGGTTTTGTCGGTACTCTCGATACCGGGCAACCGCAATAAACGTATCGGTACAGCGTCCGTTCGCTATTAAAAAAGATCGAGGTGGAAGCTGCGGTCGAGCTCCGCGGTGACGCGGACGCTGAAGTTGAGACCGTGCGCGATGAGGGCGAAATTTTCGGACGCACCGCTCAGGCGATGGGGGTGCTGCATCTCGAGGGTGCTGCCCAGGTGCAGAAAATCGCAGCCGGAGCTGTTTTGAAGCTCGAGCACGTCTTCGACCCAGCCGCGTGCCGTGGCTTCAAACTCTCGCGTCAGCTCATCCGGGTCAAAGTCGCCGCGCGCCTCAGCGAGAGAGGCGCTTATATTTATATTGAAGGCAACGCCCTCGAGCCCGTTGCCGAAAACGGGATCTATCTCGCAGGAGCTGTGATCTATCTGGAGCGTCGCGTTCCCGACGGCGACCGGCATGGAGCCCGTTTCGTTGAGGATAAGGCTCACGCCGCGCGCAAGCTCCATCGGGATATGCCCCGCGGTTTTGTTCTTGTTTATAATAGTATAGCCGTCGGGCACGATGGCCATCTCGCCCTCGGCGGCATCGGGGTTTGTCATATCGGCAGGGACGGCCCTGACAGCGCAGATGAGCGCCGCGCCGTTTAAGTCGAGCGCCGACACGATCTCGGCGGCGGTGAAGATGTGCGCATCACCGCGCAGGCGGAGATTTTCCGTCACTGTACGCATGAGTCGCGTTGTGTCGTGCTCGTTGGCGCCCGCGCCCATGACAAGCTCGCTCGCGCTGCCGGAGGCGGCGAATACGGGTATGCACAGGCGAAAGGCCGCGTCGCGCTCGATGCAGTCGAAAAACTGCGCGGTGTCGGTGCTCGTAACGTTCTCGCCGAGAACGATGTAGGCCGTGTGGCCGAAAAACAGCCGAAGACCGCCGCTGTAGTGCTGCAGGGCATCCTGAGCTTCGGTCATGGACTGCGCGTTGACGCTCAGGCGCACGGGGGTCTTGCCCTCGCTGTCCTTGCCCGCGCCGGAGCTGCCCTCGGCCGAAACCGAAAGCCGCACGCCGGCATCTGACAGGTCAAAGCCGAGGGTCTGAATGACCAGAAGCTCGGCGATGTCGCGATAATTTGAATAGATGCTGCCGCCCGAGCAGCCCGAGGCCGTGAGCATAAGGCTCAGTGCACACAAAACGGCGGTGAGTTTTTTCATGCCTGCTTCCTCCTGTCGGGAGTGTTCAGCTCCGGCTCGCGCATTTTTTCCTCCGGCAGCGGGCGGCGCAGGAAGGTGCGCACGAGGTTGCGGCGTCTCCCGCCGGACCAGGGCGCGGTGTAGTTGCGGCCGAAGGAGTCGATCGTGCACAGATACCACACGAAAAAGCACAGCGATATAACAACGCCGTACAGCCCCGCGGCGATCGCCGCGAGCACGAGCGCAAAGCGGCTTATCCTCAGCGCCGCGCCGAGATCCTGACTCGGCTGGGCGTAGCCGGCGATGCCGGCCGTCGCAACGACGATTACCGCGATGGGCGATATGACCTTTGCCTCGACCGCCGACTGGCCGACGATGAGCGCGCCTATTATGCTCACCGTGTCGCCTATGGGATCGGGCAGACGCAGTCCGGCCTCCTGCAGCAGCTCGAAGGCGACGAGCATGCCGATGAGCTCCAGCGCCGTCGAAAACGGCACGTCCTGCTTGGAGGTGATGACCGAAAGCAGCAGCTGCGTCGGGATCATCTCCTGATGGTACATGGCAATGGCAGTGTAAAACGCCGGGAGCGCCAGCGCCAGCAGCACCGCCGTCCAGCGGATAATGCTCAGCGCCGAGGAGACAACGTAGTTCTGGCTGTCCTCCTGAGGCACGCGCAGAAACTCCGGAAACGTGACCGGCACGAGGAAGGCGATCGGTATGCCGTCGATGAGAAGCCCCACGCGCCCGTTTAAAAGCTGCCGTGCGAAGCGGTCGGGACGCTCGGTGTGCAGCACCTGCGGAAAAACGGAGCGCGGCCGGTCGGTGACGTACTCCTCGATGATGCCTGTCGACAGCGCGCCGTCTACATTTATATTATTAATGCGTTTTTCGAGCTCCGCGACGACCGCGGGGTCGGCCACGCCATCGACGTACAGTATTGCGGCCTGCGTCATGCTCTTGCGGCCGAGAAGCGTGCTTTTGATCTTCAGCGCGGGATTTGCTATGCGCTTTCGCACGAGTGCGGTGTCGGTGCGCAGGGTCTCGGTGAAACTGTCCTTGCCGCCCTTGAGCGATTTCTCCAGCGTCGGCTCGCTGATGCCGCGCTGTATCTGCGCGCTGCGGTTTTCAAAGCACACGGCGCATTTTTCAGCCTCGAAGACGACCGCGCAGCAGCCGCGCGTTATATCGCCGACTGTATCGTCGAGATTTGTGCGCAGCGCCGCCTGCGAGCTGTACACCGCGCCGTCGAGAAGCCTTTGCGGCGACAGCGCGACGCCCGCGCGCAGAAGCTCGGTCAGCGGGCGCAGCACATCCTTTGAAATTTCGCCGCCGGAGGCGACGCCGTCGAGCCAGCAGACGAAAAGAGTACGCTCGCCGCTGAGGCCGGGGCGGATATCACGCGACTGAAAGTCCGAGCAGCCGTCGAATATGTCATTGAGCGCTTTTGCGCTTATCGCGCCATTATACGCGGGCCTGCGCCGCACGTGCGGTTCGTCGCCGCGTTTTTCACGGCGGAACAGATTCATGAAAACAGCCATGTTGTTATTATGCGCGGCATTAGGCACAATATTTAGTGGCGGCGGATAATTTTAAAAATTTGTTGTGAAAATCGTCGAAAAAAGTGTTGACAAACCGTGTACACGGTGGTATTCTAAGCAAGCGCCTCGAGAGAGCGTGCCGCATCGATGCGAGAGCGAAATTAAAAACTTCAAAAAAGCTTAAAAAACCTCTTGACAAATGCGAACCTTCGTGGTAAAGTAAATAAGCTGTCCGCTGAAAGCGGCGGCGCGAATTGTACCTTGAAAATTAGATAATGTAAGAACAGCTTATGCAAAATAAGCACCGGAA
>CALBGG010000122.1 GCA_937893605.1 uncultured Clostridia bacterium
TTAAAGCAGGGCTTTCGCGTCGTCGTTCTTGCGGGCGATATGCGCCGTGCGGAGCTTTTGCAGAGCTTTTTAAAGGATTCCGGCATCGTCGCCTACGTTCAGGAAAAGCTCGAAAGGCTTCCCGAGGAGGGCTGCTGCACCATCTCCGTCGGCGGCATGTCCGCGGGCATGGAGTATCCGGGGATAAAGCTTGCGGTCATAAGCGACATGCAGCTTCTGCGCGTGCGCGAGCACAAGCATAAAACGTCGAAAAAAGCGCCGCCGGGCAGACAGCGCATTAATTCCTGCGCCGACCTCAAGCCGGGAGATCTCGTCGTTCACGAGGTGCACGGCATAGGCCGCTTTGACGGCATAAAAAAGATGAAGGTCGACGGCTTTGAAAAGGACTATATCACGATCCGCTACGCCGGAACGGACACGCTGTACGTTCCCGCGACGGCGCTTGACATGGTGACGAAATATCTCGGCGCGGCAGAGGATCAGCATGTAAGACTGTCCAAAATGGGCGGCGCGGAGTGGACAAAGGCAAGAAGCCGCGCCAAGGCCGCTACGAAAAAATTAGCCGGCGAGCTCATCAAGCTCTACGCCGAGCGCGCCCGCGTGCCCGGCCACGCCTTCGCGCCCGACTCGCCCTGGCAGCGCGAGTTTGAGGATAACTTCGGCTACACGGAGACCGACGATCAGCTTCGCAGCATCGCCGAGATAAAGGCCGATATGGAGTCGACGACTCCGATGGACCGCCTCCTGTGCGGCGACGTCGGCTACGGCAAGACAGAGGTCGCCCTTCGCGCGGCGATGAAGTGCATTTTAGATAACCGTCAGGCGGCGATACTCGTTCCGACGACGGTGCTTGCCCAGCAGCATTATCAGACCGCCGTGCAGCGCTTTTTCGGCTTTCCCATCACCGTCGAGGTGCTAAGCCGCTTCCTCACCCCGGCGCAGGTACAGAAAACGCTGGAGGATTTAAAAACCGGCAAGTGCGACCTTGTCGTCGGCACTCACCGGCTTTTGCAGAAGGATGTCAAATTCAAAAATCTCGGCCTCCTCATCGTCGATGAGGAGCAGCGCTTCGGCGTCGGCCACAAGGAGCACATAAAGGAAATGAGCCGCGGCGTGGACGTTCTCACGCTGTCGGCAACGCCGATACCGCGCACGCTTAACATGGCGCTTTCCGGCATACGCGACATGTCGTCGATAGACGAGCCGCCGCAGGATCGCCTTCCGGTGCAGACCTTCGTCATGGAGCACGACTGGGGCATACTCTGCGACGCGATACGCCGCGAGATCCAGCGCGGCGGGCAGGTGTATTACCTGCACAACCGCATCGACAGCATCGAGCGCACCGCGATAAAGATACGCGAGATGCTCGATAACGAGGTCACCGTCGGCGTCGCGCACGGGCAGATGGATAAGGATATGCTCGCCTCCGTCATGGAGGACGTTACCGAGGGAAAAACGCAGGTGCTCGTGTGCACGACGATCATCGAAACGGGCATAGATATCCCGAACGTCAACACCCTCATCATCGAGGACGCGGACAAAATGGGTCTTGCTCAGCTGCACCAGATCCGCGGCCGCGTCGGCCGCAGCACGCGCCGCGCCTCGGCGTATCTCACGTTCAGACAGAACAAGGTGCTCACCGAGGTCGCGGAAAAGCGCCTCGAGGCCATCCGCGAGTTTGCCGAGTTCGGCTCGGGCTTCAAGATCGCCATGCGCGACCTTGAGATACGCGGAGCGGGAAGCCTGCTCGGAGCGGAGCAGTCGGGGCACATGACCGACGTGGGCTATGATATGTACATGAAGCTTCTCAGCGAGGCCGTGCTCGAGGAGCGCGGCGTCAAGGTCGAGCACCGCGCCGAGTGCTCGGCCGATCTCGCCGTCGCGGCGAATATACCGGAGTCGTACATCCCCGCCGAGGGGCAGCGCATGGATATTTACCGCCGCATAGCGCTGCTGCGCACCGAGGACGAGGCCGACGACCTCATCGACGAGCTCATCGACCGCTTCGGCGACCTGCCCTCTGGCGTGAGCGCGCTGATAAACGTTGCGCTTTTGCGCGGCGAGGCCGGAAACGCCGGAATAAGCGACATTTCGCAGAAGTCCGGCAAGCTCATCTTCGCCCTGCGCGATTTCGACATGGAGCGCATCTCCGCGCTGTACGCACGCCCCGAGTACAAGGGCGTACTCAAGGTCGAGGCCGGAACGACGCCGCGCGTCAGCCTGCGTCTTAAATCAAATGCCCGCATCGTCGACCAGGCGCGAAAGTTTATTAAAGATTTCGGGTCAGCCGCCGCAGACGGCTGATCCGAAATAGCCGATAGCCGATAGCCGAATGTGTGCGCTTTGCGCACGGATTTGAATGAAAAAAGAGAGTGCAGATTCAGATCTGCACTCTTTTTTTAGAGGCGTATTAAAATCGTACCGATACATATTTTGCGTCATCCCGACCGGTGACTGAGGAGGAAACCGTTGCGGCGGGCGAGCAATGCTCGCCTACGACATGGATTTGAGTTCCGACTAAGACTGTACAAGCGGAATGGGCAAGCCCATTCCCTACAAGGGTGCGGCGCAGCACGGCAGCGCAACAAAAATTTGTGCCGCACCTGCGGGAAGCGAAACCTTGCGGTTTCGTCGGCAGTTCCGCTGCCGGGTTCACGCAAAAATTACTCCGCACTTGCGGGAAGCGGAAATCTTCCGGTTTTGCTGCACCATCGACACCGGGACACCGCAATAAGCGTATCCGTACAATGTCCGTGCGCCTATAAAAGTATGTCGTCGTAGCTTACGGCGAGAGCCGTGCGCAGAGCCTTGAGCTCGTCGGGGCAGAGCATGCGCTGACCCACCTCGATCTTTGCGAGCGCCGAGCGCGTGATGTCGCAGCCGAGCAGCTGCATGCGAGCGGCAAGCTGCTCCTGCGTGAGCTTTTTCTGCTTGCGCAGCCAGGATAAATGTGCTCCCACTCTGTTTGCGTATGCCTTGTTCATAAGCGTTCCTCCTGTTCTGCATCGGTGCAGAATTTCGTGTTGCAGATAGGTCGATTGTACTCGAAAACAGTCGATATTTTGCACTGATATAGAACAAAATTCAGCACAGATCAAATTTTTCGGCATCTTCGCGGCCAACGCAGCTTTGAGATGAACAGCAGCGCCGGAAGAACGATGAAAAGTATCGCGAGACTCGCGGCGGGAACGATGAGCTGGGAAATGCCGCGCAGGGTCTCCTCGCTCGATGGGATCAGTGCCGCAACGACGGCGGTGAGGGCGGCGCAGATGACGATCAGCACACGCCCGTTTGACATGTCGAGCATGCGCAGGTCGGTTTTTTCGGGCTTGAATCCGAAAATGAGGCGCAGTATGTGCGCTGCGCAGCATAGGAGCAGCGAAAAAATGACGAAGTCGGACAGCACCCACAGCGCCGCAACAAGCGCCTCGATGCGCTCGACGGTCTTCATGAGCGTCACATCGCGCACGGTCGAGAAAAACGGGTGTGAAAAGCGCGCGACGAGCTGTGCTCCGTAGCAGCCTATGATGACAGCGCAGAAAAACGTCAGCAGCACGCAGATCAGAGCAAGCCAGCCAGCATGCGAGGCAAAGCGCCGCCCCTGAAGCGGTGCGCGGTCTTCTATGAGCGCCGCGCTGTACAATACTCCTCCGTAGATCTCGACCACCGCGAGGCTCGACAGAAAAAGCTCGCCGGGGCTCGATTTTGTGATAGGCAGGATGTTTTTGATATCGACCGAGTCGAGCGACATAAAAAGCGTGAGCAGCATCACCGCCAAAAGAACGGGTGCGAACACACGTGCGGCTCGCGGCAGCGCTTTCACAGGCCCGAGCGCGGCCAGCGTGCCCATGAGCAGCATAGTCGCCATGAAAAACCAGGGTCCGGCGGAGGGATAAATTGTCGAAATAAGCCGATGCGCACCCGTGCGCAGGATAAAGCCTCCGGAAAAGAGCAGGAACGCGGCGATCAGGCCGAGGCCGACGCTGCCCGCCCGGCGCCCGGCGCAGCGCATAATTACCTCGCCCAGCCCCTCGCCCTCTCGGCGCATTTTCATAAGCTGCGTCAGCACGAGCAGAAACAGAAGCAGCAGCGGCAGCGCACACAGCGGCGCAAGCCAGCTCGCGCTCCCGGCGACCTGCGCGGTCGCCTTCGGCAGCAGCCGCGTCACCGGCGCGAGCGACGCGACAAAGCACATCGCCATCAGCTGCCTTCTGTCATAGCTTTTCAATGGCGAACCCACTCCTTTC
>CALBGG010000123.1 GCA_937893605.1 uncultured Clostridia bacterium
CGGGCCTCGTCGCGGGCCATCTCGTGGACGGTGTCGTGGATAGCGTCGAGGTTATACTGCTTTGCGAGCTTTGCAAGCTCGAACTTGCCGGCGGTTGCGCCGTTTTCTGCGTCGGCACGCATTTCGAGATTCTTTTTAGTGGAATCGGTGATGACCTCGCCGAGGAGCTCCGCAAACTTTGCGGCGTGCTCGGCTTCGTCATGAGCCGCTTTCTCCCAGTAAAGGCCGATCTCGGGATAGCCTTCACGGTGAGCAACGCGAGCCATTGCCAGATACATGCCAACCTCGGAGCACTCGCCCTCAAAGTTTGCACGCAGACCGCTGATGATCTCCTCGCGGACGTTTTCGGGAACGTTTTCTCCGAAAACCTTGCCTACGCCGACTATATGCTCAGCCGCCCAGGTCTTTTCTTCCTTCTGAAGAATGAACTTGCTTCCGGGAGCATTGCAGATGGGGCACTTCTCGGGAGGAGTGTCGCCTTCATAAACATAACCACATACCGGGCATACCCATTTCGCCATGATAATGTACCTCCTAAAATAATTAATACACTTTTTGCACTTGGAATATTTTTTGAAAGATATCTTTCATCTTTCTGTACTCATTATAATAGGATGGACATGTATGTGATGTAGCATATGCTACACTTTGCGAATGTTTTTAGAAATTTCGCAAAGCGCTTCGGCAGCTTCCGCGTCGCAGTCTGTGCTGCGAGCAAGATCGGCAAGCGACAGCATGCCGACGAGCCGCCCGTCTTTGCACACCGGCAGCCTGCGTATCTGTGCGTCGGCCATGAGCCGCGCCGCGTCGCCGACATAGGCGTTGTCGTTTACTGTGACAACGCCGCGCGTCATAATATCGCCGGTTTTCGTCTCCGTGGGCGAGAGCCCGTTTGCCACGCACCTTACGGCGATGTCGCGGTCGGTTATCATGCCGCGCAGATTGCCGCGATCGTCGCACACCGGAACTGCGCCGATGTTATACTGTTTTAAAAGCCTTGCCGCCGCAGCCACCGGCTCGCCGAGGCCGACCGTGACTATGTGCTCGCTCATTATATCGAATACTTTCATAAATGATCCCTCCTCTTATGCTTAATCATAGCCATAGGAGGGGGTGTCCTATACATTATATAATATATTCACTCGACTTCACTCGACGAGCTCGGCTATCGCGGGCCCCGCAGTTTTGCCGAAAAGCCGTATCGCGGCGAGCGCCTCCTGCAGGGTGTTCCCGTTGCTGCCGACCTCAAGTATCATAGAGCCGGGGGAGAGGTGCTGGTTGTAGCGATATTTTGTCAGCGTTATAGGCCGCATAAGGCTGGGATAAGCCCGGCAGACCGCGTTTTGCAGGTAGAGAGCGAGACTCAGATTCTGCCGCCAGTTCGGATGCTCAAGCCCGCTTGCGTCGCTGCCGACGAAAAGCATTATCTGACTTGCGCACACGCCCTGCTCTGTTGCGGTTGTCTTGTACGTCACAGTGTCCGAGCACAGCGCGTCCCGGTGCAGGTCGATAACGATCTTGATGCTCGGGTAGTCGGACAGATACTTTTCCACGGCCTCGCAGCTGCGGTTATACGAGCCGGTGTAGCTGGGATAATCGAACACCTGCGTGTCGTGTATGACGTTCAGGCCGCAGTCTTCAAAAATTTTTGCAAGCTCCGTGCCGACGCGGATAACGTTCAGGCTTTGGTCGAGCGTGCGGTTAGTGCCGAGATCGTCGTATTTGTCCAGCCCGGCAGGGGAGTAGGCTTCGCTCGAATGGGTGTGTATGATAAGTATCTGCGGCTTTCCGGCTTCAAGGCGGATCGTGCAGCCCTGGCTCAATATCGATTCTATATCAATATCATAGCCGGAGGTGTTTTTTATAGACATGCCGCCGGATATGGTCGTGGGTATTATGGTCGGTGTCACGGGAGCTGTGCTTTCCGCCGGCTCCGGAGTATCCAGCGGGGTTCCGGTGGGGTATCCGGTCTCCTCGACCTCGTCCGTCATGGAGATCGTATTTTTTGTGCCGTCGCCGCTGTCCGTGCGCAGATACACAGCGAACAGATAAAGACAGCACAGGGCAAGTCCGCCCACGAGTATCACTTTAAGTTTTTTCAGCATACAGAGCCCTCCCGTCAGACAATTATATTGCCGCGCAGGGCAAAATATGCTGTACTTGAAGACCGGACTGTGATATGATTTATGTGCGGCGGCATAAAGCGTTATGTCAACCGCGAATATTCAAATAATGGGGTGTGATTATGCATATTACTTACCGCCCGAAGGGCGTTTGCTCGCAGCTTTTTGAGATAGATATTGAGGACGGACGCATCGAAAAAGTGGAGGTAAAAGGCGGCTGCGACGGCAATTTGCAAGGCATTTCGCGGCTGCTTGTGGGGATGAAGGTCGAGGATGCGGTGCAGAGATTAGAGGGTATAAGGTGCGGATATAAGAACACATCCTGCCCGGATCAGCTATCCAAGGCACTGAAAAATTGCATATAAAAACGTCAGTTTGGTTGACATAATATGATTTCATAATGCGTTTGATTTACATAACGTTATGCAGGTGATTAATATTTGTAATAATTTTTACGATTTTTTAAGAATTTGTTGTCGAATTTCGACTTTTGTGCAAGCTGACTAAGGCACAAAATGATGTGTTTTGGGCTTGAAAAGCCCCTAAATCTTGCGGTTTTTGAAGTACATATGTGAAATGTGCACAATTCGACACACGCTCGTTTGTGCAAAATAACTGTTTACGTGATTGCAAACGTTCCGCTATAATTAATATGCCCGAGAGTTATAGGGCGACATTCGGTGTTTTGCCGAATATATTTTTTATGACAGGAGCGTTATATGAGTAAACTGAAAAAGTATAGTTTTACACTCGTGTTCGTTATCTGTCTGCTGTGCGTTTTCCTCTGCGGCTCCGCGCTGGCCGAGGGAACCGACAACGGTGTCAGCTATACCGAGACTCCGGTATATGTCGACGGACTGCTTTCCTGCCGCGGCTATATGATCGGCGACGAATCATATGTTTCGCTTGAAGCCGCCTGTGCGGTTCTCGGCTATGACGCCGATGTTGACTATGACAAAGAGATAAATAAACTGACCGTCGAGGTCGCCGGCATAACGATCGAGGCCGGCTTTGAGGATGACTATCTGTGCGCAAACGGCAGATACCTTTATCTTCCCGACGGCTATATGGAGGTTGACGGCTCTTTCATTATCCCGAGCGAGGCACTTGCAAAGATATTCACGCTCGATGCTTCATGGGACGAAGAGCTCGGAGCGGTCAATTTCAGCACGGCAGACGAACAGATCCTCCAAAGCGGGGATGAGTATTACAATGAGGATGATCTCTACTGGATGAGCAGGATCATCACATGGGAGTCCGGCAATCAGCCCGTCGAGGGTCAGATAGGTGTCGGAAACGTTATCCTCAACCGTGCAGGCGATGCGAGATTCGGCGAGACGATAAAGGACGTCATCTTCCAGCCGGGTCAGTTCAGCGTTGTATCCACGGGCGTAATATACGACGAACCTTATGAGATAAGCGTTGTGTGCGCAAAGCTCGCTTTGGAAGGCTACAACACAGTCGGCGACGCGCTGTTTTTCCAGGTCGGACGATACTGGGGCAGCGGTATGATCGAAACTACATGGCTCGGCCGGATCGGCGACCACAATTTCTTTTGCTGATTGATAAATAAAAACGGATATGCTAAAATGAGTCGGGCAGTGACCCGACTCATTTTTTTCTGTGGAGCTGTTATGGATAAGATTTTAAACGAAGGCTTTGCTTCACTCGGTGTTGCACCCGATACCGGGGCGATAGAGAGGCTCAAGTCCTATTATGAATATCTCGAGGAGCGCAACCGCGTTATGAATCTTACCGCTATAAGCGGCGAAGAAGACGTCGCACGGCTGCATTTTCTCGATTGCGCGGCGCTGCTGAGTGTCTGCGATTTTGCCGGGAAAAAGGTCATTGACGTCGGAACGGGAGCGGGCTTTCCCGGCATGGTTCTCAAGATCGTGCAGCCGGACATGGATATAACACTGCTCGACAGCCTTAATAAGCGTGTTGATTTTCTCGCCGAGGTCTGTGATAAGCTTGCGCTCGATGGCGTTCAGTGCGTTCATGCGCGTGCAGAGGAAATAACCGAGGAGCGGCGAGCCGCTTACGATATCGCCGTATCCCGCGCCGTTGCACGCCTCGGCACGCTCTGTGAGCTTTGCCTGCCGTATCTGCGCGTCGGCGGACTGTTTATCGCAATGAAGGGTCCCGACTGCGGCTCTGAGGTCGAGGAGGCCGGAAGTGCCATGCACCTGCTCGGAGCGCAGCTTAAGGACATTGTGCACTACACGATACAGGGAACGGATATAACTCATGCCGCTGTTGTGATCGAAAAAATAAAGCCCACACACCCGAAATACCCGCGCAAATGGGCGCAGATAAAAAAGCAGCCGCTGTAAGGCGCAATGTAAAAAACAGCTCAGACCGTTGAACAGCACCCCATTTGTTAGACAGTTATGATATAATATCTAACAAATGGGGTGCTGTTCATTGACCGGAGCTGTTTGATTTACACAGCGTAGAAAAAGCCGAGCATCGCGTCGATGTTTTCCTCAAGCGGGGATGACATGGTGACGACGGCAACATATTTGCCAACCTTGACAAGAGCCTGAAGCTGATACATATCGCTGCCGTTTATCGTGCTGTGGATGAGTATGCCGGCGTGATCCGCCCCGGCAAACTCAACGACTACCTGCTCACAGGACTGAACGTCCATGGAAGCCGCCGCGAGCTGCTCGGGTATGGCCTTTACGGTCTGCTCGGCTATCGCGTCTTCGTCGAGCAGCGCGCCGTATGCAGCGCCGATGTTCTGAACAATGACGTTTATGTTCGTTGCGCCGTCGTAGAAATAAGCCATCATATCATAGAACATGTCGGCATTCAGAAGCTCATCCTTGAAGTTTTCGTCATCCACAAGATCGGCCGTGGCATGCACCATGCTCAGAAGCTCCTCCTCGCTTGCATAGGTCCACTGATCGTCAAGCTCACAGCCGAAGCCAAAGTAGGTATTTTCGTATTTGCCGCCGCTTACGCTGCCGAGCTCAAGCTCCTTTTCGGGGGCGGCGGTCTGCGTTGCCATGGGCTCTGTCTTTCCCTTTACGTCATCGTCGCTCGTGCAGGCGCACAGGGCAAAGACCATGGTGAGCGTCAGAACAAGTGCGAGTATTCTCTTTGAGATTTCCATGTTTATCCTCCGATTTTTTATCAGTCGTATTCTCCGCCGCCGATGAACTCACGTATGAGCGCATCCGGGGCGACGTATTTTTCGTCGATAACGCCGAACAGCTGCAGCGCCGGAAGCACCGTGCGCAGCTCGTCATAACGCTCTATGCCCTCCGGGATTGAGGAGAAAAGCTTGGTCGCTGTATCGTTCATGACGGCCATCTCATAGGGGAAGGCCGAGTCGAACAGGAAGTTTGCCTTGTTTTTAAACGGCGAGATGTAGGATTTTTCGCCTCTGCGGACATTTGCCCACATCTTGAGTGTCTGCGCCGGATCTGCGCCGCGGAAGTTATAGTCGCGCACCGTGCGCCGCACGAGCCTGAACCATGTGCCCTTAAAGCAGACCTTGCCGTTAAATTCGACATTGCTGCGCGCGGAAATGTACAGCTTGAATGCGTCCGGATGATGCTCGGTTATCATATCATTGAGCGCGTGTATGCCTTCAAAGACGACGATCTCATCCTTTTTGAGCTTTATGGATTTTGACGGCTCAAGTACGCGCATCTGGCGCGAGAACTCATACTTGGGGACAAATATGCGTTTGCCCTCGGCGAGCATGGTAAAGTGCTCGTTTAACAGCTCCATGTCGAGGCACAGCGGGGACTCGAGGTCGATGTCGCCCTCGGGAGTTCTGGGCGCCGTGGAGGGGTCGACGGTCTTGAAGTAGTCGTCCATGCCGACATAGTGCGCGTGAACGCCGCGCAGCTCAAGCTCCTCGCTTATCTTACGCGCGGTCGTCGTCTTTCCCGAGCCGGAGGGGCCGGACATAAGAACGATGGGGCTTTTCCTGCTGTTTTCGATTATCTTGTCTGCCGCATCCCTGACGCGGCTCGCGTACACCTCGTCGCACTCCTCGATGAAGCCCTTGGGATCGGCTACCGTGCGAAAATTGATTTCATTCAGGTCAAATGCCATTACTTTTTGATCTCCTTACTGTAGAAGTCTATTATACCCTGCTTATCATTGCAGGTCTTTTGTATACCGTTTATGTATTCCGACGGATACTTAGGCGCGAAAAATCTGATGTTACGGCCGCCGCCGGGGGAGATGAGCTTCGTCGAGCCTCCGCCGCCGAGTGCGACGATGGAGCAAAGCTCCTCCATGATGCATACGTTGTAGATATTCTCGCTGCCGGGCTTTGCCCAGCCGACATTTTCAAAGCCGCCGGACATGAACTTCTGCCTGTACAGATAATATGGCGCCCATCCGCCGCGGTGCAGCTTTTCGGCTGCCGTGTCGAGCATTCTGCCGACCTCATCCTCGCTCGGTATCGCGCTGCCCTCAAGCGTTATGCGCGAGCCTTTTTTGAGCGACAGCGTGTGAACGGTTATGTTTTCGGGCTCAAGGCCTATGACCGCGTCGAGAGTTTTTTCAAAGCTCTCTGCGCTGTCTGCCGGAAGCCCCGCGATCAGATCCATATTCACTGTCATGCCGCCGACTCTGCGCACGGCCTTGAGCGCGTCGGTTATGTCCTGCGCCGAATGCCTGCGGCCTATGACATTGAGCACCTCGTCGCTCATCGTCTGCGGATTTACGCTTATCCTGTCAACCCCGTGAGTGCGCAGAGTGCGCAGCTTCGATTCCGTTATCGTGTCGGGTCTGCCAGCCTCGACGGTGTATTCGCGCAAACGCGAAAGGTCAAAGCGCTCTGCTATCCTTGAACACAGTCTGTCGAGCTGCTCTGCGCTTAGCGTCGTCGGAGTTCCGCCGCCCATGTAAATAGATATGACCGAAAGATCCAGCTTATTTACGGCGTCGGCCGCGGCGTCTATTTCCCGCATCAGCGCGTCCATAAACGGGGGAATGAGCTTCATGCTCTTTTCGACCGACTGACTGACAAAGCTGCAATATGAGCATCTTGTCGGGCAAAACGGTATGCCGACGTACAGGCATATATCGCGTTCATCCAGGCTTTTTATAACGCTTTCCGTCACGAGCGCCGTATCGCGGCAGAGCACCGCACGTGGTTCGGTAACGTCGTAATCTGCCATGAAGCTCTTGAGCGCAAGCTCCGGGCTTTTACCCTCAAGCTCTTCGCGGAAGAGCTTGCCGGGGCGAACACCGGTGAGCATTCCCCACGCCGGCTGCTTATGCCCCGCCCGCCGGGCTGCACGGTAAAACGCGGTTTTTATTATGCGGCTGCAAAGCTTATCGCGCGCTATATCGTCTGTCAAAAGCTCTGTTTTAACAGAGCTTTTTGCTTTGAATTGGCTGCCGTTCAGGACTAAAAGGCAGCTTGCCGTCGTGTATGCTTTGCCGCTTGATAAGCGAAGCTCGACCCTGTCGCCCTCGGGCTTGCCTTCCGGGTATTCCGGGCGCTCGGAGGGGTAGAGCGACAACAGCATCTGCTCTGCGGCGTATTTATAATCATGTCCGTAGAAATAAAGTCTCACGGCGCGTCTCCTTGAACGATAGTAATTAAAAATTATATCATAAACAGAATGCTATTACAACGATTTGAAAGAAACCCTGCTAAAACAATTTTAGAGTTGTAATCGAGCTGATACTTTGTTATAATTTAATATCTATAAGTATTGCTATAGGAAGTCGGAAATGAAAAATTCACAGAGACTGTTTGAACCTAATACAAGACCGTTCGTATTTTTCCTTATTGTGTTTGCGGTGGCAACGCTGGTTCTGAAAAACTATTACCTCGCCGCAGCCGAGGGCGTGGTTATCCTCGGACTTATCATCTACTCGGTGATAACGCGCTCACGCAGGAGAAAGGCGCTGCTTGCGTATATCGAGTCAGTGACCTACGATGCGGAGACGGCGAAGAATAACACACTTCTTAATTTCCCTCTGCCAATCGTCGTTTTCAGACTGGATGATTCGCGCATAATTTGGGGCAACGAGATGTTCTTCTCCATAAGCGGACTGTCCGGCTCACGCACGGATATAAGCCTTGCCGAGCTCATCCCCGAGTTTTCCGGCAAGTGGCTCATGGAAGGCAAGACGAAAAGCCCGGATCTTTTTGAACTCAAGGACAGAAAGTATCAGATATGCGGCAACATCGTCCGCTCCGGCGCAGGCGACGGAAAAGATCAGCATTTCATGGCGATAGCTTACTGGATCGATGTTACCGAGTATGAAAATATCCGCGATGAGTATGAGCTGTCAAAGCCCGTGACCGCGATACTTACGATCGACAACTACGAGGAGCTCATGAAGAACCAGCCCGAGCGTGTCAGAAACGATCTGCGCGACGCGGTCGGAGACAAGCTCGACCAGTGGGGTGCAAATACAAACGGCATCATCATCCGCTTTGACCGTGACAGATATCTGTTCCTGTTTGAGGAACGCTATATGCAGGGCATCCTCGATAAAAAATGCGATATACTTAATGAGGTGCATCAGGTAGTGAGCCCGAGCGGAATACATGCGACGCTGTCCATCGGCATAGGCCGAAACGGCGAAAATCTCAGCGAGACGCTGCAGTTTGCGTCCCTGGCTGTCGAGATGGCGCTCTCGCGCGGCGGCGATCAGGCCGTCATAAAGAACAAATTCAGCTTCGACTTCATCGGCGGCAAGTCCGGCGAGGTAGAGTCGAGCAATAAGGTTCGTTCGCGCGTTATGGCAAACGCTCTTGAATCTCTCATAAAGGATGCGTCGCGCGTCCTCGTTATGGGGCACAAGTTCAGCGATATGGACAGCATCGGCGGTGCAGTCGGCGTGTGCAGCCTTGCCCGCAAAAACGGCAAGAGCGCGCTCATCGTTGTCGATACGGAAAAAAGCTCGGCAAAGCCGCTTATAAATCTTCTGCGCGAAAGCCCCGAATATAAGGAATCGTTTATAAGCGCAAGAGAGGCTATAATGATAGCCGACGGCAAGACGCTTTTG
This sequence comes from uncultured Clostridia bacterium, assembly GCA_937893605.1. Taxonomy (GTDB): domain Bacteria; phylum Bacillota; class Clostridia; order Oscillospirales; family Oscillospiraceae; genus F23-B02. The sequence continues at coordinate 9,123 of CALBGG010000123.1, forward strand.
GTGGTTGTCGATACCAACCGTCCCGAGCAGGTCGAGGATCTGCGGCTTTTGCAGTCATGCAACCACGTTGCGGTCATTGATCACCACCGCCGCGCCGCGACCTACATAGACAGGGCGGATCTGAGCTTTATCGAGCCCTATGCCTCATCCGTATGTGAGCTCATGACGGAGATACTTGAAATGTGCAGCGACGAGCCGAAGCTTCTGCGCTGCGAAGCCGAGGCTATACTGGCCGGTATCGTTCTTGACACAAAAAGCTTCACCCTGCGCACGGGCGACCGAACCTTTGACGCGGCGGCATACCTGCGCCGTGCCGGAGCGGACACCGTGGCTGTCAAAAAGCTCATGCAGAACGGCATGGAGCAGACCGTTGCAAAATATAAGATCCTCCAGCGTGCCAAGCTTTATCGCAGCATAATGGCAATTGCCGTTCCCGAAACGCCGCAGAACAGGATCGTTGCCGCTCAGGCGGCGGACGAGCTTCTGAACGTTGCGGGCGTAGATGCGTCGATGGTCATGTACCCGACCGAGGACGGCGGAGTGTTCGTTTCGGCTCGTTCTATCGGTGAGGTAAACGTTCAGCTTATAATGGAAAAGCTCGGAGGCGGCGGAAACCGTGCGGCTGCCGCCGCACAGATAAACGGGCTGACGCTCGAGCAGGCGGTCAAAAAGCTGTATGCCGCCATAGATGAGTATATCGATTCGTGATTCATTCACGGGAAAGGAATAAATTATGAAAGTCATTTTCAACGTTGATGTCAGAGGTCAGGGCAGGAAGGGTGAGCTTAAGGAAGTCTCCGACGGCTACGCACGCAACTATCTTCTGCCGCGCAAGCTCGCAAGCGAAGCGACGACCGACAATATAAACGCGCTCAAGCTCAAGGAAAAGGCGAAAGCCGCGCAGATGGCACGCGAAAAGGCCGAGGCCGAAGCAAACGCAAAGAAGCTCGGCGAGATCACCGTCACGGTGCGCGCAAAGGCCGGCGATAAGGGCAAGCTTTTCGGCTCGGTCACCTCGCAGGAGATAAGCGACGCGCTCAAGCAGCAGCACGGCATTGAGATCGAGAAGAACAAGATCGTCCAGCCCGAGCCGATCAAGACCTTCGGCTCGTTCCAGGTCAAGGCAAAGCTTGGCTATGAGATCTCCGGCACGATAAACGTGCTCGTCATAGAAGCGTAAGGATATTATTTCGTTTAGCGGTAGGAGTTAAAGCATGGAAGAATTATTGGGCAGACAGGCGCCGCATTCGGCAGCGGCCGAGCAGGCGGTCATAGGCTCGATGCTTATAGACACGCGCTGCATCCCGGACGTTATCGAGCGTCTGCGCGGCGCTGAGTTCTATATAAAGCAGAACAGGGATATATTTGAGACCATATACGCCATGTTCTCCTACGGGCAGACCATCGACCCTGTAACGGTTCTTGACCAGATGAAGGTGCGCGGCGTATACAGCGAGGCAAGCCCCGAGTACATCGCCGAGCTCATGCGCATAACGCCGACTGCGGCAAACGTTCTTGAATACGCCGCCATTGTACGCGACAGAGCACTGCTGAGAAACCTTGCATCTGCGGCTGATGAGATAAACAATCTTGTCTATGAGGGCTCGGGCGAGGCGGAGAATATACTCGAAGCGGCTGAGAGCAAGATATATGCCCTGCGTCAGGGACGCAATATCGGCGGACTTCTGCCTATATCCACCGTCGTCCAGACAGTGTACGAGAATATATCCGAGGCCGCGTCCAGCGGCAAGACCATACCGGGTCTTTCCACGGGACTGAAGGATCTCGACAAATTCATCCTCGGCCTCAATAAGGGTGAGCTCATCCTTATTGCCGCGCGCCCTGCAATGGGCAAAACGAGTATTGCGCTCAATATCGCTATGGATGTTGCGAAAAATTCGGACAAGACCGTCGCCGTGTTCTCGCTGGAGATGAGCCGCGAGCAGCTTGTAAGCCGTCTTCTCGCGCGCGAGGCGTCCGTCCCGTCGCAGAATATGCTGACAGGGCAGCTGAGCCCCGATGAGTGGCGGCGCCTGGCCTCCGCGGCGCAGATGGTCAGCGCGACCGATATGCGCATCGACGATAACTCCATGCTTACCGTCGCGGATATGAACGCACAGTGCCGCAGATTATCAAACCTCGGCCTCGTCGTCATTGACTATCTTCAGCTTATGCAGTCGGCCGGCGGCAAGAGCAGCTATAACGAAAACCGCCAGCAGGCGGTCAGCGATATAAGCCGCATGCTCAAGATTATGGCAAAGGAGCTCAATGTTCCCGTCATATGTTTAAGCCAGCTCAACCGCGCCGCTGTCGGCAGAAGCGATAAGCGCCCCATGCTCAACGATCTGCGCGATTCCGGCGCCATCGAGCAGGATGCCGACGTTGTAATCGGTCTGCACCGTGAGGGCTATTACGATCAGGAGAGCTCCGACCCGTACCTTGCCGAGGCGATAGTCCTCAAAAACCGCAAGGGTCAGACAGGCACCGTGTATCTGCAATGGCTGCCCGAGTTTACAAGCTTCGGCAACCGCTCGGCAAAAACCGATGACGATTATTGATTTTATTAAAGAAAACGTGCTGCTGTCGCCCGGCGACCGCGTGTTGTGCGCCGTCTCGGGCGGCGCAGACTCCATGTGCCTGCTGCATTATCTGAGCGAGAATGCGCAAAAGCTCGGCATAACTGTGCGTGCTGCCAGCTTTGATCATATGCTGCGCGGCGAGGCTTCGGCCTCGGACTGTCGCTTCGTCGCCGAATGGTGCGCCCGGCACGGAATACAGTGCCTGGCCGGAAGCGGCGATGTCCGCGCCTTCGCAAAAAGCGGCGGCCTGAGTGAAGAGGAAGCGGCACGGTCGCTCAGATACGGATTTTTAAACGATGCGGCAAAAACGCTCGGCTGCAATGTCATAGCGACTGCGCATAACGCAAACGATAACGCCGAAACTCTGCTGCTTAATCTGACCCGCGGCGGCGGCCTGAAGGGCCTGTGCGGCATACCGCCGAGGCGCGGCAATATCGTCCGCCCGCTGCTGGGAACAACGCGGCGTGAGATCGAGGAGTATAACGCATCGCACGGCATCGGGTACGTAAGCGATATAACGAACGAAAGCGACGATTACACGCGCAATGTTATCCGCCATCATGTGACGCCGGTGCTCGAGGGCATAAACCCCGCGTTTTTTGAAGCCTGCGCACGCACGACGCGGCTTCTCAGGGAGGATGAGGAATGTCTGAACGCTATGGCTCAAAATGCTTATGATGAGCATTATAAGTCAGGCACATTTCCGGCGGCTGAGCTGATGTCACTCCCAAAGCCCGTTGCCATGCGGGCTCTGCGCCTTATCTGCGGCAGGGCGCTGAGCTCTGCTCACGCGCAGGCGGTGTACGATATTGCGTCGTCGCCGGAGCTCAAATGCGCTGACATAAGCGGCATGCGAGTCACATGCGACAGGGGACTTCTTTATTTCGGCCGGGAAGATTGCTGCGCTATCGAGCCAATTAAGCTCGATATAGGATCTGTTCAGCCTTTTTGCGGAGGAAAGTTCGAGGTAAAAAGCGAAATTATCGACTCCTGCGGAAAAATTTTCGAATCATTTAATATTTTATACTTTAATTACGACAGTATTTGTGGTAGCATATCCCTTACGTCACGAATGCAGGGCGACAGGATACGCCTTTACGGCAGAGGCTGCACGAAAAGCCTCAAGGATCTTTTTTCCGAGGCAAAGCTCGGCAGCATTGAGCGAGCTCAAACGCCGGTTTTAAGGGACGAAAAAGGCGTCATAGCCGTCTGCGGCTTCGGCGTCGCCGAAAGATGTATTCCACGGCCGGGTGACAGGGTCATTCGGGTAACAATAAATAAAACCAAGCTTACGGGGGACAATTGAAAGATGAGAAACGATATAGAGAGAGTGTTCTTCACGGCAGAGGAGATCGAGAATAAGGTCTCTGCTCTCGGCGAGCAGATATCCAAAGACTTCGAGGGCAAAAATCCGCTGTTTGTCGGCGTTTTGAAGGGCTGCTTTGTTTTCATGGCCGATCTCATGCGCCATGTCAGCATTCCGTGCTCGATGGATTTTATGGCCGTTTCGTCCTATAAGGGCGGCACGAGCTCCACGGGCGCTGTTGAGATACAGAAGGATCTCGGTCAGAACATCGAAGGCCGCCATATCATAATTATTGAGGATATACTCGACAGCGGCAATACTCTCAACTATCTGCAGAGCTATCTTATGACGAGAAAGCCCGCGTCTATCACCATTGCGACGCTTATGGATAAGCCCTCACGCAGGGCCGCTCCCGTTTACGCGAAATATTCATGCTTTGAGGTGCCCGATGAGTTCGTTGTCGGCTACGGTCTCGATTATGACGAGCTGTACCGCAACCTGCCCTTTATAGGCGTGCTCAAGCCAGAAATATATACGAAATAATCAGGCACGGATGAAATGCTCCTGCCTGGAAGGACGTGATTAATTGAAACCTCAGCGCAACAGAGCAAGAGATATAGGCTTTTATGTCCTGATACTGGTGCTGCTTGCATGCACTTTGTTCACTCTGCTCAATCAGGAACCTGAGAATGAGCTCAGCTATGCTCAGGTCAAGGATCTTTTCAAGGAAGAAAAGGTTCAGGAATTCACCTATAACGGTTCAAAAAACATCCTCGAGATGAAGGTCCGGGATTCGAGCGCCCAGGGCGGCACAAAGACCGTTTATTATAAGATGTACAGCTTCTCGCTGTTTTATGAAGAGTTCGGCGAGCTTATCGACCAGCAGTACGACAAGGGCATTATCAAGGATTACCAGATAGAGCCCGTACAGTCGACGTGGTGGCTGCAGCTTATCCCATATGTCCTGTTCATCGGCTTCATGGTGTTCTGGATCGTCATGATGCAGCGCGCTCAGGGCGGCGGAGGCGCAGGCGGCGCGATGAAGTTCGGCAAAGCCAGAACGCGCCTCGGCAGCGATGAGAAAAATCGCAAGACCTTTAAAGACGTAGCCGGCGCCGATGAGGAAAAAGCCGAGCTTCAGGAGCTCGTGGAGTTCCTCAAGGATCCGAAAGCGTTCACGAAAATGGGCGCGAGGATACCAAAGGGCGTCCTGCTCGTAGGCCCTCCGGGAACAGGTAAGACCCTGCTGGCAAAGGCTGTTGCCGGTGAAGCGGGCGTGCAGTTTTTGTCCATTTCGGGCTCTGACTTTGTCGAGCTGTATGTCGGCGTCGGCGCATCGCGCGTGCGCGATCTGTTCGACCAGGCAAAGAAGGTCGCACCGGCCATCATATTCATTGACGAGATCGACGCTGTCGGCCGTCAGCGCGGCTCCGGCCTCGGCGGCGGACACGACGAGCGCGAACAGACCCTCAACCAGCTGCTTGTCGAGATGGACGGCTTCGGCAACAACGAGGGCGTCATCGTCATGGCGGCGACAAACCGCGCGGATATCCTCGATAACGCGCTTCTGCGTCCGGGCCGCTTTGACCGTCAGGTCTATGTCGGCATGCCCGATATAAAGGGCAGGGAGGCGATACTGAAGATCCACGCCCGCGGCAAGCCTCTTGCCGACGATGTCGACCTCAAGTCAATTGCAAAGGGCACGCCCGGCTTCTCGGGTGCTGACCTCGAAAACCTCATGAACGAGGCAGCGCTTTTGGCCGTGCGCCGCAAGCATCGCTTTATAACCATGGCGGACTGCGACGAGGCGATACTCAAAGTCGAGATGGGACCCGAGAAGAAAAGCCGCAAGATGTCCGACAAAGCAAAGCGCCTGACCGCTTACCACGAATCAGGCCACGCGATAACTTCGAAGTTTTTGCAGCACACGGATCCGGTGCACTATATAACCATCATCCCGCGCGGCATGGCCGGCGGCTTTACGCTTTACCGCCCCGACGAGGACGCGGAAAACTTCACCTCCAAGGCGCAGATGTTCGAGCGCATAGTCTCCTGTCTGGGCGGCCGAATTGCCGAGAAGCTGTTCCTTGACGATATCTCGACCGGCGCGTCCGGCGATATCCAGCAGGCAACGAGCATTGCCCGAGATATGGTCACCCGCTACGGCATGAGTGAAAAGCTCGGCCCCATCCAGTATGACAGCTCCGACCACAGCATCTTCATCGGCCGCGATTTCGGCACGACCAAGAGCTATTCGGAGGAGACCGCGGCTCTCATAGATGAGGAAGTCAAGCGCATCTTCGACGAGGCAGCGGCTTTGTGCGAGAAGATACTCACCGAGCACCGCGACACACTCATCGGCGTCGCCGAGTACCTGCTCGAGAACGAGTCGATGGATCGCGATACCTTTGATTACTACTGCGAGCACGGCACCTTCCCCGAGCCGAAGCCCGCGCCCGCCATGCAGGATGATACCATCGAGCGCCCGGCGCGCAAGATCGCCCGCTTTGACGATCCTCCCGCGGAGGACGCCTCGGCAGGTATGGCTGACGAGCCCGACGATAAAAAAGGCGAATAATAAGCAATGCACC
>CALBGG010000124.1 GCA_937893605.1 uncultured Clostridia bacterium
GCTATGCCGCCCTCGAGCATGAACTGGATAACGCCGTAGACAAAGCCTGCGGCCAAGGACGGTCCTATGCCCCAGCGGACGCAGAAAATTATGATCGGCAGCATTGCCAGGTCGAACGAGCCGCCCTGGGGCATCTTCCAGATAGGGATAAGACTGAGCACCGTCGCCGCGGCGATGAATATCGCGCCTTCGCACATGGCGCGAAGCGTAAGGTTGGATTTTTTCATTTTGCTATTCCTCCTAAAGAATAAAAAAACCGCACTGCAAAAGCAATGCGGTCATAGGAAAACGATTTTATAAAAATTTTCGTTTCCTACGCCGGCATTACCCGGATCAGGTTCGAGGGTCTCGGAAATTCGATTATTTCCGTCTCAGCCGAGAAAACTCAGCACCCCTTTTGCACAGTCATATTAATATCTTAATACACTTTTGTCAAGTCCTGCTGACATAGTCGGTAAAAAATTTCTGCTTCGGCAGCCAGGAAATCAGCGGAAGTCCGGCAATGAACATAACGGCGGCCTCGCCGAGCGCGACCTCGCCTGCAAATACCGCAAACGCGCCGAAGTTTTTGATCGGGTCGAGCCCCGCAATAACGACTGTGAGCATAGCGCCGACTATAAGTCCGTTCCACACCACGGGCATGAGGCAGGCAAGCACTTTTTTGTTATGCTTTCCGCACCGGGCGATACACAGACAGGCTATGAGCGTTGCAAGCGAGCCGAAGATGATATCGGGAAGCCCCGCGGCGCTTGCGATATTTGCTATCGCACAGCCGAAAAACAGCCCCCATGTCGTGCATGGCATGAAAAACGGCAGTATGCACAGCACCTCGGATATCCTGCACTGCACAGGGCCGTAGCTTATCGGTGCGAGCACCATGGTCAAAACGGCGTACAGAGCGCCGACTATCGCGGCCGTAACTATATTTCTTGTTGTTTTATTCATTGCTGCCTCCATTCAAAGAGAAAATGCAGCCGCAGTACTCCTGACGGTACAGGCCGTATTTTTCGGAAAGAATTATCGAACGGTGGTTGCCCTCGCGCTTTTTAAACTCCGACGGCAGCCAGCTCACGTCATATTTTTGAGCAGCTTCCCTTCCGATCGCGTTTATGGCGACGGCATCCTTGCGCGAGGATACGGTGAGCGTCGTGCAGAACCAGTCAAAGTCCCTTTCCTTCGCTATGCGCGCCGTCTCATCAAGGCGGATGCGGAAGCATTCAAGGCATCTTTTACCCTCCTCGGGCTCATGCTCCAGACCCTTTATGCGCGAAAGATAGTCCTCGCTGCGCCAGGGCTCGACGAGAAGCGACGCCGTCACGCCGTCCTGCGCAAGGCAGGCAATAAGCTGCTTTTGAGTCTCAAGGCGTTTTTCATACTCCGATTCCGGCCAGAGATTGGGGTTATACCACAAAACGGTGACTTCAAAATGCTGCGACAAAAGCTCTATGACCGAGCTTGAGCACGGGCCGCAGCAGCTGTGCAGCAGTATGCGGGGCTTAGTCTCGCCGAAGTCTGCGACTATCTTATCGTATTTTCTGAAAAAGTTTTCTCTGTTCATTCTCCGCGCCTCTTTAAAAACGGTCTACATTATATATAGTTGTAAACTGCATGTCAACTGAATTTGACTTGCATTTTACTTGTCTTACCGGTGTATTTCATGTAAACTAAGCATTGGCATAGCACTAAAATGAGATAGGAGGAAAATCATGAAAAAAGCTATACACTTCCGGCGCGGCGCGTCACTGCTGCTTGCCCTTATAATGATATGCACGCTCATAACGCCCGCGCTGGCCGCTCAGGACACATCATCCGACGGTATCGATCTCAAAATCGCCGTCATGAGTGATACGCACTACCTTTCCCCGACCATGATAAAGAACACGCAGGACTACACGGACGCCCTCAACAGTGACCGCAAGTTCTTCACCGAAAGCAGCTACGTCAATCTCAAGCTGCTCGACGCCGTCAGAGAGGATAAGCCCGACGTGCTCCTCGTTTCCGGCGACCTGACCAAGGACGGCGAGCTTGAAGGCCACAGAGAGTTCTCCGCACGTCTTCAGCAGGTGCAGAAGGATGTTCCCGGCATGAAGGTCTACGTCATAAACGGAAACCACGACGTGCGCAACGAGAACGCCAAGAACTTCAACACCGCCAACGGCAAGGCCATTCCCGCGACACGAACCGAGCCAGAAGATTTCGCCTCGGTCTACGATTTCGTCTACTCCGACGAGAGCGTAGTCGCGCGCTACACTCCGCCCGAGGGCAAGGAATCAGGGCAGCTTTCATATGTTGCAAAGCCCTGTGAGGGTCTGACCCTCATCGTGCTCGACACATGCTGCTACAGCGACGACAACACCTCAAACAAGAAAGATGAGCACGAGACCCGCGGTGCTATGAGCTCCGAGCTTGTTGCGTGGGCGACCGAGCAGATAAAAGCCGCCAAGGCCAATGGCGACCGCGTCATCGGAATGGCTCACCACGGCTTCGTTCCCCATTTTTCCATGGAGCCCGACATCCTCAAGATGTACCTCATTGACGACTATGACAAGATAGCGGCTCAGCTTGCCGACGCCGGCCTTGAAATTATCTTCACCGGCCACATGCATGCAAACGACATTGCGTCCATAACCACTGAAAACGGCAACACTCTGTACGATATCGAGACCGGCTCAAACCTCACCTACCCCTCTCCGATGCGCTTTGTGCAGCTGCGCGAGGTATCCGGCAGTCTTGTCGCCGCGGTGAACACCCTTAATCACGTCGGCCCCATAAGCTTCTATAATGTCGTGACCGGCAAAAGCCAGACCATAGCCGACGTCACCGAATACGGCAGAGAGCACGGCTTCTCGGTCGATATGCTCAACACCGTTGCGGGGAGCTACATAGGCAGCTTACTTAAGAAGCTCAACCCCGTCGAGACCAGCGTTTCGACCTGGATAAACAATCGCATCATCTCAAACATTCAGGGCATCATCACTGAGGGCGTAAACATCCCCGTCACCGATGACAAGACCCTGCTCGACTTTGCAAACTACATTTATCAGAGCCACCTCGGCGGTGAGGATGACGGCAATTACCCCGCCTGGGTTCAGACCGGCCTTGACAAGATAAAAAGCGGCGAGGTTCTCGATCAGCTGCTCTCGATCGTCAAGAAATACGCCTTCGGCGACGCGGCCTCGGCCATGAAGTTTGACAACTTCTTTACCAAGGCAATCAAGGCGAAGGTAAACGACTACATTTATAAAATAGCCGACTCAATGGGCAACGACTCGAACTTCCCCGAAGATAACGACGCACTCATCGTTTTAAACGGAGGCCTGAACACCACGAACGTCAAGCTCTCGTGCGGCTCGAATACCGTGAGCGCGCCGGCCATCGTCAAGGACGATGTATGCACAGTATTCCCGACGCGTATCATGATGCGCGAGCTCGGTGCAAGCGGCAAGACCGTTTCCGTCGACATATCCGAGACCGGCATCGGCACGGTAAACGTTTGGGAGCGCGGAATCTCCGCTTTGGCGCAAGCCGATAAGATCAGCTTTGTCACCTCTGTGGGCGCCGTCAGCTTTGACAGCAAAGACCTCACCGGTATCGGCGACGTAAGCGTTCGCCTTAGCTCTGCCGAACCAGGCACTGCGCAGAAGCGTGCACTCGGTGAGAATCTCGGCAGCGCTCAGCTCTTCCTCGTTTCGGCAACAGCCGACGGCAAAAGCATAAGCAAGAGCTGCACGCTCACCGTTCCCGTAAGCGGCAGCGGCTTTGCAGCGGCCTTGATAGCAGAGGATGGAACGATAAAGGCAACCGGCAGCAGCGTTGACGGAAGCAAGCTCTCATGCACCGTCACGGCCGGCGTTATGACAGCTGTTACCCCGTTCCCGTTTACCGATGTTGCAACAGGCGCATGGTACTTCGGCGACGTGTACTACGCATACAATAACGCACTGTTTGCCGGCACCTCCGCAAACACCTTTGAGCCCGAGCTCACGATGACCCGAAGCATGCTCGTCACAGTCCTGTGGCGCATGGAGGGAAGCCCCAAGGCAGCAGCCTCCTCGTTTACGGACGCGCACGGCAGCTGGTACAGCAGCGCCGTCGACTGGGCTGCGGCAAACGGCATTGTAAAGGGCTACAGCGATAAGATTTTCGCTCCCGATGACACCATCACGCGCGAACAGATGGCGGCGATCCTGTACCGCTATGCTTCCTTCAAGGGCGTAGACGTCTCGGCGGCGAAGGATCTCGGCGGCTTTAACGACTCTGCAAGCGTCAGCGGCTACGCGAAGGACGCAATGTCCTGGGCGGTGGCCGAGGGTATCATAAACGGAGCAGACGCCAAGCTCCTGCCCGCAGGCGGCGCTACCCGCGCCCAGGTCGCGGCAATACTCCACCGCTATATCGAAAACTGCCTGTTCTGAAATTAAATCAAAACCTCCGGCTAAGCCGGAGGTTTTGATTTAATCAGCGTGTCAAAAAAGTCGGACTTTTTGCACGCTTCAAATATGCCACATTTTTTGCGAAAATAAATTTTCACGAAAAATCTCGCTGCGCTCGTCAAAAAGTCTGATAGGTCAGACGTTTTTGACGGCCATAATCTGATTTCGAGCGGGGCTTTTTCTCGCTCGGGCTCCCCTGCTGCGCGGATATTTTTCCTCCGCAGCAAAGGTTTTTTTGACAGTCTCATCCCCCAAATGCGTAAAAGGAAATCAACAGGCGTTCGGCTGCTGACCGAA
>CALBGG010000125.1 GCA_937893605.1 uncultured Clostridia bacterium
AATTGAGGTCTATGATGTGCACAAGCGCCAGTCTCTGCCCGAGGGCGAAAATGTCGTCATCTGCGGCGGCGGTCTTTCGGCTATCGACACCGCGTTTGAGTATGCCCCTACCGGCGACCGCAGCTTTACAATCATTGAGATGCGTGACAAGATTGGAGCGGATATAAACGCACTCAACGCCTACAGCGTTAACCGCCTCATCCCCGAATATGGCATCAACACGCTCGTCAACTCCAAGGTCGTAGCGATAAACGACACAGGCGTCGAGATTGAAAAGCTCGACGGCAGCCGCGAGACTGTTCCCGCAGACGTAATAGTCGCAGCTTTCGGCAGAAAGCCCAATATGGAGCTGGCAGACACCATTCGCTATAAGTATCCCACCAAGACAACGGTAGTCGGCGACTGCGCAAAGCCCGGCAAGTGCGGCAACGCAATAAGAGAAGGCTACTACGCCGCAATGGAAATACTGTAAAGGAGCAGCTATGGAAAACAAGAAATTCTTCGGCTATAAAGCCGCAATAGGTGCATTTCTCGTTATCTTCTGCAACCTGGGCGCCGCGTCAACACTGGGCGTTTTTCTCCCGTCCATGTCGGAATATACCGGTTGGTCTGTCGGTGTTCTCGGATACAACGGCACCTTTAACACGATAGGCAATGTTCTCCTTAGCCTTATCTGCGTAAAAGCCCTTAATAAGCTCGGCCCGAAAAAACTGATGTTCATCTCAATCATCGGCATTTTCCTAAACTTCCAATTCTACACTTTTGCAACTGACGGTCAAAATATCACAAGTCTTGTGTTCATCTATCTCGCAGGTCTGATGGCGTCATTCGCCATAGTTTTCGGAACGCATGCGGTCTGCACCTATGTCATTTCCCAATGGTTTGTCGGCGAAAAGCGCGGCAAGGTCATAAGCGCAGTTCTCTCCGGCGCAAGCTTCGGTGCAGCGGCATGGGTATTCGTTGCAGGTCAGATGTTTCGCTTTATGGACTACAAAATGTGCTATCAGATCCTCTCCTGGGTTCTGCTTGCAGTGGGTCTTCTCGCTGTCATATTCCTCATCCGAGATCCGGAGAAGATGGGGCAGAAACCTATTGGCAAGGAGCTTGCAGCCGAGACCGACACTGCGCTTCTCCCCGGCGTGACCCGCGCCCAGGCCATCAAGTCCCCCTCATTCTGGTTCTTTGCAATAGCGCTGCTGCTCGGCGGCTGCGAGGGTTCGGCATGGTTGGTATATTCACCGACTTGGTGGACAATGAACGGCCTCACCGCAACAGAGGCCTCCAACTGGAACGCTATATACACCGTTCTTGCCGGCTTCGTTATGCTCGGTGTCGGAACCGCCTTTGCAAAGGTCGGCCCGACAGTGTTCTCCATCGTAGTCAGCATTGCATTCTCTCTGTGCATGGTGTTCCTCGTCATCTTCGGCATGACTCCGACTACCGTTATTCTCATGCTCACAGTTATCTGCGGAGCTCTGGCATACCCTCTGAGTGCAAGTATCCCCAGCATAGTAGGGCAGGCCGTGTTCGGCCCTAAGGAATTCGGCGCGATCTCCGCTACCCTTATGACCGGCGTATATCTCGGTCAGGCACTTTACGCGCCCGTAATGAGTGCATGCCTTGCCACCGAGGGCGGATTCACGACAGGCTGGAAGGTCCTGTGCGCAATGGGCATCGCAACTATGGTATTCCTTATACTCAGCATTAAAACATCTCCCATGAACAAAAAAGCAGCAGCTTAAATCATCTCATCAGGAGGAAACAATATGTTTAATTTCAAAGGCAGGGTAGCCGTTGTTACAGGTGCGTCCGCTGGTCTGGGTGCGCACTACGCAGAGGTTTTTGCACGCGAAGGCGCAAACGTGGCCATCTGCGCACGTCGAATAGCAAAGCTTGAAGAAGTAAAGAAAAAGGTTGAGGCCCATGGCGTTGAGTGTCTTGCGGTCGAGTGTGATGTAAATGATCTCGCTTCCGTTCAGAATTTTGTCAAAGCAACCTACGAGAAATTCGGCAAAGCAGATATTCTCGTCACCAATGCCGGCGGTGGAAACTGCGCTCCCCTAACCGATATCACCGACGAAGCCTTCATTAAAACCGTTGACCTCGACCTCATCGCCACCGTTCGCTGCGTAAGAGAATTCGGCCGCGAGATGATAAAGGCCGGCTACGGCAGAATAATCACCATCGGCTCCAGCCTTGCCTGCGGCGGCTCGATGGACATGGCCATCAGCGATTACGGCACGGCTAAGGGCGGTGTCGTAAACTTCACGCGCTGCGCTGCCGCCGAATGGGCCAAGACCGGCGTAACAGTCAACTGTATGTGCCCCGGCTTCCTGCAGTCCGAAGTCAACACTGCCGAGGCAATGAAGGCGATGGCTCCGATGATCGCAATGCGCTGCCCGACAGGCAAGGCGCAGGATCCCAGCGAGCTTGACAGCACGCTCCTTTACCTCTCCGCAGAAGAGTCAAAATCCGTCATTGGCGCTATCGTGCACGTTGACGGCGGCTGGTACTGCATCTGAGTGTCAACCGCATTGTTTAGTAGTATTCAAAGCAGACAGGTCTTTTCCTGTCTGCTGATAAAAGCAATATAAGGAGGAACCGATAATGAAAAGTGTGATCGTTGACAAAGTAAAATCCTTTAAAAACATCGAAACCGAGATACCGCCCCTAGAAGAAGGCAAAGCCCTCATAAAAGTCAGCTACACAGGCATCTGCGGCAGCGACAACATCATGTATGCTCTCGAAGGTACCGTTGGCAGCGTAATAGGTCATGAATTCAGCGGCGTTGTTGAGAATCCCGGCACCACTGGCTTCAAAAAAGGCGACAAAGTTATAGCTCCCGAGACAAATCCTTGCGGCAAGTGCGAATACTGTCTCAGCGGCAGAGACTATCTGTGCCCCTCGCTTCTTTCTGACAGTCCCGGCATCAGCCGCCCTGGCGCATACGGAGACTACATTCAGGTTCGCGGCGATCTGCTCATCAAGGTCCCCGACGACTACGATATGAAGCTCGGTGCAATAGTTGAGCCCATCGCTATATCTCTGCATGCCATTGATCAGATGAAGCTGCCCAAGAACAAGAAAGTCCTCATTTGGGGTAACGGCCCTGTAGGTGGTTATGCGGCTTTCATTGCAAAGAGAAAGCTCGGCTGCGAGGTCATTATGGTCGGCAGAGGAAAGGCACGCGTTGATTTCTGCAACAAGCTTCCGTTTGTCGATGTTTGTCTTAGCATAAAGGATCCAGATTTTGATGCAAAGCTTGAAGAGCTTTCGCCCGGCGGGTTTGAATATGCTCTTGACTGTGTCCTTGCAAAGGGTGGAATGGATCAGGTTCTTACTAAGCTCAAGGGCGGCGCATCCCTTTCTCTTGTAGGCGCACACTCCCCTACACTCGATTACAACACTGGATTCCTGCTGTCCAAGGGAACCGTTATGTACGCTGCGAACTTCTTTACTATTGCCGAGTTCAAGGAAGCATATCAGTTCACTCTAGATTATCCTGAAGAGCTTGAAATGACTATTACAAGCTCGGTAAAGCTGGACGCTGACGAGCTTCTTAAAATGTTTGATAAGCTTTTTAACAGCAAAAACAATACAGAATACAAGGTCGTCATAGATCATAGTCTCTAATTAAATAAAATTAACTGACCTCCTTCCGTTTGGAAGGAGGTCAGTTTCAGTCTTACTTTTAAGCTTTTTCAGCTCAAATTATGCCTTGCGGACCTTGTCGATATGGCGGGTGAGGTCGAGCATCTTGCAGGAAAAGCCCCACTCGTTATCGTACCATGCCATAAGCTTTACGAAGTTGTCGTTGAGCGCCAGACCGGCCTTTGCATCGAAAATGCTGGTGTGAGGATCGGTGATAAAGTCGGAGGAGACGACTTCGTCCTCGCAGTACTCGATAACGCCCTTCATCGGGCCCTCGCTTGCTGCCTTTACGGCCGCGCAGATCTCATCGTAGGTAGCGCCCTTTTCGAGGCGGCAGGTCAAATCGACGATTGAAACGTCGGCGCTGGGGATACGCATGGAGGTACCGGTCAGCTTACCCTTGAGCTCGGGGATGACCTTGCCGACTGCCTTTGCTGCGCCTGTGCTGGTGGGGATGATGTTGCCGTGAACGCCGCGGCCGAGACGCCAGTTTTTCTTCGAGAAGCCGTCAACGACTTCCTGAGTTGCGGTGTCGGCGTGGACGGTGGTCATGAGACCCTCGACGATGCCGAAATTGTCATTTATGACCTTGGCGAGAGGAGCCAGGCAGTTGGTTGTGCAGGATGCGTTGGAGACGACCTTGATATCGGGAGTGTACTTATCAAGGTTTACGCCGCAGACGAACATCGGTGTATCGTCCTTAGACGGGCCGGACAGGACAACGACCTGTGCGCCGGCATCGAGGTGAGCCTGTGCCTTCTCGGTGGTCAGGAATGCGCCGGTGCACTCAAGGACGTATTCAACGCCCATCTCGCCCCAGGGCAGCTCTGCCGGGTTGCGGTTGCCGACAACGGCGACGCGCTTACCGTTAACGGTGATGGAATTATCGTCATACTCAACGGTTCCCTGGAAGCGGCCGTGCACGGAGTCGTACTTTACGGTGTACGCAAGCTGTGCGGGGGTCTTATCGGGAGCGTTTATCGCAACGATCTCGATATCGTCGGCAACGATGCCGGCTCTGAATGCCAGACGGCCGATGCGGCCAAAACCATTGATTGCAACTTTGATCATTTTTTATGTTCCTCCATTAAATTAATTTCAGCGTGGAAAACATTACTTGCTGCTTAATTAAGAGTTTAACATATAATATACTCAAAAATCAATATTTCGATACAGCCAAATATCCGATAAAAAAACGCCTTTTTGAGGTCTGCTATTGTATATATTGCTTGTTTTTGATAGAATGTAAACGAAAAACGTTTGGAGGTGACCTTTTGTGTCGGATTCCGCTTTGATATCCGCCGCGCTCTCAATGCTCGACACGGCAGCCGTTGTGTCACGCAGGGGAAAGATAATTTACATGAATCCCGCCGCAATCGGCCTTGCGGGCATTGATCTTACGTCCAAGCCTCTTGACATGCTCATGCCGTCGCACATAGCAAATAATCAGGCCGACAGCTTTGTAACATCTGCATTTATCGGCAGCCGCAGCTGCACCGTGAAGGTCACATCAGCGAACGGCTATCGCATCTATATTATAGGCTGCGGTGACCGCCTCCCCGCACCGAGCGACAGTGTTTTTGACACACTGCGTTCATGCATGTCAAACATAAAATTCTCCGCCTCCTGCATATCCGTAATCGCCGAGGATGTCGCAAACGATAAGCTCAGCGAATATGTCTGCACGCTTAACCGCAATTATTACAGGATTAAGCGCGCTCTGGATAACCTCGGCACGCTCTCCGGCATTGAGTCGGGCTCTCTACCCTTCTGTCCCGAGCCTCTGGATATGACCGAGCTTCTCGGGAAAATGATAGACACAGTAAATATCCTCACGCGCAGGCAGGGTGTCGGTATCTACTTTCACGCCGAGGAGCACCTGCGCATAATAGCGGATCGCTCGCTGATAATGCAGATGATGCTGAACCTTCTGTCAAACAGCATAGCCAGCTGCAGCCGCGGCGGCAGGATCGCCGTTTCACTGCTTAGAACAGATAAAAATCTTATCGTCTGCGTCGATGACAACGGCAGCGGCATACCTTCCGATGAGCTCGCCGCAGTGTTCGATAAATACAGGCAGCGCTACAGGCTCTTGAAGCCGACCGGAAGCGGCATCGGTCTTTCCGTTGCGAAGAGCATAGCCGAGCTGCACCGCGGAGCGCTCATAATCGAAAGCCGCGGCGAAGGACAGGGCACATCCGTGCGCGCTATGCTATCGTATGACATTCCGGCGGGGAAAAAGCTCTCCGCGCCGGAAAATGAATATGGTAATTCCGAAATGCAGCATATACTGACCGAGCTTTCCGGCTGTCTGACGCTCGACTGCTACTCGGAGTTTCTCGAGGATTAGAACGCTTTAAATATGAAAAATGCACCGCACGGGGTCTCCGTGCGGTGCATTGCTTATTATTCGCCTTTTTTATCGTCGGGCTCGTCAGCCATACCTGC
>CALBGG010000126.1 GCA_937893605.1 uncultured Clostridia bacterium
ACGCTCTCAGCGGCATGCCGAGAGGCGAGATAGATTACGACATCGGAACGGATATACGCATGAACTCCGTAGATGAGCTGCCGCGCGAGTTTTCCGATGAGCTTTCGGTCACTCAGGGTAAGCTCGTCATGGGATATCGCCTCGGCGAGTGCATGGACGATCCCGACATCGCGGCAATGTATGTTTTCAACGCCGTGTTCGGCGGCTGCGTGACCTCGAAGCTTTTCGTGAACGTGCGCGAAAAGCTCTCGCTTTGCTACTACGCAAGCTCGCTCGTCGATCTGCACAAGGGGCTCATGATCGTCTCCTCCGGCGTTGATTTTGACAAATTTGACGCTGCCAAGGCTGAGATCGAGGCTCAGCTTGAGGCCGTAAGGCGCGGCGAGGTAGACGCGGATGAGCTTCTTGCCGCGAAGAAGAGCGTAGCGTCCGATCTTCGGGCGATATTGGATTCTCAGTACAATCTTGAGGGCTTTTACCTTGCAAACACCATTGACGGGCTCGACCTCACACCGGATGAGCTCGCCGCGGCAGTCGAGTGCGTAGAGCTCGACGCGGTCGTCGAGATCGCACGAAGCGTAGTTCCCGATGCTGTGTATTACCTGCGCGGAAACGGAGAGGAGGACAGCAATGAGACATAAAAGATTCGAAAGGATCGGCGAGGATCTGTACTCGGGTCAGCTCAAAAACGGGCTTACGGTAAACGTCGTGACAAAGCCCGGCTTTCAGCTTTCCTACGCCGTTTTTGCGACCAATTACGGCGGTGCGCACAGGCGCTTTTCTCTCGGCGGCGTGATGCATGACACCCCCGCAGGGGTCGCGCATTTTCTCGAGCACAAGATGTTCGATATGCCCGACGGCGACAATGCGCTCAGCGTACTTTCGGCAAACGGCGCACAGCCGAACGCATTTACCTCAAGCGGCATGACCGCGTACTTTTTCGACTGCACCTCGGGCTTTGAGGAAAACCTGCGCATGCTTTTGAAATTCGTCTCCACCCCGTACTTCACTCAGGAGACGGTTGACAAGGAGCAGGGCATCATCGGTCAGGAGATATGCATGGTCGAGGATAGCCCCGGCTATGTCGTTTATAACAGGCTCATGCGCATGCTGTACGAGCACAACCCCATCCGCGACCAGGTAGCCGGCAGCATTGAGAGCATTGCAGAGATAACGGCCGAGACGCTTTATAACTGCCACAAGGCATTTTACGCGCCGTCAAACATGACGCTGTGCGTCGCGGGCGACTGCGATCCCGAAAAAATATTTGCCATCGCCGACGAGATACTCCCGCATGAAAAGGCGGAGATCCCGAAAGCGGACATGGGCGCTCCCGAGTCGGAAAAACCCATCAAAAGCTATAACGAGGAGCAGATGGAGGTCTCAGCGCCGCAGTTTCTCATCGGTGCGAAGGTCACTCCCGCGCCCGAAGGCAGCTCTCTGCTGCGGCAGAAGATAGTCGCTCAGCTCGCGCTGCGCACGGTGTTCGGTACCTCGGCTGAGTTTTATAACCGGCTGTACGCCGACGGTACGCTCAACCGTGACTATGACTATGAGATCGATTATACCGCCGGAACGGCGACGATCATGCTCGGCGGCGAGAGCGCATCCCCGCAGAAAGTGCTCGGCGAGATAAACTCCGAGCTTGAGCGTGTTTTTTCCGACGGCATCGGCGAGACGGTTTTCGAGACGGCAAAGCGCGCATCCTTCGGCTCGCGTCTGCGCGGGCTTGAGGATTTTGACAGTCTGTGCTTATCGCTTGTAGACGGCGTTTTCGGCGGCTACTGCGCGCTGGACGCATACGAAGTGCTCGAGAGCATAAAAAAGAGCGAATGCGAGGACTTCCTCAAGTCCTTCATGACCCCCGACAGGCTCGCAATGAGCGTCATTAACCCCGTAAAGGCGTGATAGAACTATGAATTTTCTCACTGCAACCATGCTGCGCGATGCGGCGATAAGCTTTCCCATGCTGGGGGATCGGAGCATCAATCCCCCCTACGGTTTCACTCTCTTCGGCTTCGAGATATACTTTTACGGCGTGATAATCGCTCTGGGCTTTATCCTCGCGGCGCTGTTCTGTGCAAAGCAGGCGTCGAAATTCGGACTTACGTCCGACGATCTTTTCGACTTTGTCATATGGCTTATACCGACCTGCATAATCGGCGCAAGGCTGTACTATGTTCTGTTCAAGCTCGACTATTTCATCGCAAATCCCTCGGAGATATTCTCTGTGCGCGACGGCGGACTTGCCATCTACGGCGGCATAATCGCGGGCGTCATAACGGGCGTTCTGATCTGCAAAAAGAAGAAGATCCCCGTGCTTGCGCTCGGCGATCTCGCGGCGTTCGGCCTTCTCATCGGTCAGGCCATAGGCCGCTGGGGCAACTTCATAAACCGCGAGGCCTTCGGCGTGGAAACGGATGTTTTCTGCCGCATGGGACTCACTACGCCCGACGGTGTCACGGTCTATGTTCACCCGACGTTTTTGTACGAAAGTCTGTGGAACTTCGCGGGGCTCATCATTCTGTACATACTTCTGCGCCGCGGGAAACGGAAATACGACGGACAGTTTACTTGGTTGTACGTCCTGTGGTACGGCCTGGGCAGAGCCTGGGTCGAGGGTCTGCGCACCGACAGTCTGTATATAGGCAATACCGATATCCGTGTATCGCAGCTTCTGGCAATAGTAAGCGCGCTGGCAGCGGCGGTAATACTCATAATAAACGCAAGAAAAAAACATTCGCCCGACGAGCTTTTCGTAAACCGCAGCGAGCGGACGAAGAAACCTGACGGGCAGGAAAGGAGCTAACATCATGGCAGATTACAAAAGCATACTCAAGGGGACTCTCAACAGCGTCACAAAAAAAGCAAAGGATTACGTCGAAAGCGGCGGCCTTAAGGAAGCCTACGACAGGGGCAGCACAACGGCGCGCTGCTATGCCAACATAGCAAAGCTCACCCTTCAGATAAACGGCGAACTTGAGGAGCAGAACAAGGTATTCATCGAGATCGGCAGACTTTGCTACGATGAAAACCGCGAAAATCCCGGCGAGCGCTACGCTCCCCTGTTCGAGGAGCTCAAGGCGATGGACGAGCGCATTGAAAAAATGCGCGAGGAGCTCGAGGCGGCCAAGGCGGCGGTAGAGGCCGGGAAAAACGGCGGCGAGTACGCCGAATTTTACGATGATACGGAGGATGACGATCATGAATAAGGCGCTGGATAACCTGCTCGAGCGCAGAAGCGTAAGATCGTATAAGTCCGAGCAGATATCGGACGCGGAGCTTAAAGACGTTCTCAAGGCCGGTCTTTCCGCGCCCTCCGCGATGAACCGTCAGCCGACTGTACTGCTCGTCGTTCAGGATAAGGCGACGATAGGTCTGCTGTCGAAGCTCAACGCCCGCGTCATGGGCAAGGAGGACATCGACCCGTTTTACGGCGCGCCGACTGTCATCGCCGTGCTGTCTGATCGCACTGTCCCCACGCACGTTGAGGACGGCAGCCTCGTCCTCGGAAATCTGATGAACGCGGCGCATGCTCTCGGTCTCGGCTCGTGCTGGATAAACAGGGCCAGGGAAGTGTTCGAGATGCCCGAAGCACGTGCGATACTGCGTGAAAACGGTATCGGCGACGAGTATATCGGCGTCGGCCACTGCATTCTCGGCTACCCCGACGGCAAGATAAACGCCGCTCCCGCTATACGCGACGGCCGCGTATTTAAAATTTGATTTTAAATATAAAAAAGCTCCCCATTGGGGAGCTTTTTTAGCGTGCAAAAAGCCCTTACACTTATATTGTAAATCTAAGTGCGACTTTTTTTGGCACGCTGAAGCCTGCTCAAAAAGAGTAGGCTTATATTGTTTATTGCTTATCTTGCGCGGGTGGAGACCTCTTTCTTAAGCTTTGCAATGAAGTCCTCGACCTGCATGCTGCCCTCGTCGCCGCCGGCGCGGGTGCGCACGGAAATGATGCCGTTTTCGGCCTCCTTGTCGCCTACGATGATCATGTAGGGTATCTTCTGAGTCTGAGCCTCACGGATCTTATATCCGATCTTTTCGTTACGCAGATCGGTCTCGACGCGGAAGCCCTGCTCGTCCAGGCGCTTCGCCACGGATTTGGCGTAGTCGTCAACGCGGTCGGTTATCGGCATTACCTTGACCTGAACGGGAGCCAGCCAGGTCGGGAACGCGCCGGCAAAATGCTCGGTGATAACGCCGATGAAGCGCTCAATGGAGCCGAACACGACGCGGTGGATCATAACGGGGCGATGCTTCTCGCCGTCGGCTCCGACATACTCGAGTTCGAACCTCTCGGGCAGCTGCATGTCGAGCTGGATGGTGCCGCACTGCCAGGTACGTCCGAGGCTGTCCTCAAGATGGAAGTCGAGCTTCGGGCCGTAGAACGCACCGTCGCCCTCGTTTATAACGAAGCTCTTGCCCATCTCGGTGATGGCTTCCTTGAGTGTGTTCTGCGCAAACTCCCAGTCCTTCTCGTCGCCCATGTGATCGTCGGGCATGGTGCTCAGCTCGATCTCGTAGGGCAGGCCGAAGAGCGAATAGACCTCGTCAAAGAGCTTGACGACGTTCTTGATCTCGTCCTTCATCTGATCCCAGGTCATGAAGATGTGCGCATCATCCTGCGTGAAGCATCTTACGCGGAACAGGCCGTGCAGAGCGCCGGACAGCTCATGGCGGTGAACGAGGCCGAGCTCGCCCATGCGCAGCGGCAGGTCACGGTAAGAGTGCGGCTCGGATTTGTAAACGAGCATGCCGCCGGGGCAGTTCATGGGCTTTATCGCATAGTCCTCACCGTCGATGACGGTTGTGTACATATTTTCTTTGTAGTGGAACCAGTGGCCGGAGGTCTCCCACAGATGACGGTTGAGGATCATCGGGGTCGAGATCTCAACATAGCCGTACTTTTTGTGTATCTCGCGCCAGTAGTCGATAAGGGTGTTTTTAAGAACCATGCCCTTGGGAAGGAAGAAGGGGAAACCGGGACCCTCCTCGGCGAGCATGAACAGGCCGAGCTCCTTGCCGAGCTTGCGGTGGTCGCGCTTTTTAGCCTCCTCGATGCGGGCAAGATACGCGTCAAGCTCGTCCTTTTTCATAAAGCAGGTACCGTAAATGCGCTGGAGCATCTTGCGGTTGGAGTCGCCGCGCCAGTATGCGCCTGTGCAGGAGGTGAGCTTTATGGCATTTCCCTTGACTCTGCCGGTCGAATCGAGGTGCGGGCCTGCGCACAGGTCGGTGAAATCGCCCTGCCTGTAGAAGGAAATGACCGCATCCTCGGGCAGATCGTTTATGAGCTCGACCTTGTACGGCTCATCGCGCTCTTCCATGAATTTTATGGCTTCCTCCCGCGGAAGCTCAAATCTTTCAAGCTTAATTTTCTCCTTGCAGATCTTTCGCATCTCGGCCTCGATCTTCTCAAGGATCTCGGGAGTTATGGCAAACGGAGCGTCAAAGTCATAGTAAAAGCCGTTCTCGATGGCAGGGCCGATGGCCAGCTTGACCTCGGGGTACAGGCGCTTTACGGCCTGGGCGAGAATATGGCTCGTGGTATGACGATAAGTGTCTTTAAACTCCGGATTTTCGAAAGTATACTTATTTTCTTCCATGATATCTACTCCTTTATCAAAAAACGCCCCTGGCGCAATGCGTCAAGGGCGTAGTATTTACGCGGTCCCACCTTGATAAGGCTCATCATGCGCTTAACGGGCGCGGCGCGGAAGCATATTCCCCTGCTTCGGCTCGGGAGCGGTCTCCGACGTTTTCTCCGAAAAGGCTTGCAGCCTGCGGCCTTTCTCTCTGTGCGGATATTTCGTCTTCGTTCTCCGTCATCGCTGATTTTTAAATATTATCACCCAAACGTGCCCGTGTCAACCGCTTTCAAATTATTTCGCCTCTTTTTCGCATCGCAGCGCGCTGGAATGTCTTGACGATCTCGACGATGACCATACCTACCATGCCGATACCCATCGCAATGACATACTCGACAAACGAAACCGGCGTGAAGCCGAAGGCGTTTGCCAAGAACGGTACCTCGCACACGAGCGTCGTAGCCGCGATGCTGCCGATAGCAGCAAGCGTCAGTGCCTTGTTCTTCGTGCCCATGGTGAAGATGCAGCCGCGAAGCGAGCGCATGTTGAAGCTGTGGCATATCTCTGCCATGGACATCGTGAGAAACGCCATGGTTGTTCCGTCGGCGGAGTTTGTTATCGTCCACACGCCTGTTTCGATATAGTGGCCGACAAAATACGCCGCGAGAACGAGAGCGGAGATAAGAACGCCCTGGTAGGCTATATCAAAGCCCATTCCGCCGGCGAATATGCCGTCCTTTGCCGGACGCGGGCGGCGGCGCATTATATCGCCCTCTGCCTTTTCCATACCCAGAGCCAGCGCCGGGAAGCAGTCGGTCACAAGGTTTATCCAAAGAAGGTGCACCGGCTTTAAGATGGTAAAGCCCATGAGCGTTGCGGCAAATATGCTGATGACCTCGCTCATATTCGAGCCCAGGAGGAACTGGATAGCCTTGCGGATATTGTCGTATATCCTGCGGCCTTCCTCAACGGCGCCGACGATGGTGGCAAAGTTATCGTCGGCAAGCACCATATCGGCAACGTTTTTGGTAACGTCGGTGCCCGTTATGCCCATGCCGACGCCGATATCGGCGCTTTTTATGCTGGGTGCATCGTTCACGCCGTCGCCGGTCATTGCGGTAACGTAGCCCGCCTTGCGCCATGCGGAAACTATGCGCGTTTTGTGCTCGGGCTGAACGCGGGCATAGACGCTTATATGCTGAAACTCGCGCTCGAATTCTTCATCGCTCATCGCCGACAGCTGCGCTCCGGTGACGGCTCTGTCGCCCTCGCGCAATATACCGAGCTCCTTTGCTATGGCAACGGCCGTATCTACATGGTCGCCCGTTATCATAACGGTGCGTATACCTGCCTCGCGGCACTCGTCGATTGCGGCCTTCACCTCCGGGCGCACAGGGTCTATCATGCCTGTTAGTCCGACAAAGCAGAGATCCTTCTCCAGCACCTCCGGCTCGGTGCTCTCGGGCATTTTATCCCACACGCGCATTGCACAGGCCAAAACGCGCAGAGCCCTATCCGCCATAAACTTGTTGTTTTTAAGTATCTCGGCTCGGTAGTCCTCCGTCATGGGAACTGCCTGCCCGTTTTCGAGATAGTGAGTGCAGCGTCCGATGATGACGTCGGGCGCGCCCTTGGTGTACTGAACTATCCCATTCGGCGAAGTGTGCAGAGTGCTCATCATTTTTCTGCCCGAGTCGAAGGGGGCTTCGCCGCAGCGCGGGTAGGTTTCCTTGAGCTGCGTTTTGTTGAGCTCAAGCGAGTTTGCCCACTCCACAAGCGCGGCCTCCGTCGGCTCGCCGGTGACATCGCCGTCCTCGTCTATCTCGGCATCGCAGCAAAGCGCCATCGCCTTGGCAAGCTCGCGCTCGTTTTCACCGAAATGATCGACGACGGTCATTTTGTTCTGCGTAAGAGTACCCGTCTTATCCGAGCATATGACCTGCGCGCAGCCGAGAGTCTCAACCGCCGTCAGGCGACGTATGATGGCGTTACGCTTTGACATGTTGGTAACGCCGATGGACAGGACTACCGTAACGACAGCGGCAAGCCCCTCGGGTATTGCCGCAACGGCGAGGGAGACGGCCACCATAAAGGAGCTGAGCACGACCTCGAAATCAAGGCCGCCCGCTCTTATAAGCTGCACGGCGAATATGACCACACATATGCCGAGAACGAGCCAGGTGAGTATCTTGCTGAGCTGCGTGAGCTTTATCTGCAAAGGCGTCTGCCCGTCGGATGCCTGCGAGAGCGCATCGGCGATCTTGCCCATTTCGGTATCCATACCGGTTGCGCACACGATCATAGCGCCGCGGCCGTAGACGACGGTCGAGCCCATATATGCCATGTTGCGCCTGTCGCCGAGGGGAACGTCCCGCTCGCCGTCGGTGAGGTTTATGATATCTATAAATTTGCTGACCGGCACGGACTCGCCGGTCAGTGCTGCCTCCTCGATCTTCAGGCTCGCGTTTTCTATGATCCTGCCGTCGGCGGGAACTGCGTCGCCGGCCTCGAGCAGAACAACGTCGCCCACTACAAGCTCCTCGCTGTGGATCGTCACTATTTTTCCGTCGCGCAGCACCTTGGACGTCGCCGCCGACATTTCCTGCAAGGCTTCTATCGCCTTTTCGGCCTTGTTCTCCTGATAAACGCCCAAAACGGCGTTAACAACGACGACAAAGAGAATGATGATAACATCGGCAAAGCTCTCGCCCTGCGTCACCGCAAGCACGCCGCTTATCGCCGCCGCGGCGAGCAGAATGATTATCATGGGATCTGCCATCTGCTTTAAGAACTGCTTTATTATCGAATCCTTCTTTGACGCGGCGAGCTTATTCGGCCCGTTTTCGGCAAGGCGGCGCTCAGCCTCGCTCTCGCTCAGGCCGTTTTCGCTGCTTTTGAGCTCTGCTATAACGCGGTCTTTTTCTTCGCAATAATACTTCACTTATGCTCCTCCTTAACAAGCAAAAAAGACTTTCACGGCAATATTCTTGCCGTAAAAGTCTTGCAAATACAACATCGTACTCGGCACACCGAACCTGACGGTTGAGATGACGGCATGCCGAACGCCGTTATGGCGCACGCTACTCCCTTTTATTTATGTATTAAGATATCACATGTCTGCCGCAGCGTCAATATCGCGAGTACAGAATTAACATATTTTTTAATCCAGCTTTACCGACGGGAGATTCCATTTGAAAATCGTCGCAAAAAGCCTAAGCGCAAAAATCAGCAGCATTCCGCAGCCGAGCGACACAAGCTGGTTTATGCCGAGCGCGTGCATCGCGTAGTACAATCCGCCGCCGAGCAGCGATGCGACCGCGTACACTCTCTTTCTGAGCACCTTTGGCATGGTGTTTGTCATAACGTCGCGCAGCATGCCGCCGCCGACGCCTGTGCACATGCCCACGAACAAAACAAGGATGACGTTATCGCTCACGGGCATCGCCGCGTTCATGCCGGAAACCGTGAACACCGCAAGGCCTATCGCGTCAAAGATGTTGTTGACAGCGTCGAGCTTGTCCAGATGCAGCTTATACTTCTCGCTTCTGAGATATGCGTCTATAAACACCGCGAGCGCCGCAACGACCGATATGAGCAGATACCAGTAGCTTACGAACATGGCAGGCGGTATCCTTCCGATGAGCACATCGCGGATAACGCCGCCGCCGAGCGCCGTAGTCACTGCGAGAAACAGAACGCCGAATATATCGGCTCTTTTCTCGATGGCGACCATCGACCCCGACACGGCAAACGCCGCCGCGCCGATGAGCTCAAGGACAAACATTACCTCGTCCATCAGACGTTGAACCTGAACAGCGTAACGTCGCCGTCGTGCATGACATAGTCCTTGCCCTCGGAGCGTACAAGTCCCTTTTCCTTGGCCGCCGCCATGCTGCCGCAGGCCTTGAGATCGTCAAAGGCGACGATCTCGGCGCGGATAAAGCCGCGCTCGAAGTCGGTGTGTATCTTGCCGGCCGCCTGGGGAGCCTTCGTTCCTCTGCGGATAGTCCACGCTCTGCACTCGTCGCTGCCGCAGGTGAGGAAGGAAATGAGGCCGAGCAGAGAATACGAGGTCTTTATCATGCGGTCAAGTCCCGACTGGCTCATGCCGAGCTCCTCAAGGAACATCTCGCGCTCATCCGGCTCAAGTGCAGCTATCTCGGCCTCGAGCTTTGCGCAGATGGGCAAAACCTCCGCGCCCTCCTTGGCGGCGATTTCGCAAAGCTGCTTGTAGTAAGCGTTGTTTTCATAGTCGGCTATTCCGTCCTCATCCATGTTCGCGGCATAGATAACGGGCTTTATCGTCAGCAGGTCGCTTGTCGCTATAAGCTCCATATCGTCCGGCTCGCACTCGTAGCTGCGCACGCTCTTGCCCTCGTTCAGATGCTCGAGAAGCCCACGGAACACCTCGGCCTCGTGCAGATATTTCTTGTCGCCCTTGGCATTTTTATTCGCCTTTTCTATCCTGCGCTCGACCATCTCAATGTCGGCCATTATGAGCTCGAGATCGATGATGTCGACATCGCGCGCAGGGTCTGTGCCGCCCTCGACGTGGATGACGTTTTCGTCGTCAAAGCATCTGACGACGTGGACGATAGCGTCGGTGTTGCGGATGTTCGAAAGGAACTTATTCCCCAGCCCCTCGCCCTTGGACGCGCCCTTGACAAGGCCGGCTATATCGACAAACTCGATGACCGCGGGGGTGTATTTCTTCGGCTCGTATATCGACGCGAGAAAGTCAAGGCGCTCATCCGGTACGGTGACCATGCCGACGTTCGGCTCTATCGTGCAGAACGGATAGTTCGCGCTCTCTGCACCCGCGTTCGTTATCGCGTTGAACAGTGTGGACTTGCCGACGTTCGGCAGTCCGACGATACCTAATTTCATAAAGGAAATCCTCCTTTTTATTTTCAGCGCATTTTCAACAAGATATTGTAACATCCGCAGGCTCAAAGTGCAAG
>CALBGG010000127.1 GCA_937893605.1 uncultured Clostridia bacterium
TTACCATTAAAATTTTGGTGATAAGTAACATAATCAGATTCGTATATGGCAACATGTCCGTAGGGATTGGATGTATTACCGCTATACACAAGGATATCGCCGGGCTGAGGCTGTACACCCTGATAACGTGCCCAACCACTTGGCAGAGTGTTTGACGCATAATCAGCGCCATTGCCGCGTGCATAGCTGGCACAGCCCAAATAGTCATAATAGTATTTTATAAGGTCTACGCATTGTGCTCCGTATACGCCATCGTAGTCAAGCGCTTTGCCGAGCTGTGATTTTACCCAAGTGAGCGCCTCCTGCGCAGTGTGACCGTTTGTTGCTGCGCTTGAGCTTATTGGTACCAATGATACCATCATCAGCAGAACAAGCAGCAGGCTTAATGCTCGTTTTTTCATCATTTCTCCTACTGAATGTAAGTTTTGATTACTCTATGACTGTATAATTATATGCCATCAGCATGGCATATAATTTAATACGATATTTCAAGATAAATATATTATTTATTGCTCCGCTCATTTCTTTGTCATCAGATATAATATGTTGCATGAGGTGGTGATCATATGTATGAAGAAGATTTTGTGCGCCGACTTGCTCAGCTCAGAGTAAAGAAAGGCGTTTCGGCCCGCGATATGAGTCTGTCCATCGGGCAGAATCCGGGATACATAAACACAATTGAAAACGGTAAGGCTTTTCCCACAATGGTCAACTTTTTCTACATATGTGATTTTCTCGGTGTCACTCCTCAGGAGTTTTTTGACACCGGCGTACCAGATCCTGTTGCGTTCAAAAAGCTATCGGAGCAAATAAAGCATCTGCCTCCGGAGCAAGTATCAGCACTGCTTACGATCGTTGATGGACTTACAAAAGCTGAATTATAATTGGCCGACGGAGAGGTGATAGCCTCTGCCGCCGGTTGTTTTTTTATCGCGTGATTGACTTATCGCCCGGCAGGAAATATAATGTTAATCACATGACAAGAAGGAGAAATGGATATGAACATACTTTCGATGCTTAACAGCGCGCCGATGTACGCCATATGCGGCGGCATCATCGCGTTCGTCGCCGTGGTGTGCGCCGTGTTTATGGTGCGCGCTTACCGCGCGGGGCTCGCAATGGGCATGGACCGCACAAAGCTCAGGCGCGCCATCACCTCGAGCGCTACGTTTTCACTCTTGCCGAGCGTCGGCATTCTGCTGGGCGTTATCGCCCTGTCGGGCAGCCTGGGCACTCCGTGGCCGTGGCTGAGGCTTTCGGTCATCGGTGCGCTGCACTATGAAACACAGGTAGCCCAGGCCGCGGCCGAGCAGGTCGGCATGTCCTCCCTCTCGGCGGCCGAGATGACCCCCTCAGGCTTTGCGACCATAGCACTGCTGATGAGCGTTTGCATTATGTGGGGCATGATACTGTCGATATTCTTCAACAAGCGCTATCTTAACAGGCTCGGCAGCGGCAGAAAGAGCTCAGGCGGCGCGGGCTTCGGCGACACGGCCATGACCGCGATGTTCATCGGCCTCGTCTCGGCCTATATCGGCAGCTACATAGGCGGCTTTGTCTCCGGCGGCGGGCTGTTCTCGTTTTCCGGAAGCTTCATGCCGCTGATCGTCGTGTTCGTCTCAGGTCTCGTGATGGCAGGCTTTATCTACCTCGCAGAGAAGAAAAAGCTTGCCTGGGTCGAGAGCTTCTCGATTGCGGGAAGCATGCTCATAGGTATGGCTGCGGCGGTCGTCGTCAAGCTGTTTGCGTAAGGAGGCAGAACAATGAACAACTATTTCGAAAGCTACAATAAGCGCACGCACGTTATCGGACGTATAAGCTCGGCCATCGTTCTCGTAATGCTCGTTGGCGCTCCGTTTCTCATCGGAAAGGTGCTCGGCGCTATGCCCGATATCGGAGCTGCCGGTAAAGCATTTTTGTCCGTCGGCCTTGTGTGGACGGTCAGCAGCGTGGTCGAGTTTCTTGTCTACACGCCGATGCTCGGCGCGGGCGGCGGCTATCTTGCATTCATTACTGGCAACCTTATAAACATGAAGATCCCCTGCGCCGTCAACGCACGCGACATCGTCGGCGCAAAGACCGGCACGCCCGAGAACGAAATAGTCTCCACCCTGTCGATCGCCACTTCCTCGCTGGTCACTATAATCGTGCTCGCGCTCGGCGTTGCACTGCTCGTGCCGCTTCAGCCGGTACTGCAGAGCCCGACGCTTCAGCCGGCATTCGAAAACGTCGTGCCCGCTCTGTTCGGTGCGATGGCGTATAAATATTTCCGTGGAAATATGAAGATCGCGGCCGCGCCGCTGATCGTTATGAGCATTCTGTTCATCCTCGTTCCCTCGCTCACGGGCTCGACGAGCTTTATGATAATTCCTGCCGGTGCACTCGCTATCGGCATAGCATACAGATTTTACAAGAAAGCCGGTGCATGATAATGAAAAAACGCATGTTTCTGATCCTCCCTGCTGCGGCGCTGTCGCTGCCGGCAGCCGCCGTTGTACGCACTGTTCTTACTCCGAATAAGCGTTCGGACTATGTAGCTCCAAAGGCCGACGAGTACGCGCTGTCTCTTGCGCATAAGCTGTCAAAGATGGTGCAGTATGAAACTGTGTCGCACGCGAACGTCGACGAGACCGAGAAATTTCTCGGCTTCCATGAGCTTTTGGAGAAGCTGTTCCCGCTGGTACACAAAAATCTTGAAAAGACCGTCATCGACGGGAACCTCCTGTTCCGTTGGAAGGGCTCGGGCGACGGGGCACCGATACTGCTGATGAGCCATCAGGACGTTGTGCCCGCCGAAGGCAAGTGGGAGCACGAGCCGTTCTCTGGCGATATAGCAGACGGCAAGGTCTGGGGTCGCGGAACAGCCGACACCAAGGCTTCGGTAATGGCGTTCTTCCAGGCGGTCGAGGAGCTTTTGAATGAGGGCTACACTCCAAAATGTGACGTGTACCTCGCTTCATCCTGCACAGAGGAGTGGGCCGGCGACGGCGCCCCGAAGATAGTTAAAGAGCTGCAAAGGCGTGGTATTGAGCTGTTTCTGGTATGCGACGAGGGCGGCGGTATTATCTCCGAGCCGATAGGCGGCGTGAAGGGCAATTTTGCTATGGTAGGCGTTTTTGAAAAGGGCAAGGGCGATGTTAAGTTCATTGCGCGCTCATCCGGCGGCCACGCAAGTGCACCGACGAAAAACACGCCTATCGCACGGCTGGCGGCCTTCGTTAACGACATTGAAACGCATAATTATTTCCGCCGTGAGTTCCCGCCCGAGGTCGCAGCGATGTTCGCCAAGCTCGCACCCTATGCCAAGTTCCCGCTCAAGCTCGTCATGGGCAATCTGTGGCTGTTCGCGCCGATGCTCAAGCCCATTCTCGGCAGGATCAGCGCCCAGGCCGGTGCGATGCTGCAAACGACGGTGGCCTTCACCATGCAGTCCGGCTCGGACGCGTGCAATGTTCTGCCGCAGGAGGCGACGGTGAGCGCGAATATGCGCTTTATCCCGCATCAGGGTGAAAAGGAAAGCCTTGACATCATCCGCCGCATCGCCGAAAAGCACGGGCTTGAGATGGAGGTCATCCACGCAAATGACTACACTCCGGCGGTCGATATCAACGGCGACGCGTTCCGGCAGGTCGAGGCCGTTATTAACGCGACCTTCCCCGGTCTGCCGGTGAGCCCATACGTCATGACGGGAGCTACCGACGCGCAGTTTTATCAGCCCGTGTGCAAAAGCTGCATCCGCTTTGCTCCCGTGATCTACGGCCCCGAGCAGATGAAGGGGATGCACGGTCTGAACGAAAACATTGAATACAACTGCCTGCCGGGTGCTGTGAGCTTTTACAAAAATCTCATCCGTGCGCAGGAAAAGCGCTGATACGACGCAATATACCGAAAACAGCTCCCCGCGGATAACCGCGGGGAGCTGAAGATTTATCTAACCATAGTAATTCACTTCTCTTGCTTTTTGCCGCTTTCATATATACGTTTTAAACAATCTGCGCGCACCGCATTTAGTTAAATTTAATAATTCACGCCAAAGTTTATTGACATTTAATTATCGCCATGATATTGTTCAATCATCATAGCATAATTAAATCAGATTTAATTATGCGCTTCTGTGCACAGGAAGTTATATTATAGGTTGCCTCACAGCGCCTCCCGATATACTTGGGAGAGGAAATTATGAAAGGGAGTAAATTATGAGTCCGGCATTAGTTATCATATGCATAATTATAGCAATCGCAATTCTCGTATTTCTGACCGTTAAAGTTAAGCTCCACCCCTTCTTTGCACTGACTGCTGCAGCTATCGCCTTCGGGCTGATGATGGGACACGATATCAACGACATTATGACCTCCTATGCCGATGGTCTGGGCGGAACAATTTCCGGAATAGGCATAGTTATAGCCATCGGCACCGTTATGGGCGCATTGCTTGAAAAAAGCGGCGCTGCCGAGACCATGGCAAAGACCATACTCAAGATAACCGGCAAGAAGCACGCCGCGCTTGGTCTTGCCTTCACCGGTTATTTTGTCTCGATCCCTGTTTTTTGCGACTCTGCCTTTGTTCTTCTGTCGCCTCTTGCTAAGCGTATGGCGCGTGACACAAAGGTAAGTATGACCACCATGGCAGTTGCCTTGGCAATGGGCCTGCACGCAACGCATATGCTGGTTCCGCCGACTCCGGGGCCGCTTTCTGTTGCCGGTATCTTAAACGCCGATCTGGGTCTTGTAATACTGCTCGGTATGCTTGTATCTATCCCCGTCGTCCTTGTCGCCCTCCTTGCCGGAAAGATCCTCGGAAAAAAGTACTACTACATGCCCGAAGAGCTTACCGTTGAGGCAACGCCCGAAGAAAACCGCAAATATCCCAGTCCTCTCGCAGCATTTTTGCCCATACTTCTTCCCATCGTTCTCATGCTTCTCCGTACCGTTGCATCGCTTGAATCCGCGCCCTTCGGCGACGGCACCTTATATAATATTCTTTACTCTTTGGGCAACACAAGCGTCGCTCTGCTTATAGGCCTGATCATTGCCTTTATCTCCTATATGAGAATCTGCCCACACGATAAAAATGTCTGGACATTTGACGGAGAATTCGGCGAAGCGCTGAAAACCGCCGGTCAAATCGTGCTCATCGTCGGCGCAGGCGGCGCTTTTGCCACTGTTCTGAAGATGTCCGATCTCGAGACTATCGTGCATAATGCATTCTCGGGCGCCAGCGTCGGCATTCTCGTTCCGTTTATAATCGGCGCAATATTCCGTACAGCCATAGGCTCCGGCACTGTTGGCATGATAACCGCCGCTTCTATGCTGCTGCCTCTTGTTGATGTGCTGGGATTCAACTCTCCCATCGGACTTGTCATTGCAATGCTTGCATGTGCGTCCGGCGGATTTATGGTCTTCCACGGCAACGACGACTTCTTCTGGGTCGTTACTTCAACCTCAAATATGAAGCCTGAGGTCGCATACAGAGTTTTCCCGCTGATCAGCATTCTCCAGGCTGTTACCTCCCTCGCCTGCGTATTTGTTCTCTATCTGATATTCCTCTGATCTTAAACATTAAAAAGCACTGTCTGAAAGGAGCCTAATTGATGAAAATTTCCGAAATCTATACCCCCGCCATTCTTTTGAATCTTGATTATATGGAGCACAACCTTAAAAAGTACTGCGATGAGGCTTCAAAATACGGAAAACAGGTTTGGCCGATGATCAAGACTCACAAAAGCACCGAGCTCGCCAAGCTTCAGGCCGAGTACG
This sequence comes from uncultured Clostridia bacterium, assembly GCA_937893605.1. Classification (GTDB taxonomy): domain Bacteria; phylum Bacillota; class Clostridia; order Oscillospirales; family Oscillospiraceae; genus F23-B02. Next base: position 5,757 of record CALBGG010000127.1, read on the forward strand.
GCTGCACCGGCTATTTATGCGGAACTCTCGACGAAGCAGAGGCACTGTGCGCCGCCGGCATGGAAAACATAATGTATGCATACCCCGTGGCAACGGATGTGTCCATCGCCCGTGTTGTTGAGCTTGCAAAAAAATGCCCCGGATTTATTATCCGCATTGACTGCCCCGACGCCGCCGGCGCAATAAATGCAGGCGCTCAAAAGGCGGGCGTGACGATCAACTATACAATAATCATCGACAGCGGGCTGCACCGTTTCGGCGTAAAGCCCGAAAAGGCCGTAGAGTTTGCCGACATGATGAAGCGCTTTGAAAATCTTTGCTTCAAGGGCATCTCATCCCACCCCGGTCATGTTTACGGCGCATGCTGCCACGATGATATAGAAAAATACTGTAAGGATGAGGTCGGCGCAATTGCAGCAGCAGCTGATGCTCTGCGTGCGGCAGGTTATGAGCTTGAGATCATATCCAGCGGCTCGACCCCCACTTTCTGGGGCTCGATATCCGATGAGAATATCGGTATTTATCATCCGGGCAACTATATATTCAACGACACGATTCAGCTCTCTACCGAGACTGCCGATGAAAACGAGTGCGCCATGTATGTCCTTGCTTCCGTAATATCGCATCCGTCGGACGATCTTTTCATATGCGACGCCGGTGCGAAGTGCCTCGGTTTGGATCAGGGGGCACACGGCAATTCTTCCATAAGGGGCTTCGGTACTGTGAAGGGGCACCCCGAGCTTACCGTCTACAGTCTCTCCGAGGAAGTCGGGAAGCTTCATGTTGACGGCAGCACCGACCTTAAGGTCGGAGACAAGATCATGATAATTCCTAACCATTCCTGCTCCACCGCCAATCTGACCAGCTACTATATAGGCGTTCGCGGAGATGAAGTCGATCATCTGGTGCATGTCGACATTCGCGGCAACTCGACCACAAAGAATATCTGATACCATTCCCTTATACAAAAAGCAGCTGTAGCTTTTCTACAGCTGCTTTTTTTAATTATGCTTGACTGAATCCTCAAAAATTGGGCGGCGATACGGCAAACACAAGTGACATCTCACTGTCACCGATATTGCGCCAGCTGTGCTTTATCTTGCTTTTGATACGAACACTGTCTCCTGCATACAGCGTAATGCTGTTATGCTCCAAGAGAAGCTCGACGGTACCGCTCAGGATAAGCGCGACTTCCTCACCGATGTGACTCATCGGTTGTTCGCAAGAAACAGCGCCCGGTTTGAGAGTCATCGTTATCATTTCAAGGTTTCCGCACATGTCCGGCGTGAGCATTTCGTAGTCTATGCCATTTTCAATAATATGCTTGCGCTTATCTCCTCGCACAACATCGTTTTCAACACTTACCTCATCCATAAAAAAACGAAACATAGGTTCATTTAAGGCTTTAGACAGCAACCTAATAGTGTTAAGAGACGGATTGGCCTGCCCCTTTTCAATTTGGCTGAGCATGGAAGGGGTTATCTGAGCCTGCTCCGCCAGTTCTTTCATTGTCATGCCGCGGTCTGTTCTGCAGGCTTTGATCTTAAGCCCTATCTGCAATTCGTAATCCATTTTTGTCCCCTTATAATTTGTTTGCAAGATATTTTAACACCGTGGCCGTAAAAATGCAATACAGGCAGTTCACTTAAGTGCAGGTTCCGCAAATATTAACAGTTGCCGGCATTGCTGCTATATATGCACCAAAGGCGCAAAAAATGCTCTGCCGTTTTTTGATTTTATGTTATTGCTCGCGCAGTTCGGTCAGGGCGACGAGCAGACGCGACATTATGGCGGCGGATTGGCCGCGGGTAGCGAGACCGTCGGGGTCGAAAACGCCGCCGGGGTAGCCCTGTATGACGCCGGTGTTCGCCATCACGTCGACCGCCTCGCAGAAGTAGTCCGGGATGTTCGCGTAGTCGCGGAAGTCGTTGTGCCCCTTGAGACTGTCGAGCGCTGCCTCGCTCACGCCGAGCTTCAGAAAGCGATAAGCAAAGGCCGCCATCTGCGCGCGGCTGATGTTCTCATCCGGTCTGAAGGTGTTGTCGCCGTAACCGTTTACTATCCCGGCCTTTACGCCCCACTTTACGGCAGCAGCAAAGACCGGAGATATGCTCGCGGCATCGGCAAAGCCGAGCGAGGTGTCCGATACCGGAGGGCGGCCGCCCATATTATAGAGCATCATGATAAACTGCGCACGGGTTACGTTATTTTCCGGGCGAAACGTACCGTCGCCGCAGCCGTTTATGATATCGGCCATGTAGCAGGTTATGATATAGTCGTGATACCAGCCGGAGATATCGGAAAATGGCTCTGTTTTATCGGCGCAGACAAGCTCGGCCGAGCCGAAGCTTACGCCCAGACCTATATCTATCGCCTTCCAGTCGGCGATCGAGCCTGCGTAGTAAACGCTTTTGAGGCCGTAGGTATCGTCAAAGGCGCTGTCGCCGATGCGCTGAAGGCTCTTCGGCAGGCTGACGGTTTCAATAAGCCCGCAGCCGGAAAACGCTCCGTTTCCTATGGCGGTGACGCCCTCGGAAACAATGAGCCTGCGCACATCGCCGCGGCTTGCGTACCACGGAGCATCGCCCGATTCAAAATCGGCCGTCTCCCCTGCCCCGGATATCGTCAGAACGCCCGCAGAGCTTATCTCCCAGCGGACATTTTCGCCGCACGAGCCGTCGGCCAGCGCGGGCACCGGGAAAGCCGCGCAGAGCAGCAAAAGCGCAATAAACGCGCTCAGTATTCGTTTTTTCATCTCATTCTCCCTGTAAAAATAACTCCACGTCGGGGACGTGGAGTTATTAAAATTATTGTGTGATCACTTGCCGAGCACAGCGGTGCGGTGGATGAACGCAACAGCCTCGCCGCGAGTGCAGGCATTCGCGGGATAGAAGTGGCTTGCGCCGTCGCCCTTGGTGATGCCGTTGTTGGCAGCCCATGCGACCGCATTCTTATACCAATCCTGAGTCAGATCGGTGAAGTTGATGGTCGGGGTGACCTTCTGCGAGCCGTTGAGACGCCACAGCATGGTGACGATCTGTGCGCGGGTGCAGGTGTCGTTGGGAGCAAACTTATTATTGCCTACGCCGTTGACTATGCCCTTTTCGACCGCCCATGCAACTGCGTCCTTGTACCAATTCTGAGTCAGATCGGTGAAGGTTGCGGCGTTCTTTGCGGTGGGCTTATCGTACATACGCCACAGCATGGTGACGACCTGTGCACGGGTGAGCTTGCTGTCGGCGCGGAACATACCGGTATCGTCGCCCTCGACGATGCCGTTCTCCCATGCCCACATGATATCGCTGTAGAACTGGTCGGCGGACTTAACGTCGGTAAACGGCATGTAGCCGGGCTGCTTTGCGTCGCAGCGGGAGCAGATACCATTGACGTAGTTGTGGCCGAGCTTATCGAGGGTCTTGCCTTTTTCAACGGTCTCGTTGCAGCGGGTGCAGACCTTATCGCCGGTGTAGCCATCCTCGGTGCAGGTCGCGTCCTTGGCGTTAACGAGCTTGGGATCGTGGCCGAGAGCGGGAACAGTCTCCTGAGCCTCAAGGACCTTCTTGCAGACCTTGCAGATCGTGCCCTTGGTCACGCCGGGTTCGGTGCAGGTGGGAGCCTTCGCCTCAACAGCCTCGGGAGTGTGATCGACCATCTTGGTCTTCTCGCCGGGCTTCATGACCTCGCCGCAGAACTTGCAGACGACATCGCCTGTGTAGCCTTCCTCGGTGCAGGTGGCTTCCTTGACGTTTGCGAGCTTGTCGGAGGCG
>CALBGG010000128.1 GCA_937893605.1 uncultured Clostridia bacterium
GCCGCGTAAGCGCTTGCGGCGTCGCCGTGCATGTCGTCGTCATCCTCGGCGGCTGCCGCTGCAAGAGCAGCTTCCTTATCCTTGGCTGCCTTGCTTGCGATGAAGGCGAAGATAACGCCCAGGATCGCAGCGCCTGCGAGGACGCAGATAGCGGTCAGATGGAGCGAGCCGGAATACTCCTGGACGGGAGTGAAATCGAGCTTTGAGGCCGTCTCGCCGACATAGTTGCCGGCCGTATCGACACGGATGGTGTAAACATAGTCATGGAACTTGGTGACAAGGCCGGTCACGAGGACTGCGACTGCCATAATAGCGGTGATCAGGCTCAGGGTCTTGCCGGTGCGCTTGCTGCCGTTGACGGCTGCAACGATACCGAAGATGCCTGCGATGATGCCGAGGATGGCTGCAACTGCAAGAGCAACGTACATGCCGACGCGGACGAATACCTCGCTCTTGATATCGGCTTCCTGATCCTTCAGGTACTGCTCAGCCAGCTCGCAGAGCCTGTCGCACTTGTCGAGGTCGAGCATCGCGTAGCCGTTCTTGACGACGGTCTGGCCGTTCTCGTCGACCTTGTACATGTTGCTGAGGACATACTCGCCGAACTCCTCGTATGCTTCCTCGTTGACATGCGCCTTACCGTCTTCCTTGACAATGAGGTTCGAGGGGATCTCAAGGCCGAACTCCTCTGCCAGGTACTCGGGCAGGGATTTTACGGTCTGCTCGCCGCCGTAGAAGCTGAAGCAGGGCTGCATGCCTTCAAACAGCTGTCTTGCGCCGTCGGCGAGGGTGAGCTCGCCCTGCTCAAAAACGGAAAGCTGAGCCTTGCCGTCTGCAAGCTGACCTTCGGCTGCAACGAGCTTGGCTGCGCCTTCCGCAAGCTCCTGACGGCCTGCCGCAAGCTTTTCCTCGCCTGCCGCAAGCTCCTTCTCGGCTGCTGCAAGCTGCTTCTTGCCTTCCTCAAGCTGTGCAAGGCCATCCTCATACTCCTTGAGCTGAGCCTTGCCGTCGGCTACCATCTGATTAACATATGCGGGGAAGTCGGTCACGTCCGCGGGGATATCGAGGCCGAGACGGGACGCGAGGGGACGGACGACGGAAACAAACCATGCCTGAGCGGTATTGAAGCCGGGCAGATTTGCGATTGTGCCGTCACGGAACTGAACATACTGGTTCAGGTAAGGCAGCAGGGGCTCGATCTTTGCGAGCTTTTCCTTGCCTTCGTTGTATGCCTGGGTATTGGCGTCGATCTTTGCCTGACCCTCTGCAAGAGTCTTCTTGCCGGCCTCGTAGGCTGCATAGCCCTCTGCCAGGGTCTTCTCACCTGCTGCGAGGGTCGCCTGACCTGCGGCGTAATCGTTCTTGCCCTTGGCGTACTGGCTCAGGCCGTCGGTGTAGGTGCCTACGCCGGTGAGATAGGTCTCTTCGTTTTCCTTCAGCTGGTCGATGCCGGCCTTAGCGGTCTCGAGATTTTCTCTCGCATAAGCTGCGTCGGCCTTCTTATAATCCTGGATATTCAGAACGTCACGGACGCCGGCAACGCAGGCGAACAGACCGAATATGCACGCGAGGATAAGGATGATGCTGAAGACCATAAGTAATACTCGTTTCATTATATTCCTCCCTAACTTTTATATAAATATTACTTAATGCTCATTAGTGATTATGTATAAAGCAATACATATGCCCGAGTTTTGTATATCTTTTGTCAGTGTAACACACAATGACAAAATAGTAAAGAAGAAATGACAGATAATTTGAAGAATTTTTAACTTTATTCTTAGAAAAATACGATTTGGCCGCTCTTAGATCAAAAAAACATAGCCAAATCGTCAGATATGTTACACTCTCCTGTTTACATATTATACACAATTTGTCCAAACAATTGTGAATAAATCATGAACATTTTCAGATGCGATTTGACATTGTGCCGTGTTTTTTCAGCGGCGCTTTTACATTATACCGATACGCATTTCGCGTCAGCACGACCGGAAGGTGCGGAAAAAACCGTTGCAAGCGGAACGGGCAAGATAAGTTCCCTGCAATGGTGCGGCAAAATTTGTGCTGCACCTGCGGGGGTGCAAAGCCTTATGGTTTCCGCCAATGCTTCGATACCGGGCACCTGAAATCACCATATCGGTACAGCCTTAATTCGCCTCTAAAAATTTGTCTCTGAAAATCTGCGGTATTCGGTGGGGAGCCTGCCGGTGTATTTTTTGAACTCGGCGGAAAATTTGCTCTGGCTTTCGTAGCCCACGTGCTCGGCGATCTCGGCAATGCTGAGGTCGGTGTCACGCAGGAGCTCGGAGGCAAGCTCCATGCGGTGCTCCCTGATGTGCGCGGCAAGCGACTTGCCGTAGATTGCCTTGAAGGTCTCCTTAAGCGAGGAGGGGTTTATGAGAAAACGCTTTGACAGCTCCTCGATCGTGTAGCGCCGGTCAAGATTTTCGGTCAGAAGCTCGTGCACGCGGCGCACGGTCTCGACCTGCTCGGCGGAACAGCGCGCCTCACCGCCCGTGTGCGCGTCGAGCTCGGGAAGCTCGGGCACGCTTTGAATATCGCCGTCATCCTCCTCGGGGCAGGATATCTCCATAGTCTTCTCCATCATAAGGTGCAGCAGACGCACCTGCTCGGCGGGAGCGGCCTTGTAGTATACCTCCTTGCCCTCGCGGCGGCTAACGATGAGCCCGCCGTCCTTGAGCTGGCGCAGATGGTGCGACACCGCGGGACTGGTCATATCGGTTAGGTATGATATATTCACAACGCACTCGGAGCAGTGGCACAGCAGCCAGAATATCCGTGCGCGGCTGGGATCGGCCAGGAGCTTGAATATGTCCGACACCGTGCGGAAGCTCTCCGTCCTGGCCGCCGCCTCGCGCAGATGCGGGTTTATTTCCTCCCCGTGATCGTGGGGCATTGTTCCGTTTTCCATGTCGTTGCTCCATTCGGAAGTGATTTGAGCCCATTCGGAAGTAAGTCGCCGCATGGCGTTGACTTTTTGGGCTGTGCTTATTATACTGCAAGCATAACGATTAAACAATCATTTAATTGTTTAATATTTATGTCCCCGACCGACATCGACTGCGGCCTTTGGCGGCTCTTTTGAGCCGGAAATGCGTTATTCTTTTTTGAAATACACAGAGTATTCCCGCAAAAGAAAGCCTTTTTCCGACTCAAAATATCTCGCCAAATACTCTTGCCGATATTGTTCGGTGACATCTTAGAACGTCTAATTTATATTGTTAAATCAAAAATATAGGAGAAATATCATGAAAAAGACTTACAAGATCGAAGTTGACTGCGCAAACTGTGCTAACCTCATGGAGGAAGCGGCCGGTAAGACCGAGGGCGTCGAGAAGGCCGCCGTCAACTTCATGACTCAGAAGATGACCGTCGAGTTTGCCGAGGGCGCGGATGTTGACGCCGTCATGCAGGCGGTCCTTAAAAACTGCAAGAAGGTTGAGGACGACTGCGAGATCTATCTCTAAATTGAAGCTGACCCGAAGCGCCCTTCCGGGCGAAGAGCATATGTATAAGGACGATTTATATGAATAAAAAGCAGAAAAAAGTGCTTGTGCGCATAATAATCGCCGCGGTGCTGCTGGCGCTGCTGAATATTGTGAGCATCCCGGAGATACCGGCGATGATCCTGTACTTCGCGGCGTACATCGTCATCGGCTATGACATTCTGCGCAAGGCGGGCAAGGGCATATTAAACGGCCGCGTTTTTGACGAAAACTTCCTCATGGCCGTCGCCACGCTCGGCGCTATCGCGCTTGCCTTCATAAGCGGCAGCCGTGATTTCAACGAGGCCGTACTCGTTATGCTGTTTTACCAGATCGGCGAGCTGTTTCAAAGCTATGCCGTCGGAAAGAGCCGCCGCAGCATATCCTCGCTGATGGATATCCGTCCCGACTACGCCAATATCGAGGTCGGCGGCAAGCTTGAGCAGGTTGACCCCGACGAGGTCGAGACCGGCACCGTCATCGTCGTCCAACCGGGCGAAAAGGTGCCCATCGACGGTGTCGTTGTAGACGGCACGACAACGATAAACACCAGCGCCCTCACGGGCGAGAGCCTGCCGCGCGACGTCGGTGTCGGCGAAGAGATCATAAGCGGCTGCATAAACCTCAGCGGCCTTATCAAGGTGCGCACGACGAAGCCCTTCGGCGAATCGACCGTGTCGAAGATACTCGAGCTCGTCGAAAACTCCAGCTCGCGCAAGTCGCGCTCCGAGCAGTTCATTTCGCGCTTTGCGAGGGTATATACCCCCATCGTGTGCTACGCGGCTCTCGCGCTTGCGTTCCTGCCTCCGCTTGTGCGTATCCTGTTCATGAGCGCCGGCGGCGACTGGGTCGTATGGATCTACCGCGCGCTTGCATTCCTTATCGTCAGCTGCCCCTGTGCGCTGGTCATCAGCATCCCGCTGAGCTTCTTCGCGGGCTTGGGCGGCGCGAGCAGCGAGGGCGTACTCATAAAGGGCTCGAACTTCCTTGAGGCTCTCGCGCAGACGAAGACCGTTGTTTTCGACAAGACCGGCACGCTCACGCAGGGCGTGTTCGAAGTCAGCGGTATCCATCACTGCCCGATAGAGGACGAGAAGCTCCTTGAGTACGCAGCCCTTGCCGAGTGCGCGTCCTCGCACCCGATCAGCAAAAGTCTTCAGCGCGCTTACGGCAAGGAGCTTGACCGCAGCCGAGTCAGCGATATAGAGGAAATAAGCGGCAGCGGCGTCATTTCCAAGGTTGACGGTCATACCGTCGCCGCGGGCAACGGCCGTCTGATGCAAAAACTCGGAATCGAGTACAGCGACTGCCACAGCGTCGGAACCATCGTCCACGTCGCAATCGACGGCGTGTACTCCGGTCATATCGTCATTTCCGACATCGTAAAGCCCAACTCCGCCAAGGCCATTGCAGAGCTTAAAAAGACCGGCGTCAACAAGACCGTCATGCTCACGGGCGACTCGAAGGCGGTCGCCGACAAGGTCGCAGCAGAGCTCGGCATCGACGAGGTACACAGCCGGCTGTTGCCCGGCGATAAGGTCAGCGAGGTCGAGCGCCTGCTCGGCGAGAATACAGGCAAGGCAAAGCTTGCCTTCGTCGGCGACGGCATAAACGACGCGCCCGTCCTCTCGCGTGCGGACATCGGCATCGCCATGGGTGCGATGGGCTCGGACGCCGCGATCGAGGCCGCCGATGTAGTCCTTATGGACGACGATCCGCTGAAGATATCCAAGGCCATCAAAATTTCGCGCAAGTGCATCCGCATTGTCTACGAAAACATCATTTTCGCGCTGGGCGTCAAATTTGCATGCCTGCTGCTGGTCGCCCTCGGCGTTGCGGATATGGGCGCTGCGATCTTCGCCGACGTCGGCGTCATGGTCATCGCCGTTCTCAACGCCATGCGCGCTCTTTCAGCGGCGCATTAAGACCGCGGCAAGCAGATAGCAGATGGCTGACAGCGGATAGCTGTTTGTGTGCGGCGGTGCCGCACGGATTTGAATAAAAAAGAGAGTGCAGACTCAGTGTCTGCGCTCTCTTCAGCGTGTCAAAAAAGTCTGTGACTTTTTTGCACGCTTCAAAAACGCCACATTT
>CALBGG010000129.1 GCA_937893605.1 uncultured Clostridia bacterium
GTGATGCCGAAATCCATGAGCGTATCGCGCAGGTATGGGTCGTTGAAGCGGCCCTTCTCCCAGCTCTTTGTGACATAGCCGGTCAAAGGCAGACCGCCGTGCTGACGGGCGATCTTTGCGATGTTTTTCGCAACGTTTTTGGAGTAGCCCTTCTCGCCGTCCGTGAAGCCGAGGAAAAGGCAGCGCTCCATGTCCTTATAGCCGAGTTTGTCGAGCAGCGGATACAGCGGCGTATCGTCGACGTTGTACAGCCTGAGCATCATGCTCGTCTCCTCCTGGTCGGAAAGACGGAAAACGGAGGAGTAGCCGCACTCATGCTGCATCATCTCGCGTGCCGCCTTCATCGCCTCGTCCCAGGTCTTGAAGATGTAGGAGAATCTCTTGCGGTTTTCCGGCATCCAGCGGAAGATCTTCAGCGTGACCTCGGTCAGCACGCCGAAGGTACCCTCCGAGCCCATCATGATCTGGTTAAGATCCGGGCCGCAGGCCTCACGCGGATAGTGGCTGGTGGTGATGGTGCCGATTGGTGTAGCGTATTTCTGGCTCAGAACGATGTCCGCAATGCATCCGTAGTAGGTGCTGTTCTGACCCGCACCGCGGGTTACGACCCAGCCGCCGACAGAGGAATATTCAAAGCTCTGCGGGAAATGGCCGCAGGTGTACTGGCGCTTTGCGCCGAATAGCTCGGGGGCCGCCTGAAGCGTCTTTTCAAGGTCAGGTCCGGACATGCCGGCCTGAACGGTGATGGTCTGGTCGATCTCGTTGAAGGAGAGCACCTTGTTGAAGCGTCGTCTCATATCAAGCGAGATACCGCCCTTTACAGGCTCGACGCCGCGGGTGACGGAGCTGCCGCCGCCGTAGACATACAACGGGATATCATGCTCAGTCGAATACGCGACGATCTTCTCGACCTGCTCGGTCGTGTCGGGGTACAGAACGACGTCGGGAACGGAGTCGATGATCTTATGGCGCAGACGGAGGATATCGTATGCCGTGAAGCCGTATGCAACGGCAAGACGGTCGTAATCGGAAACGGAGAAGCCCTCCTCGCCGACGATCTCCCTGAGCGCGTCAAGATGCTCCTGCGCAAGCTTTACGGGGTGGTCTGAAAGGTCTACGGGGTCAAAGCCGATATCGTCGGAGTACTCCCTGAAATCATCATCGGTGAGCTTGAAGACTTCCTTCATCATCTTGTACAGGGATTCCTTCGGGAATTTGAAGAACTCCGGATCACCCCAGCGGAATATTGAACGGTAGCTGTTCGCCGGCGCGGGAGTGTTTACCCATTTGGGCTCGAAGCCCTCGTACTGCTTATGACTCATCAGATCATGTTCCTTTCTTTGAGGTTATTCATCGTTGCGTACAGCGGCCTTACGTTTTTGTATATCTTGCGGTAGACCTTGTTGTACATATTCATATACGTCTCATGGTTCTTCTGGTCGGGCGCAAACACGTCCTTTTCGTGAACCATGCTCTTTATCGCTTCGTCGAAGCTTTCAAACTCGCCCTTTGCGACGAATGCGACCATCGCCGCGCCCAGCGAGCAGGCCTCGTGCGTATGTATGCGCTTAACGGGCAGACCGAAGGTATCGGCAAGTATCTGACATGCAAGTTCGCTCTTTGAGCCGCCGCCGCCGACATAGATTTCCTTTATGTGCTTCTTGCCGCGCTTTTCCATGCTCTTCATGGACATATACAGCTCAAGGCATATGCCCTCGATTATGGCGCGGTAAATGTGGTACTTCGTGTGGTAATCGGAAAAGCCGATTATAGCGCCGTAGGAGTCGGGCTTGAGTACGTCCGGCGTCCAGTACGGCTGGAGCATAAGTCCCTGACAGCCGGCAGGTATCTCGGCGGCCTTTTTATTGAGGATCTCCTCGGGCGATACACCGAGTCTTTCGGCTTCCTCCCTGTCCTTGTCGCCGAACTCCTTTATGAACCAGCTGAGCATCCAGAAGCCGCGGAACACCTGTATTTCCGGGTTCCAGGCCTTGTTTATGACCGACGGATATGAAGGCAGGAACGCCTGCGGCTCAAAGTACTGCTCGGTGTACATCTCGATAGTCGAGCTCGTTCCGAAGGAAATGGACGCCTTGTCGGGGCTTGCGACCGAAAGGCCGAGCGTCTCGCATGCCTTATCCGCGCCCGTTGCTATAAGGGGCAGACCCTCAGGCGCGCCGGTGAGCGCGGCGGCTTCCTTGGTGATATGGCCGAGCACCTCGCCGGAGGGGATGAGCTCATACAATCTGTCCTGCGGAACATCGTAAAAGCAGCGCGTGAGGTCATTTTCCTTCATCCAGCGCTTTTTCTTATAATCCATTGGAATGTGTGCGATGGTGTTTGCCGGGGTATCGGCAAGGCGGCCTGTCATGCGGTAGTTGAGATATGCGGGCAGGCAGACTATCTTCTTTGTGCGCTCCCATACCTTGGGCTGCTTCTGGCGCACCCAGTTGACCTTCGAGGTACGGTAGACGATCTTCGTGCCCTTGCCCATACCGATGAGCTCGAACACCGCTTCCTTCCACAGGGGGAAGGGATCGTCGTAAACGCATTTACGCGCATCGAGCCAGTGGATGATGTCGCGCGTGGGCTTGTAGTTTTCATCGAGGAATACAAGCGTGTCGCGGATAACGGTGACTGCGCAGGCGATTATATCGGGCACCTTGTCGGCATTGCGCGCCATGAGCGCGGTCGAGGCCTTGCACATGTTGTCAAAATAAAAATCCGTTTTCTGCTCCGCCCAGCCCGGACGCTGCCGGAAATAGGGCTCTGCGTACTTGACCTGCTCCTTGTCCACGATATTGCCCTGCTTATCGACCAGGATGGCTCTCGTGCTCTGAGTGCCGACGTCATAAGTCAGGATCAGCGGTCTGTTCATTGTTTCTCCCTCCGTCTTTGCATTATATCTATTTCTGTTTTAAAAGATCGCTTGTTGCAATGACGTCCACGCCGAGACCGAGCACATTTTTTATGACGGCATCTCCCCTGCCTATGCGCTCTGTCAGCGTCACGGCGTTGATTTCACGCATGACGTCAAATATTTTATCCTTCGGGATATCATCCGACACTCTGACCGGCAGCACCGGCACGACGGAAAATGAAGTTCTGACCGTTGAACATATCGTGCGCTTGGGCTCGGTCATTTCGCTTATGGCAAAGGCCTTGCCTCGGGGGCATGTGTTTCCCGTGACGATGAACTCGCCGTTATTTCTTTCTATCGTGAGGCGGCAGCCGCGCGGGCAGCCTATACATACGAGCTGTTTCATTTTACCACCTCAATTTCAAAGCGCACGTCGCTGTTTTCGTCTATATTGAATTTGCTCATGTCGAGCGTAAGCTGCTGCATCTCGGGCGGGCGCAGGAAGGGATAGGTCTTCTTCCAAACCTCTTCGCCGTTTATTTTAAGGCGCAGCACACTCTTTTCAACAACCTTCTTCGAGCGGAAATAAAATACCGTCTTGGAATTGTCGCTGTCAAGGTCGAGCTGCTGAGGAACGAGATACAAAAATTCATCGCCGATGTTTATATCGACCCTTCTCTGCTTTGCGCCGCACCATGCCGCGGCGTTTCTGCCGGCCTCCTCGCCGGATTCGGACACGAAATCGACAAGGTCGTTGACATGCAGAGCATTTCCGCAGGAGAATATGCCCGGAACCTTTGTCATCAGCTGAGCGTCACATACAGGGCCGCCCGTGTGACGGTCAAGCTCGACGCCGAGCGACTGGGCAAGCTCGTTTTCCGGGATAAGACCTACGGACACGATGAGCGCGTCGCACTCTATTTTTTCCGCAGTTTCGGGAATGGGTCTATAGTCTTCGTCCACCCTGCAGACCTCGACCGCCTCAAGGCGATCCCTGCCGAACACACGCGTGACGGTGTGACTCAAATGCAGGGGAATATCATAGTCTGTAAGGCACTGATGGATATTTCTCGTAAGGCCCGAAGGCGTGGGGTTAATTTCATAAACGCCGAGAACCTCCGCGCCTTCAAGCGTCAGGCGGCGCGCCATGATAAGACCGATATCTCCCGAGCCGAGAATGACGCACTTTTTCGTCGGCATAACGCCGAGGCGATTCGTAAAGTGCTGCGCCGTTCCGGCGGTGAAAACGCCAGCAGGGCGCGTTCCGTGGATAAACACCTGCTTCGCGCTCCTCTCGCGGCAGCCGGTGGCAAGGATGAGACTCTTGCTTTTAACGGTGCGCAGGCCGCCGCTCGATACGAGCGTGACAGCAAAGCCGTCACCCGTTTTTTTCGCCCGCGTAACAAATGTGCTGCACGCGACGTCTATCTCCGACTGCGCAACCTTATCCATATAGCGCTCGACATACTCGGGGCCTGCAAGACGTTCGCCGAAGGTGCGCAGGCCGAAGCCGTCGTGTATGCACTGCTTGAGCATTCCGCCGAGGCGCTCCTCACGCTCGACGATGAGCACCTTCGCGTTCCTTTCGTTTGCCGCAGCCGCGGCCGCAAGGCCGGCAGGGCCGCCGCCTATAACGATAACATCGTAATCATGCATTGCCGCAGCCCCCCTTTTTGCTCTCGAATACGACAGGCGACTGCTCGGAGCTTTTTTTGACCTCCGTGAGCGGAACGCCAAGGTACTCGGCTATGATCTTCGTGACTATCGGCGAGCAGAAGCCGCCCTGGCATCTGCCCATTCCGGGTCTTACGCGTTTCTTCACGCCGTCGAGCGTGGGTACGCATATGGGGCTGCGCAGCGCATCGAGTATCTCGCCGCGGCTTACCTCCTCGCAGCGGCACACGATGACGCCGTAATCGGGATTTTTCTTTATAAGCTCTGCGCGCTCGGCGTCGCTCATTTCCGCAAGATGCGGGGGAGCCTTGCGCACGGGGTCGAAGCTTTCGTTTTTCTCCGCGCCTAATAGCTCGGCGACATAGGCCGCGACATCCTGCGCGACGGCGGGCGCTGTCGTAAGTCCGGGAGATTGTATGCCCGCGACGTGGTAGATATTCTTAGTTTTTCTGCCGGGCTCTATTATGAAGTCCTCTTCATACGTAGGAGCGCGGACGCCGGTGAAATATGTTATGATGTCGCGCTCGGTAAGAGTGGGCATGGTTATCTTCTGCTTTGCGAAAACGCGGGCGATGCTGTCGGCATTTGTCGCGGTGTTCTCGCGCTCGGGCGTTTCGACTGCGTCGGGGCCTATAAGCAGATTATCGTGCGCCGTGTGCAGTATTCCGCCGCCCTTGGTGTGAGTATGTCCGGGAGTCTTCGCTCCGACGACTGATGCGATCGTTCCGAATGACGCGCCCGTTTTTTTGTCAAGAATAGAGTTTGTGCCTCGGCGTGGATGGATGCTGAAAAATCTGTCCTGCGCCATCTGCGCAATGACGTCGGAATAAACTCCGGCGCAGTTTATCACCTCGCGCGGGTATATCGTTCCGCGATTTGTGTGCACGGCTTTTATCTCGCCGTCGTGAACATCCATGCCGGTGACGGCGGTATTGAGCGAAACGCGCGCGCCGTTATGCACGGCGTTTTCCGCGTATGCTATGACGAGATTATACGGGCTCACGCTGCCGGACGAGGGGTTGGACAGCGCAAAGGCCACGTCTGGCGAAATTTTCGGCTCTTTTCTGCGTATCTCGTCGCCCATGACGATGCGGGTATCCTCGATACCGTCATGGTCTCTGCGCCACTTGGCATAGAGACTGACAAACGGCAGCCAGCTTTTGTGCGTAAAGCAGGCGTACTGCCCGGTGCGCTTGAACGGAACGTCCAGCTCGCGGCAGAGTTCCTCGTACATGTGATTTGCCCGGCGTATGTATTTATGCTTTAAAGATCCCCTGGAAAGATCGACGCCGGGATGTACCTCGCCGTCATTGCGGCCGGATGCACCGAGCGCGAGATCTGCCTCCTTTTCGATGAGCAGAATATTGAGCTTATAGCGGGAAAGCTCACGTGCGACAGAGCTTCCGGATATTCCGCCGCCTATAACGAGAACGTCCGGCGTATCACCGTCGAGCGCCTTGTCGTTTATGATCGGCATGTGCATCTTCTCGGGCTGAGAGCCGGTGTACACTATGTCATTTACAACATGTATATCCGAGTGCGGTGTAGCGGCCGTCATTCCGGCATCGACAACGTCGTTCCAATCGCCGAGCTCACCTCTGAGCACTATGCAGTTATCTATGAGCTCCGCCGTGACGGCTCCGCCGAATTTTTTGTTCAGTTTCCTGTTTATGCTGTTAATATTCATC